>JACQWL010000567.1 GCA_016209255.1 Verrucomicrobiota bacterium
ATCTCGGGTCGCTGAGAACTCCACTCCCCACGCAGGTAACTCCACAGGAGTTGCCGTGGATAGATGTACATGAACCCGGCCTGGTCCAGTTCGCGGCTGAGTCCGTTCGTTACTCCGCCCATGTATATGTTCATCAACGCCCAAGCATTTTCACGGCTGCCAGCAAATGGCATGACCGGCCGATCGCGTTTGCGGCTGTATGCCGCGACCTGAGCCCATAGATCTCGGAACTCGGCCAGCGTCTGTGGCGCGAAATCGGAACCGGTGATCGTCCGCAGAAGGTCGCGATTGCAGAAGAACCGGTACGAGCCCCGCGTCAAAGTGACAGCATAATATTGTCCCGGCTCGGGCGAGTTCATTCGCTGTTCGAGCAATTCGTCGGAGAAAGTCTTTAGCCAAGGAAGGCCTTCCAATGACGTGCCGCGGTTGTACGGGTTTGGTTCCTCCAGATGAGACGTCAGAGGCTCGAAATAGAGCACGGGCACGTCCGAGAGCCCGCCGAGCCACGCCCCATATTCGACGATGTCGGGTGCGTTGTCGGCGGCGAATTGCGACCTGAGCCACCGCGGATAACCCGCGCTCGGCACCAGCATCTGCTTTACCCTGACGTGAGGGTTAAGCTCCTCATAACGCTTGATTGCCGCGGCGATGCCGTCCGCCGGACCCAATTCGAGCTGCCAGTGCGCGATGCGGATCGTAATCGGGCGGTTTTTGGCATCCGACCCCGGGCGAATCCACACCCAGTACGCGGAGCACAGATACACCGCCAAGACCAAGCCCAGTCCCATGTGCACACTGCGGTCCTCCTTCATAAGCCGCCCTTCGGTTCCAACCCCGCCGTTGTGCCGATCTCGACCAACCGTTGTTGAACCGTGTAACGGCGGATGTTCGTCGGAAATTCGCGCAGGAAACGCTCGAAATAGGTGCGCGCCTGCTGGCGATGCCCCGCTCGCAGCGAAAGCTCGCCGATCTGGAGCACCAGTTCCTCCGGCGTGATGCCCAGCAGTCCACCCACCCGGTCAGCGGCGATCAAATGCGGCAGCACCTCATCCAGCGGCCGGTCATAAAACAACCCCGCCCATCCGATCTGCAACTGCAGGTCGCGCCGGAGCGCCGGTTCGCCGATGCCCTCCAGCAACCCGCTCACCGCCGCAAACCGCGCCGCCGGGTCGGCGGGCTCCGGCAAGGCATAGAGCGTGACGATGCCCAGCTTTACGAGCCCGAGTTGCGCCCAATGGCTCCGGGGATAATGCCGCGCCAGTTCGCGATAAAGCGTCGCCGCCCGCGCATAATTCGGCCGCAACAAATGCACTTGATGCAGCCGCGCCCGCAGATAAAGCGCCAGCGCCGCCGTGTCACCATCGCCACTTGCGAGGCTGTTGAGCGTAGTCTCCAACTCCGGCAAACGCCCCTCCGCCACCGGCGGTCGGGCCATCGTCAGCACAACGTCTGCGAGAGCCCGCGTGCGTGGGTCGGCTGTCTTCAATTCTTTCAGCGCCGCTCGTGCCGCCACGGACTGGCTGTCGGCAAGGTACTCCCAGACCGCAGCCAAGTCCGTCTCACCCGCCGACGCCCGGCCCACCAGGCACAGCCAGCCAAGCAGCAAGCAAATGGGGCTAAGGGTATTCATCGTGAACCAACGGAAACCCAGCGGTTAATGCGGGTGGTATTCGATTCGTATACGTATCGATGCGCCTCCATCCGTCAAGGAAGATACCCCGCGCCTCGGTCATGCGCGTCAGAGAGTTCGTTATTTGTTTCCAACTAACAGGTAAACAAGAACTATTCTTCAACATCCGGATTCTTCAAATCTACGTGCCGCACCGCAGATCCTTGGTGATTGGGCCGACCACCGCACCAAAATCGGCTGGAAACGGCGGGAATCCGGTACGAATCGTTGACATCGCCCTCCTGACAAATACTGCATGTATACACTAATCTGGTTGGAAAGCCGTTTTTGCCTAGAGCACCCTCGCGATCGTGGGCGGCGGTCTCACCTTTCTTTTCATGCGCAGACCAAGATATCCCATTTCAATCGAAAGTCGCGCCATCGTAACTCTCGCACCATTATTTCAAGACCACGCCGTGCTGCAGTGTGACACGCCTCTTCCGATTTGGGGCCATGCTGCTGCCGGCGAACGCGTGACGGTGATGTTCAAGGGTCAGCGCGTCAGCACCGTGACCGACGGGGTCGGACACTGGGAGGTTTTTCTCGACGGCGTCCCGGCCTCGGCAGAGCCCGCCGAGTTGGTCGCGACCGGAGGCAATACCGTCACCGTGCGCGATGTATTGGTGGGCGAAGTCTGGCTCGCGTCCGGTCAGTCAAACATGGCCCGGCCTTTGTCCGACGCGAGGAACGCTGAAAGTGAAATCGCCGCGGCAAACTTTCCGCTCCTCCGCCGGTTCAACGTTCAAAATACCGTCGCGGATCGACCGGCCACGACAGTTCCAGGACGTTGGCAGGTGTGCGAACCACAGGTCGCGGGAGGATTCAGCGGCGTCGGTTATTTTTTTGCGCGAGACCTGCACCGGAAACTGGGCGTGCCAGTCGGCCTCATCCAGAGCACATGGGGTGGAACCCCGATCGAGGCCTGGATAAGCGATGCCGCCCTCCGATCCACATCGGTTTTTTCCAAAATCGATGCACGATGGCATCGGGACTGCGCGGAGTATGCGGAGCGAAAAGTTCTCTATCCTGCTGAGCAGGCCGCATGGGGGCGGGCCGACGAGCACTCCAAGGCTACACGCACCCACAACATGATGCCTTGGCCAAAGGTACCTGCGGGGCCTGGCACCCAGGATGCGCTCAGCGGCCTCTACAACGGCATGATTGCTCCGCTTCAACCCGGTGCGCTGCGCGGCATAATCTGGTGGCAGGGAGAGTCGAACTGGATGCGGGTCAGTGAATACGCCGAACTGTTTCAAACGATGATTCGCTCTTGGCGCGCGGCATGGCGCCGGGACAATCTGCCATTCTATTTCGTACAGCTAGCCAACTACAAATTGGGCTGCGATTCGACGGATCGGGCCTGGGCGCAGCTCCGCGAAGCCCAGGCGCAAGCGCTCACGTTGAGCAGTACCGCCATGGCAGTCACGATCGACCTGGGCGATCCGTTTGAAATGCATCTGTCGAACAAGCAGGAAATCGGCCGCCGCCTCGCACTCATCGCTCAGACGCAGGTTTACGGCATTCCTGAAGAATGGTCCGGGCCGGTATTCGCCTTTGCCGAGCGCGAGGGTGCAGCGATGCGCGTGCATTTCACGCATGCCACTCCCGTTCTCGTTGCGCGGCGCACGCCATTGCCATCGTTCGAACTCGCCGGCATGGACCGAGTTTTTCATCCCGCTACTGCCCGGATCGAGCGCGATACGTTGCTCGTCGCTTCGACTCACGTGCCAGCGCCCGTCGCCGTGCGCTACGCGTGGAGCAACGCACCCGAAGCCGGTCTCTACAATCGCGCCAGCCTTCCCGCCGCGTCGTTCCGCAGCGACAGTGGGCGCCAACGCAATACGTGAGGGCGGCAACCGGCGATCATGCGCACCTGACCAACCAGCAGATACCGGCCGAACGCCGTAACCCGTTTGACCTTCATCAACTCCCATGCGTGATCCCGTACTCGCTCTCGTTCCCCACCCCGTCCGCTGCAAGCGACTTGGCGACGCGGTCTTTGCCCTAAGGGCAACGACACGCCTAATCGCCTCCGGGCCTCTCTTTCCGGCGGCCGAAATGCTCGCGGTCCGGCTTCGCCAAAGCACCGGCTGGCCCCTCCCCATCGCGGCCCGGCGGACGGACGAAGCGGGGGAATCGCGGATTGAATTTCGTCAGGCCGCGACTGTCCTGCCGGATCCGGAGGCCTACACGCTGCATGTCGCAGCGGAGCAAATTACAATCACGGCCTCGACATCAGCCGGAGCATTTTATGGCGGCCAGACCCTGCTCCAATTGTTTCCGCCGGCGGTGTTCGGGGGCGTTCCGCGGCCCGAGTTGGCGTGGCACGCACCGGCCATCGAGATTGAGGATGCACCGCGTTTTCGCTGGCGGGGCGTGATGCTCGACAGCGCCCGCCACTTCCAGCCCATCGACTATATCCGGAAGTTCATCGACCTCCTGGCCCAGCACAAATTAAACGTCTTCCACTGGCACCTGACGGACGATCAAGGCTGGCGCATCGAAATAAAAAAATACCCCCGGTTGGTCGAAGTCGGGAGCCGGCGGCGCGAGACGACCAAGGGGCATGGGAAATATCGAACTGAGGGTGATGGCCTGCCGGTCACGGGTTATTACGCGCAGGAGGAGATTCGTGATCTCGTGGCCTATGCCACACAACGCCACGTGCATATCTTGCCGGAGATCGAGATGCCTGGGCACGCCCAAGCGGCGGTGGCGGCGTATCCGAAGCTGGGCCTGCTCCCTAAGGCTCGCGAGGTTAGCTGCCGGTGGGGCATACATGAGACG
Organism: Verrucomicrobiota bacterium; assembly: GCA_016209255.1. Classification (GTDB taxonomy): domain Bacteria; phylum Verrucomicrobiota; class Verrucomicrobiia; order Opitutales; family Opitutaceae; genus ER46. The sequence continues at coordinate 4,457 of JACQWL010000567.1, forward strand.
CTGTTCAACGTGAAACCGGATACACTCGCTTTCCTGCAGGACGTGCTGGCGGAAGTGATTTCGCTCTTTCCGTTCGACTACATTCACATCGGCGGTGACGAGGCGGTGAAGACCCAATGGAGACAAGATGCCGACACCCAGGCGAGCCTGCGGCAACTGGGTCTCCGCGACGAAGATCACCTTCAAAGTTGGTTTATAGGACAGATGGCGGAGTTTCTCCGGCGTCACGGCCGGAAACTTGTGGGCTGGGACGAAATACTCGAGGGTGGCCTGGCTTCCGGCGCCACGGTAATGTCCTGGCGCGGCGCAGCCGGCGGCATCGCCGCAGCCCGGCTCGGGCACGATGCAATCATGTGCCCGTACGACGCGGTCTATTTCGATTACTATCAGGGCGGCTCGCCGTCAGTGGAACCGCTCGCGATCGGCGGAGACCTGCCGCTGCACAAGGTCCACGCCTACGAACCGGCGCCGGCGGAGCTGCCGGCCGAGCACGCCCGCCACATCCTCGGCGTGCAGGGGCAGCTTTGGACGGAGTACATCCCCACGACCAGCCGTCTCGATTATATGGCCTTCCCGAGAATCGCGGCGCTGGCCGAGGTGGCATGGAGTCCCCGGGAGCGTCCGCCGTTCGCCGATTTCGTGACCCGACTCTGCGGGCATCTGCGACGCCTCGACTGCCAGGATGTGCGGTATCGCGCTCCACTGGAGTTTCTGCATCCATGAAGTACGTCGACAACCTTACGCCGCGCGACCGCGAGCTCGCTGCGGCCAAACTCGCGGGATTCTTCCCGGCCGAAATCTACGATATCCACGCCCACCCGTATCATCCGGGCCACTTTCCGCCGGGCGAATGGCAATTTCTCGCCGGGATGGGCGCCCTGGGCTGCGCGGAGCATCGTGCCGCGCTGCAACGCTACATGGCGGTATCGAAGATCCACGGCCTCTATTTTGGCTTGCCGCGAGCGACCGCCGATCGGCCGGCGATGAATGCCTGGGTCGCCGACGAAGTCCGTGAGCACGGGACACCGCTCAGCCGCGCGCTTCTGGTTGCCTCGCCGATGGACGATCGTGCGCAGGTTGCGGCGGCCCTGCAGCACGGAACCGAAATCACCCCGCGCCAGAAATTCCCTTGCCGCGATCAGAAAGGGGTAGACGTGGTAAATGTAAGCCACCGCCGCCTGGCGGCCGGACTCGCTGCGAGCCCGGAAAAGTTGATCGAGCCCCTCGAAGGACTGCGAAAGCGGCTTTTCGATCAACACATGCAAGCTCCGCTGCAAGGCGCGCACCGCCATCGCAACGTGCAGATGCGCCGGGGTGCAGATTACGACCGCATTAAAGCCGCCCTGCGTCAGCGCCTTTTCCCAATCGCTGCAGGCCGGCACCTGGTAAGTTTGGCCCACTTTTTCCAACAAGGCCGGGTTGGCGTCGCAGGCGGTTACCTGCGTCCGCCCGGTGCGCTGGAAGCAGCGCAGATGCCTTTCGCCGATACTGCCGCAGCCGATGATCAGCACAGAATGCTCAGACATTGAATTTTGGAAGGACGGGAAGGGAGTGGAAAGTCGGTGACTTCACTGGCCGTTCAGCTGGGCGGTGGTCAATACGTTTAAGAGCTTCTCGCCGCGGAGGACGCGCCCGACATTTTGCCCAAAGATGTCCCAGAGTCGTTCCTGGAAACGTGGAGTCAGGTTCGAGCCGGAGATGTGGGGCGTCAGAATCACGTTGGGCAAACGCCATAGTGCGTGGCTCGCCGGCAGGGGGTACTGGTAGTGGGTGTCCAATGCGGCCCCGGCGATCCATTTTTCCGCGAGCGCGCGCAGCAACGCCTTTTCCTGGATGATGGATCCCCGGGCGGGATTGAGCAGGAACGCCGTGCGCGGCAGGGCTTGCAACTCGCGCTCGCCAATCAGGCCTTCGGTTGCGGCCGTGAGTGGCAGGGCGACGATCAAGAAATCAAGCGTGGGCAGAAAAATCATGGTTTCGTCCGGGCCGAAAACGCGATCCGGCAGCGTACCGTCGGGATCACCGGTGCCGGCCACGGTATAAACGCCCGCCCGTTTGCCGGCTGTGCCAGTGCGCGTGAGCACGTGCACCCGCAAACCCATGTGCCGGGCCAGCCGCGCGGTCTCCCGGCCGATGCCGCCGTAGCCCCACAAGCCGACGGTGAGGCCACGAATCTCGTGCTGAAACACCGCCGAGCGATCCCAAACAGCCGTATCCTGATTGCGGATCATCTGGCGCAGATCGCGCTTGAGATTGACCATCATCGCGACGTTCCACTCGGCAATCGGAACATCGAAGCAACCGCGGCAGTTGGTGGCGCGGATCCCCCGGGCCGGCAGATCGAGGCCCAACAACTGGGTGTATCCGGTCGACGCAATCTGCACCCATTTCAGGGCCCGCAGGTCGGCGAAATTCGTGGGCGGGATGGTGCAGAAAAGCACGTCGGCATCGGCGATGCGCGCGGCGTCGAGCGGACGGGCCGTTTCCATGGGCGGGGTGATGACATCGATTTCAAACGGCCCGGACTTTTCCAGGGCCGCGAGGGCGGCCGGCTCCACGGGTACGTCGACGAGGATTTTCATGGGTTTAACGCCTAACGCCCGCACTGCAGTCTGAGACCGCAACCAATGGACCGACCGCGACTATCAACCGCGGATGGCGCAGAGGGCGCGGATAGTCGGAGTTTCTCCTGCATTTATCCGCGTTATCTGCGCAATCTGCGGTCAAGGAATTACCGGCCTGGAATGGATGACCCACTGTGTGCATGGCGTTTACGTCGAAGTGCGAAACATTCAAGTCAGTGGCAAGGAATCAGGTCGACAGAATCTTGCCGGGTACGCTGTTAAATTCTCCGGAGCCGGGTTGGAAAGGATAGCGGCGTTTGATCTCATCCGTGAGCACGATGCCAAAGCCCGGCCGCTCGGGGGGCAGCACAAACCCGTCCTTCATCACTAGACCACCATCAATCACGTCGGCATGCAGGCCGGCGTAATCGGGCGCCACCTCCAGCATGCAGGTGTTGGCGGCCGCGAAGCCGGCGTGGATATTCTGCATCAGCGACGCGCCGGCACCCCAGGCGTGGGTCGCGATCTTGCGCCCGCGCTCCGCCATCATGGCCGCCACCTTCATGAACTCCCCCAACCCGCCGGTGAACGATGCATCCGGCTGGCCGATGTCGAAGGAATCCTGGGCCGCAAACACGCGCCACTCGTAGGCGGCGGTCAGACACTCGCCGCCCGCGATGGGCACCGTCGTCGCCCGGCAGAGTTCCGCGTAGCCCCACGGGTCGGTATAATGCAGCGGCTCCTCGAAGAAAAACAGGTTGTAGGGTTCCACCGCCTTCGCCGCCGCAATCGCGACTTCCAATGTCCAGGTCGCGGCCGGGCTGTTGCCCATGTGGCCGTCCAACATGAGCCAGGCGTCCGGCCCGACGTGCGATCGCATGAATGCGATCTTGTCCGCCTCGAACTCGGCGGCCTCGGCGGGATTCATGGGCGTATACCAGCCCTTGTCCGGCGAGTGACTGCCGGTCGCCACCTTGATACCGCGAAAACCGCGGGAAAAATAATGATCGATTTTCTTCGCCAACCGTTCCTTCGGATAATTGCTGGGGCCGCCCGTCGCGTAGGCCGGCAACCGGTCGTGCTTGCAGCCGCCGAGCAACGCGTGCACCGGCTGGCCGAGCAATTTCCCCTTCAAATCCCAGAGCGCGGCCTCGATGCCATTCAACACTGAGACCCCGACTCCCACCCGGCACCAGAAATTGCCGCAATGATACATCCGCCGCCACAGTTCCGGAATGTCGTCCACCGTTTGTCCGATGAGGATCGGCCGGAAAAAATCCACGATGGGTGGCACCACCTCGGGACAGAAATAGCCGGCATAGGTCTCACCGATCCCAGTCGGGCCCTCGGTGATGATCTCAATGAAGGCCGCGCTGCGAAGCTTCCGCAGCTCGCTAATGAAAGGATCGTTGGTCAAGGGCCCGGTCAGGAGCGTGGTGCGAACATCGATGATTTTCATCGGGTAGAAGCCTGCTTGCAGGCGATTGGCTGATACCCGTTCAGATCGCTCATGCTTACGGCGATTTTCAAAGCGCAGAATTCTTGACCGCGGATTTCGCTGATAGCGCGGACAAAGGCAGAATAATTTCCGGCCATCCGCGTCATCTGGACTGCAATCCCACAGAATCCTCGTGCGCCGCGAGGAATTTCATGTTCACAAGGAGGCGCGACGAAGCCCAAGACCGAACGCTTGATTTTCACAAGAGGACGAGCCGAGGCCAGGCGGAGAAATTGATCTCGGATCGTCCGCGGATTGGGATCCTGTGTCAACGGACTAGCGGCTTGAATTTGGTGGCGGCGCCGCCGCGCTGGGTTATCCGCGGTTGAATGTCTTGGCATGTCCTTTAGTTGCGGCCGAGTGCTGCGGTGCGAAATATTCTGCTCCGGCGCGCGGGAGTAGTCGCCTGCAAGCAGGCTCCAACAAAAGCAGTGGTTTGTCTCATCTTGAAAGCGAATTGGGGCAAATTCTTGGAACGTAAACGGCAGTCGCTGGGATTTATTACTTCACGCCATAAGTCGATTCCGGCCAATGGTCGGAACGAAACGGCGATGCCGGCAGGCCTTCCCGGTTGAAGAGATTGCCGTCGGGAAAGTCCGCCCAAGCATAGCGCACCGCCACCGGCGCCGCAACTTGCGCGCTGTGCACAACAATCGTGTGACCGACAATCGAGGATTCGGCCGGATAAAACTGGCGGTCCGCCCCGGCGACGACAAACCCCCTGACGGCGGCACCGTCGTTGGTGCGCAATCCAGAACCGACCTCATCGAAGGCAACCTCTAGCTTGTCGCCCTCGATGCGAATGCCCGAAAAAAGTGGCCCGGATGAAACCAGCTTTTCTCCGTAGACTTTCGCCCTCGCCAGCAGCGCCAGGCGCTCGCCGACCGGCCGCTTGTTGCGCGGATGGATGTGATCCTCACCCGCGTCGAGTGCCACCGCCAGCGCCACGTGCGGCATGGACTTCGCGGTCAGCAGTTGCGCTTCCCGCAGCTCCGCCCAGGCCGACGTGCTGTACGTTTTCGCCGGCACACCGGGGGCAGCGAGCAGCGGCAGTTGCACGACGAGGAACGACAGCTTGTCGCGCCCCCACCCGCCCCGCCAGTCGCGGATCATCGCGGGCAAAAGGCGTTGATAGAGCCAGGCCTTGGGCGCATTGCGCTCGCCCTGGTACCAGAGCACGCCCTGCACCGAGACGGGAAACAGGGGCGCGATCCGCGCATGGTACAACCCGGATGGGATATTCCGGTGTCCGGGGTGCCAGTATGGTGCCGGGGGCTTGTCCGCGGGATTTGCCCCCTGCTGCTGCCACTCGCGCAGCTTCTGCCGGTACTTCTCCTGCTCGGCTGGCATTTCGTCCATCCCCTTTCTTGCCGCCGCCAGGTGCTCCGCAAAATCGGGATCCGAAGCCAGGGCTGCCGGACTCATCCACGCCTGAATATCAGTGCCGCCCCAGGAGTTGTCGATCAGGCCCACCGGCCGCCGCAGCACGCGGTGAAGTTGTTCGCCAAAAAGGTAGGCGACCGCGGAAAAGTCACCCGCCGTTTGCGGCGAGCAAATCTTCCATTCGCCGTCCAGGTCCGTCATGACCGCCGGCGCTGAGGCGTTCTTCTCCCGCGAAACGAGGAAATACCGGATTTCCGGATACTTCGCCGCGGCGATCTCCTCCGCGTAGTTGAGCACGCCGCGATTGTCCTTCGTCTTGGATGCCATCTGCATCGCCATGTTGGACTGCCCGGCGCAGATCCAGACTTCGCCGGCGAGGACGTTTCTGATGTGGATCGTATTCCGCCCGCGGAACGTGATTTGATGCGGCCCCTTCCCCGCTGGCGGCCCGAACTTCGCCTGCCATTTGCCCTGCGCGTCACCGGCGACCGTCTGTCGCGGGTGGCCCCAGCTGACCTCGATCTCGACCTTTTCGCCCTCGGTTGCCCGCCCCCAGATCACAAACGGCGCCCCGGCCTGGATCACCATGTTGTCACTGAACAGCGCCGGCATGCTGACGTCGGCCCTGGCGAAAGCCGGCCACAATACGGCCGCCAGCAGCAGTGCCGGCGTCACCCAGAAGCGAGAGCGAGAACAGAGGAGCATTGAGTGTTGGGATTGGCGCCTTTTTGACAGAGTTTCACGCAAATCGAGCGAGATCTCGGATACACCACCATGGCCACAAAGAGGCGCAAAGAGGATTCGTCCGGCGGATGAAAATCTTCCGCGCGCCGATAGGCGCCTCGAGACCTGCATTCGCCCTCCGATTTTTGTGCCTTTTTGTGGCAATTCCGTTTGGGGAGAGTCGGCCGCGGCTGCGCCGTGTTGGGTCTTTCTGCTTCAATCTGTTTCAAGCCGTCGTTCCGGTTTTGCCGGCTTCGGGACAGTTCGCAACGAACCGCCGCGACGAGCATGGCCGACACAGTTTCATGCGAGCCGGGTAAATCCCTGCCGCCCGCGCGGAACACCGGCCTCCTCTGCCAGTTTTCCGGCCGCGATGATCCTTTCGATGTCAGCCAACGCCGCCACCACCGCCTCGATCAACTGCGCGATGTGCGACTCCTCGTGCGCCACCATCAGGTAATAGTAGGTTGAGACCAGGATCCCTCGCGCCCGCATTTTCCGGACAAAAAGCGTCTGCGCGAGCGACGCATCGGCGCCGAGGTCAAACGTCATCTTTGGTGTGGCCGGCATGCCGTCGACCACCAGCCGGCAAAGCGGGTGCCGCGCCGCGAGTTCCCTCAGCGCGACCTGCAGTTTTTCGCCGCGGGCCGACACCAACTCGTAAGCCTTCAGCCGTTGCACTTTTTCCAGGACCGCCAGTGCTGCCGCCGAACCGACACCATCCGTCCAATAGCTGGACGAGATGAAGCTGCCGTCCGCGCTCTTCATGATCTCGTCGCGCCCGACCACGGCCGCGAAGGGAAATCCGTTGCTCATGGCCTTGGCATAAACCGCGACGTCCGGGGCGATGCCGAGCCGCGACATCGCGCCCGGAAAACCGTAGCGCAAGCCGCTCGTGACCTCGTCGATGACAAATACCCCGCCGGCGGCCCGGCAGCGCGCGGCGACCTTGCCCAGAAAACCGTCCTGCGGCAATTGCGAGCGCATTGGCTCCATCACCACGGCGGCCAGATTTCCGCCCAACTGCGCGAGCGCAGCATCGAGGGAAGCGAGATCATTATAGCGGAAGGGCACCGCGGTGCCCTTCAATTCCCGCGGCACTCCCTTGGGCTCGAGACCGGGCAACAGATGGCCGTTGAGCGCATCGGTTTCCCCGAGGTTGGCGGCGAGATACCAATCGTGCCAGCCATGGTACCCACAAAACGCAATTCCGCTACGGCCGGTCGCAGCCCGCGCGATCCGGACCGCCATCGTCATCCCGTCGCCGCCCCCACGCGCATAACGCACCTGGCCCGCCCACGGATGCAGCGCGAGCAGTCGCTCCGCCAATTCCACCTCCTGCGGGCTGACGAGCGAACAATACGTGCCGAGCGACAGCCGGCGGCGGACCGCATCCGTCACCTCGGGATCGGCGTAGCCGAGCAGCACGGCGCCAATGCCGCCGGCAAAATCCAGGTAGCGCCGATCCTCGAGATCCCAGACCTGACAGCCCGAGCATCGGGAGAAATACGACGGCCACTGTTGCGGATCAAACATCTCGGCCCGCTTCGACAGCAGACCCGTCCCGCCCGAAATGACCGCGCGGGCGCGCTGCCAGAGCTCGGGGCCGGTGGGGGTGGCCGGAAGCGTTGCCGGCGGCAAATGCGGTTCGAGCACCCGCAGCGCATTCTGCAGAAAAATATCCTGTACATCGCGGCGCGTCAGGCCGGTGTCCTCGCACGCCTCCCGCAGGCACGTCAGCGATTCCAGTCCCACCAGCGTCATATCGCTCGTCGTTGGGGCGGTGAATTCCGGGCGCACCAGTTCGGGGTGCAGCCAGAAAAACAGCGAACCCGTGGTGACACAGCGGCCGCGGATTTCGCTGACGGCGAAGTCCGAGCCCCACAGGACGCGCCGCGGTCCGAGGATTTCCAGCGCCGTGCGAAACGCCTCCGACTCGCACACCGCCGACGTATCAACGACGGCGTTGTCGAGATCGGCGATCGCATGCAGGCCCTCGCGGGCGTTGCGGTAGTTGAAGCTTCGGGAGATGTGCGCGAGGATCAGCCGGGCTCGCGGGTAGGCCCGGCACAACCGGCGCAACGTGCGCTGGTTTTCCGGATCGGCGATCGCGCCATCGCGCACGATGTGGAGCGTGAGGCAGCCCTGCACCTCGTGCAAAAGCTCCCACATCCATTCCGGAGCGTACTGCTCGACCGTCGCATCCATCGTGTCGGGCCGGTCCGCGTAACAATGGTACACTTTCAACCCGCAGAACCGGCCGCTGCGCAAGGCCGCGGCGACCATTGCCCGATCATCCGTGGGCGCGGCGAGCAACAGCGCCCGGCTGAGCGGCGTGCCCTGGCTCCGGACCTCCGTGGCCACCCACGCGTTGACGGCCGGCCGATCCGCGGATTTGTGCGGCATGCCGAAGTAGAGCCCGTGCAGCATCTTCACCGTCATGTAACGCTGCAGGGCCGCGCGATGTTTCGCACACCCCTGTGGGCCCATGTCGCCGAAAAGCCTCCACGTCCCCGGCGCGAAATGCCCGGGGTGATAGGGATGGGCATGGATGTCGTAAATTTCCTCGGGTAGAAAATCCGTGAGCGCGGCGGCGAGCGCCTGGTCGCGGGGATTGAGCTGGGAGACAAACTTCATAGGAAAAGGCTCTTGTCAGTATCGTACCGCCCCGGCAGTCGAGACAGCCGGCAATGTCGCGACGACGTCACCCTCGCGCCGCGGGACCGGTGCGAAATTCGAGCTCATGCGATTCGGAAAGTGCTACTTGAACCTGAACGCATAGAGGTCCGATTCCTTCATGACAAAACGCAGTCGCACCGGAACGCCGCTCAATCGTCCGAGGTCGTTGCCGCCTTTCCAACCGACGGCCCGCTCAATCTCGTTGCCGACGATTTCCAACGCATCGGAGAGTGCGTATCCGGGCAACGCCATGCCGGCGGCGTCCTGGACCTCGACCCTGATGCCGCCGACGACCGACGTGGAGAAATTCAAAAGGAGGTTCTTGCCAGTGAAGATCAGTGGCTTGGTCACAAACTCACCGCCGTTGAAGCGCGCGTTCACCGAAGCCAGCCGGTCGGTCTCGAGTTTGTAGCGCACGAGATGGCAGCCGGGTTGTCCGTAGGAATGCTGCACGTAGGCTGACATCTCGTTCGGCCCCGTGGGCACAATGTTTAGCACCGGATAATTGCTGCGCGACGTCCAATGCTCGGCGCCGATGCCGTTTCGAATCCACGCCTCGGGAAAGGTCCGGTCGTACCGCGTGCCACCCCGGCTCGTGATCAGCACCGGTTCGGATGAGTCGTGGCTGTATCTTGCGTCCATCCCGATGCGCGCGACTTCGGCGGCAGTGACCACGGGGCGATTGAAGACAATTCGCCCCATCAATCCGAGATAGATGTGCGGCGCGCGAAAGTAGGGGCTCGTGTTGTTATTGTACAACTGCTCCAGCGGGACATTGCTGAACTCCATCATCTCGACCTTCGACCAATGCACGAAATCCTGGGAGGTCACCCGCCCCACCCAGCGAATGTTTCCGCCCCAACCGACCCGGGTATTCGTCCCGTCGTCTTTCCAGGTGCGGATGAACGCCACGTAGCAGCGCTCATGTTCCGACCAGAACGCCGGGCTCATCGTGGCGTCGGTGAACTGGACCGGATAATTCTTTGTCGTGATGACCGCTGTCGGCTGCAGCCGGCGCCAGCGAATGCCATCCGCCGAGACCAGCGCGACGAGTCCGCCGCTCGAGCGATGACCGGCCATGTCGAAAAGGCCACCCAAGGCCTTGAACCGCTCGTCTGCCGGAACACCCGGCCGCGTATCCAGGAACGGCGTAAAGTTATGTGGAATCGGCCCGGCCTTCTGGTCGAGGATCACGTTGTTTTCCCGGCTGCCGTTCACTTCCACGAGACCGAGATTCGGCTTTCGCCAGTGCACTCCGTCCGTCGACTCGGCGTAGCAGGTCGTCTCGTCGTCGGAACCATCCTGGGTCGGGGCCGGCTTGCCGCGATAGTACATCCGATACGCCGGGCCGTCCTTCAGCACAGTGACATAGCCGGAGAACCTGCCGTCCCAAGGCGCGTCGAAAGCCAGCACGGGCCCCATGTCCACCGGCGGATTCAAGCGCAGCTCCACGCCGTCCATTCGATCAATGAGGTGCCGATCGACGAGCAGCTCCAGGCGGTCGCCGATCGCCAAAGCCGATTGTGAGGTCGGCGATACTGCAGACACTTCAGCCACAAGCGCAAGAACCACGACGCCCAGAAGCGTCACGCCACGTTGGATTGTCAGGCCGGGACGATGCAGGCCCGACCGCAAAATGCGTTTTGTTCCGGATGGGAAGAAACGTCGGTTTTCGTAGCCCTGCGCGTGAGCGCAGGGACTTCCTTCCATCCCGCTGCTCACGCAGCGGGCTACAACGGAGCTGTTTCCCAGGAGGCCCGACCGCAACGCGAAATCTGCGGCCGCCAGAAAGGGAAAAAGCATGAAAGTAGGGCGGAAGGTGGGCCGTGCGCTCCGCGCGCGGCCAAATTTCCATTCGAAAGTTCGTTCGATGCAGAAGCCGGGCGACGGAGCGCCCGGCCCACCTTTCAAACTGGCGCGGTTTACTTGCAGTGGATTCAACATCGTCAGTCGATCACATACACCGTGAAGACCCGCGCCGTGCTTCCGGCCGGAAACGTCACCTTCACCGCAAACGGTTGGCCGACGGGCAAAACTCCGCCGCGCGCCCCAGGCCACACCACATCCACTCCGGTGCCGTTGGTCGCGACCCGCGCGGCTGCAGTTCCCGCATAACCGGGCAACGGCCGGTCGCGATTATCGAGCAGTTCGACCCGCAACGGCGTCTCGGCGCTCACGCCATCGACATTGAGCCGGAGCTTCGCGCGTCTCCCCGCCGTGACCAACATGGTCACGAAGTGGGCGTCATTGTCGTCCTCCTTCGGCGAGAGATGGCCGAAACCGTCGCGGCGAAGCGTGGCGAGCCCGACCTCCATCGACTTCAATTTGCCGCCGGTGTCCCAGTGCGAGTACCACATCATCGTCTGGTCGCCTTCGTTCACGAACGCGTGGCCCTGTAGCAGCGCGATGTCGTCCCACTCGCCCTCGCCGCCCAGCGGAATCACCTTGAAGTTCGCCACGGGCTCCCGGAAGTGGATTCCATCATTGCTCACGACCAGGCCCAAATCGATGCGCACGCCCAGATTATGCGATGCACCCTTCGGCGGCGGCGTTGCTGCATCCTGCCACATGCCATAGAGACCCACCATGACGTTGCCGCGATTCCAGAGCCCGGCGCCCATGTGCGTCTGTTGCCCGGTGACGCGCGGGTTGGTGAGCTGGCCCGGACGGGCAAAAGCGAACGCCTTCGCCTGCGACCAATGCACGAAATCGGCCGACCGATACGTCAGCATCACCCGGCCGCCATCGCTGCCGTCGGGGCGCCATGCCCAGGGCGCGATCAACTGGCCAGGAGTGTAGTAGAAATCGCCGAAACGATAGAGGCCGGACACCTCGAAACGCTCACCCCGGGCATTCGCGGGCCGATCTCCGACCACTTTCCATTTCAAGCCGTCGGCGCTCGTCGCCGTAATCGTCGCGCAGATGCGTTTTTCCTTCACCCCGATGTTGCTCATGCCACCGCGCACCTCGTCATACGGCACATGCGCGATAAAGGCCGCCTTGTACCGGCGGCTTCGGTCGGGGTCGTCCGGATCGTGCAGGATGGACAGAAAATCGTTCACGCGCGTCAGCGAGAACGGCTCGCCCTCGATCAGGCAGATGTTGTTTTTCTTGCCGCCGTTGAATTTGACCAGGCCCAGCTCCGGTTTCCTCCAATGAACACCATCTGAGCTCTCCGCATAGCACATGGGCCGCCACATGCCGGGAGCCTGACCCTTGACGATTTCCTTCTCAAACATGCCGAGATACCACATGCGAAACGTGCCGCCCTCCTTGATGACGGTGCCATAGAGAGCCGCGTGTCCGTTGTCCGGCGCACCTTCCGGTCCGCGGCGCAGCACCGGATTATCCGGGTGCTTCGTCGCCGGAACGAGCGTGAGCTTCAGGTTGTGCTGCCACGGGATGCTGTGGTCGTCAAAGGCGAAAAGCACGCGCTCGGCGGCGGGCAAGAGTGGCGTGCCAATTCCGCAGGCGATCGCGAAGACGGTGAGGCTCAGCCGTACCGATTCGGAGGTAGGAGCGACCCGCCGAAGGACGGGCAGGGCCTTGTCCGCCTCTGGCGGATTGCTCGCGATGGCGGAAGGAAAATCGCCTGCAAGCAGGCTCCTACAACGATCACCAAAGAGCCGTCGCGATTCCGAGCGGGATCGGGGTTCGATGGCATAGATACGGTTCAAAGAATATTTGATCATGAAAAAAAGGCCGAAAGATTCACGTTCGGGTTATGGGCGGCGGAGCGGTCCCAGCACGGATTCATCGGCACCGATTTCGGTTGGTGCCGTGGTGAAGGGTTCCCACCTCGAGCCGGCCTCGCAGCCGGTGAGTTTTTGAAAATCGGCGAACGTCGTCGCGGTGAAGCTGGTCTGGCCCACGCGCAGGCTGGCGAAGTCGTAGCGGTTCGCCTCACCCTGCCAGAGCGTGTTCGGGAAGATCAGCACGTTCGGTTTTGGATCCCCGCCGATCAGGGTGTGGCGCGCCGTCAGTTCGCCGCCGGGGGTGACGGTGAAATTCACCCCGAGGAAGGTGCAGCGCTCCAAGGTCAGCTTGCCGTTGCGGCTGACGCGCGCCTCGCCCGGCTTGCCGCCGACGCGGCGGATGACGACATTTCTCAGGCTGACGGAACTGGGGCCGTTCTGGGGACGATTGGTATGCTGCGACACCTCCAGCGCACGCGCAGCCGTGCTTTCGACGATAACGTTTTCCATGCTGTGCGGCGAGTCGCCGATAAAGTAGATGTCATAGCCCAGGCAGTCCTTGATATAGACATTCCGATAATGGGTGACGCTGGAAACCGTGTCGCAGAGGCCGGTCGAGTTGCCGATGCTGACAAAACCATCGATCCGGCACTCGGCATCCTCGTGGGCGCTGAAGCCGTCGTCGCCGCACTCGATGGCGGCAATATTGAGAAACACGTTGTTCCGCTGCGCCCCATGGATGTTGAAGCCATCGTTATAGACGTGGGTGCCCGTGATATTCCGCACCACCAGATGCGAGCCGCTGATGCTCTGAATGACCGCACTGCCGCGCGCCGGGTAGCGGATGTTGGCAGCATCCAAGGCCTGGCCCTCCGGCAGCCGGAGATAGAACGCGTCCTCAATCTTCACATACGTCCACTCGCCCGGCTGAAGATCGGCCGGTGGCTTCAACGGCGCGCTCGGGCCCTTGGACGTGCGGCCCATGTGATTCATCCGGCCGTTCCAAAGGAAGAACCACCGCCCGATGATGGCGTCGTCGATGCGCGGCAGCAGCTTCACCCGGCGGAACAAGCCCTGGCCAAGCGACTCCCAATCGACCCCGCGCACCGGTTCGCTTCCATCCAGCACCGCGCCGTGCCCATCCAACGTAATCGGTTTGCCGGGCAGCCCGTGCTTGTTGGTCAAATCCGCGCTCTCGTGGTACGTGCCGGGTGCAAGATGGATCGTGTCGCCGGGCTGCGCCAGCCGGATGGCACGGGCGATCGTTTTCACCGGGCCCGCCACGCCGTCCTGCGCATCGCGGCCGTTGACCGGATCGACCCGCCAGGCGCGGCCCAACTCCGCCGCCATCATCATGGGGCGCCGGCGCATGGCCGCCTCGTTCTGCTCCTCCGTGACCGAGCTGAACGTGTTTGGGCGCTGCGTGAGATCCACGACCCGCCAGGCGAGATCTGCCAGACGCGGATCGCCGATGTCGTCGCGGATCCGGCGCAACGCGGCCGCGCCGTCGTCGCCAAACTCCAGGATGGCATTGCCAATCGGACGCCAGCCCCATTCGGCATCCGCCCGCTTTCCATCCGTATGTTTCCGAAAAGCGGCGACCAAGGCCGCCAGCATCTTCGGATGCAGTCGCGGCGTCTCAGGGCGCCCGAATGCCGCGAGCTTGCCGAGCGACACCGCCGCCCGGTTCACCACGACCGGATCGGGATGATCCAGGGCACCCAACAACACTTCGATTGCCTCGGGACTTTTCGAGATATTGCCGATAGCTTCAGCGGCCGCGAAACGCGGAAACCGCGCGCCATCCTGCAATCCCGCGCCAAAAACGGGCAACAGTGCCGGCGTCGCGTGGACCAGCAACGCTCGCATCGCCACTTCCCGGATCCGGGGGTTCTTCGACTGGAGCGCGGCGGCCGAGAGCTCGCTCACCGGCACCGGCTGCATGCGCCGCAAGGCAATGATGACGCATTCGCGCAGCATGTGGTTGTCGTACCGCTCGATCGCCTGCAGCAGCGGCGCGCAGGCGGCGGGATCGCGACGTTCGCCCAGCGCCAGCGCGGCGACACAGCGCACGCCATTCTCGGCATCCCCCAACCCGGCGAACAACGGCTGGAGATCGCCGGCTTTCTGCTTGCCCAGCGCCTGCAAGGCCAGCCGGCGTTCGATGAGATTCGCCGACCGGGCCGACTTGACGAGCAGCGCTGGATCGAGGGAAAGACCGCCCGCGATGCCCTGCTGCAGCGCACGCATTCTGGCGAACACGTCTGGGCTGCGCATCCCAGCGGCGGTTTGTTCCGGCACAAACCCGCGCTCCAGGTGTTGCACATCGTCGCTCACGGCCAGCACGGTCGGCACCCCCTTCGCCTGATACGCCTTCCAGCCGTCCCGAAACGGTCCGGAGGTGAGTACACTCACTTCGGTCTTCGTCCCCCGCGCAAGGAAGAGAAGATCGTCGAGGGCCTTGAGCTGCGGCGGTCCGCTGTTGTTGCCGTAGATCAACAACTCGTCGACCAAGCCCTCGCGCACCCACGTATCGACGTCCATCACCTGGCTGCCGGCGGTGATGACGAGCTCCGGCACGTTCCACGACTGAGGTTGGCGCGGGTCGTTCGAGTTGACGACCATGCCGAGCTTGATGCGATGCCGATCGAGCTCCGCCTTCAGTTCGCGCAGAAACGCGGTAACGTAGCTCCCGCGCAACCGCAGCCAATCCTCGCGCGACGCTCCGCGGCGAAATGGCTCGGTGCGGAGATCCAGTTTGTAGCGTTGCTTGAATTCGCTGACGATCGGCTCGCTGAAGCCGAACTCGTCGGCGAAGCGGAGCGAGTAGTTCTCCACGTAGGTGAGAAAACAAATTCCGTCGTAACCGGCCTTCACCGACTCCTTGACCGTGAGATCAACGAGCGCCTTCCGCGCTTCGGGATACGCCAATTCGATCGGGCCGCCCTGCCGGCGCACCCCGTGCTTGTCGGCCGGAGCCCACTCGGGATGCTCGAGCCGAAGTTTCGATTCATAGCAAAACGGATAATCGCCAAAGCCGGGTGTGTCCGGTGCCGCACCCCAATCCCACAGCGATCCCATGCCCCAGATCTCCATCCCCCGTGCGTGGGCCGCCTTCACGGCGAGTTGGTCGGGCTTCACCTCGGCATAGAGCGTCTGCAGCCACTCCCAAAGCGAGTAGTAACGGCAGTTCTCCGGCCGTGCCTGCATCGTGCTGACCCAACTCGCCTCTTCCAGTCCGCGCCAGTAAATGCGCCGCGTGTGGTTCACGTTCTTGAACAGGTCAAACGTCGCCTCGATGCTCGCCGGTGAATCGATCGGGAGCGACGAACCCAGGAAATGATTGTCGCCGGTGCTGACGTAGACATCGATGATTGGCTCGGCCGCCGCCAAGGACGGCCAACCCGTGCCCGCCAGAAATGCCGCGAGGCAAAACGCGACGATGCGTCCGTAGCGCACGTGCGTTGCCGGCGAAGGGGAAACCTCCGGATGGTTGCGGGGCCATGAGCGCAGTGGCCGGGGGGCAGATCCGGAATCATGCGGTTCCGACCGCAAAACGCGTCGTGCACCAGAGCCGAGGAAGCGAGGGCCTTCGTAGCCCTGCGCGTGAGCGCAGGGACGACGTCCAGCAGTCCCGCCGCTCACCAGACGGGGTGAAAATCCGCCGCAAGCGGTAGCGCGGTGCTTCAGCCCGCCCTGAAACGCTCCGAAACGCGGGCTAAAGCACCGCGCGACACCAGACGCCCAGCGCCAATCGTATACCGAGCATATTTTCACACCGTCTGTCACGCTGCAGGCTACGACAGCGGCGTTTCCTTTGCGTCGACCGCAGCCTGGTAAGATGACGGCAGCGATCACGGCGCGACCTTGCGTTGCGGCTGCGATCCGGTGGGTGCGGGGCGCAAGAGGTCGATCAGGAACTCCTGAATGTTCGCGTGCCCGGACTTGCTATCACCGCGGTAACGCAGTTCCACCTTCACCCCGACCGCCTCCAGCTTCCGCTGGAGCATGAGGCCCGACACCGCCGAGTGGTTTGGATCGGTCTGGGCTTCCCCCGGCACTGGCGGTTTGTCCTGCGTCGGGAAATCCATGAAAATCGGCGGATCGTCGCTGCTGGCAAACTCGATCGGCGAGAAGCGACGAATCTGCGGCAGATAGGAATCGCGGGCGGCGAGAAAGGGCGCGAAGGATTCGGCCCGGGACATCCCGGCAAAGCCAAAGGCATGGGCACTGAAGATGCTATTGGGGATCCACTCGCGCAGTTGCTTCGGATCGAGGGATGTCACGGGTGCCTTCGCTGCGACACAATAGAGCCGGGTCGATTCGCGCGCGATCGGGTCGGCGCTCTGCGGTTCCGCCATGTCATCATGCAGACCGAGCCAGAGCGAAGCGCAGCCCCCCGCACTCACCCCGCTGGCGGCAACGCGGGTTGGGTCGAGGTTCCACTCCCGCGCCTTCGAACGCACGAACTGCAATCCGCGCCGGGCGTCGCCGAGCGGCCACTCCACGGGCGGCGTGATCCGCGCCGCGTTCGCATCCTGGAGGAAACGGTAATTCACCGCGGCGACCGAGATGCCCGCGTCGAGCAAGGCGCGCACGTCGAGATGACGGTGAATCTCGCTCTTATCGTCGGCGGCCCAACCGCCGCCGTGTATATAGTACACCAAGGGAGTCGGCCGATTCGAGCGTGCCCGCCAAAAATCGATGGTCTGACGGAAATGTGGGCCGTAGGGCACATCGGTGAACGTGGGCGGCGTTGCCTCGGCCTTGGCAGTGGCCAGGCGTTGCTGCACTTCCGGCGGTGGCAACCAGCCCGTGGCATGCGCCCGATCCGGCTGATAACTGCACGTCACAAAAAAGAGCCCAGTCTGCCGAGCCCGCTCCGGCGGCACATTTACCTGCACCTGCGTGAAGCCATCCGCCGACCAGCTTTCGTAGCCGTTGGTGGCACTCTCTGCCAAAGGTTCGCCGTTGAGTTGGAGGTCAAGGTGGGTCGCATGCCGATAAGGCAGCCGCAAACGAAAGCCGATGCCGTGTTCTATCAGACCGCCCGCATCATCTTTTGCCAGCAGGAGCGCGGCGGGCGGCGTTTCGAGCCCCAGCTTGATTTCCGGACCGGCACCGATGAAGCGCTCGATGTTGGCGGCGGGAGCACCGAGAAACCCGCGCAAGTTGCGATTGAGCGTCGGAAGATCGGCAGTTGCGATCGCCCGCTTGGCTGCGGCGCTCGTGGCGCAGACCACGGCGGCGCGGGCCACCGTCTGGGGATAGAGAATCCCCAGGGTGAAATCGCCCTGCCGGTTCCAGAGTTCGATCCGGCTCCTGCGACGCTCGGCGGCAGACGGGCCGTACGCAGTGACAAATGTTCCCACAAAGGACTTCACCCGATTCACGGGATAGCCCGCGACGCGTTCGTCCGCCCAGACGCCATTGCCGATCCGCAACAGGCCGCGGAGGCGGGCGATCGCACTCTGCTCCCAGGCCACCTCCAGCGCCGAGGCCATGGTGTGATATTTCGCGTAGCCATAGTGGGCGGTATAAAACATGGCGGAACCGCTCCACAACTTCTTGCTCAGCGGCGCGAGTTCCGGGCCGCCGAAAATCCTCTGGGCATCGGCTTCAAACCGATCCGAGGGAAAGCCCGCCTCACGGCCCGCGGCGATCATCGCCTCGGTCACCCGCCAATCCCATGGACGAAGCGCAAAATTCGAATAGGCACTGCCGGTGACCTCAAACATGATCTGTCCATGATACATCCGGCGCGCGCCGAGTTGCTCGGGGGCATACTCCTGCATGCCCGTGCCGTGGAGGTCGACGTGCACATCGGGCTTGTACTCATCGATGACCGAGACGACCGCGACGAGTTCGGGAGCTTCCTCGGGCTTAAGCACGGCTAGCGCCTTTACGTCCCAGACTTTCCCTGACCGGCCAAGTCCCGTATAGGGATCGACCCCATGTTCATTGCGGAAGCGGTCCGTATGAAACATCGCGAGCGGGTTGACGACGGGCATGATCAGCACGATCTGTCGCCGGCGCGTTTCCGCGGCCTCCGGTGCATCGCTGAGCAACCATTCCGTAAAGGCCATTGCCGCCGTTGTCCCGCTTCGCTCCGGTCCGCTGTGCAACGCGGTCACGAGGCACACCTGTTTGTCGGTGTCGGCAACGGTGGGATCGGTGACCTTGACCAGGTAAACGGGCATGTTCTGCCCGCTGAGTCCACGCGAGTGCAGTGTCAACCACTGTGGAAATTTCTGGCGCCAGAGCCGCAAGGTTCCATCGTACTCCGCCTGCGTCAGCCGGTGCATCGGTGGATACGCCGTCGGTGGTTCCTGCGCGACAACCACCGGGACGGCCGCGAGAATCGCGCCGCCCATGGCCAGCATGCCCGATTGCCGCCACAGCCAAACCCAACTGCACCGTTGCCGTTCGTTCGCGGCGCGAATACAGCCTAAAATTGAGAGCCATATTATCCTTGTTGGGATCACAGCGGCACCTCGACGGAGGAGATAGTGGAGGCCATGAGCAGAGGCAGGCGACCGGTGAATTGAACCCCGTACTGAGTCTTGAGTGCTAAAACGTGCCCTTGATGCCCAGCGTGAATTCCGCGCCTGGTACCATGAGCCGGTATTTTCTCGCATAGTTAGGCGTCGTCGGCGCGTAGCGCTCGTAGATGATGGGGGTATCGGTCAGGTTGGTGGCCGTTCCACTTAACGAAAGCCGCTTGTGAAATCGATATTCGAAGTCGGCGGAGACGGTCGTGCGCGGGGCCAGGTATTGATAGGTCGATGCCGGCACGGAGACACTCACCGCCTGGAGCGCCAGCCGCGTCCGACCGCGCTGGTTCCAGTTCAACCGCGCCGAGAATTTTCCCCGCGCAAAGCTCACCCCCCAGTTGATGATCTTCGGCACGTAGTTGCTGAAATCGGCACTACTGGGTCCGCGGAGATCCAAGACCGTGGCGTTGCCATAGACCTGAAAGTTCTTGCCCCAAAACGGGAGGAAAAACAGCGACTGCCGATAACTCGCCTCCACGCCCGAGATCCGGGCGGTGCCGACGTTCTGCTTCGTCAAGATGTCATAGCCGGTAAACTCACCGTCGAACTCTTCCGGGATATTCAACGCCTCGAGCAGCGCCGGCGTCGCGGCGACCTGCGAAGCGCCAAAGAAGTCGGCAATCGTTTTTGCAAAAACGCCCACACTCCCCACGCCTCCTTTGAAATTATAAGAATCCAGGGAGATATCATAGCCATCAGAGGTCCAGGGACGCAGGCCGGCGTTGATCACCCGGATGATCCGATCCGTTCCCGCCGCGGCTGCAGTCGCGTCGGGGAGCGTGGTATTCGGCACGATTTCCGTCAAATTTGGCCGACCCATCGTGCGGGCATACCCCACCCGCAAAATCAGATCATCCGTGAATCGGTAGCTGGCATTCAGACTCGGGTAAAATCCGTCGTAACTCCGCTCCGCCTGGGCCGCGCGGTTCTGGTACTGCAGTTTGTTTCGCTCGAGCAAGTCGTTCGTCAGCGGGATGAGCGCGCCGGTGGCGGTCCGCAGGAGTTTGCCATTCTGATCGCGGGCATAGAATCCATTGCGATCGAACAGCGGACCGTGGCCTTCGTCCTCGGTCTTCTCGAACCGCACCCCGCCCACGATCCACAGGCGGTTTTCGAATCGCTTCAGGTCCGCCCGCAGGTAGGCGGCCGAGATCGTTTCCTGGAAAAACTTTGAGCCCAGCACGGCCTGGGCATGCCAGGTGGTATCCGAGACAAAGTAGTCGGGGCGCTGCTTGAACAATTCGTATAACTTGGTTGCACTGACCAGCGGCGGCCGGTGCCCGGCGAAATAGTTCTTCGCATCCGCGGCATATTCGGGATTCAGCACATCGTAGTTCTTGGCCTGGCGCTCGATCACGCTGGCCGTCGGACGAAAATTCCAGAGTCGAAAATCCCGTCGGGCGTCGCGCGTCTGGCGGTTCAACGCTGCGCCCACCTGCATTGAAAACCCTCCGCCAAAGACCCGGCTCACGTCGGCTTTCACCTGATCCTTGGCATCGGTGGTGTCATAGTGGGTGTTCTTGCGCACGCTCTGGATCGAATACGCGCCCGGATCGAAAACATCCACCGCCACCCCCGACCGATCGACCGCGGTGATGTCACGCGGTTGCGCGGATTTCGCCGTGCCGCCGTAGACGTCCGTTGCCCGCAGCACGAGGTTCGTGATGCGAAGATCCGTGTAGCCGAAATAGCCCTTGTCGACATCGCGGTAGGTGGTCCGATTCCGCCCGAGCGAACCATTGAAATCGATTTTCCAATTCCCGCGTTTGTAGGTGTTGTTGACCGTAACCTGGCGGGTGCGTTCGTTGCGCTTGAAGGCCGTGCCAAACATATACGCGGTTCCCACCCCGGGTGTCGCACCCAGGGCAAAGTCAGGCCCGCCCGTGACTCCGGTGCCGAAGACGTAGCTCGATCGGTCCTCGCCCCCGTAAATCACCATATCGACGTGGAGCAGATTCACCTTCAGCAGGTTGTAGTCCCCCATCCGCCATTCGGCTCCGAGGGCCACATCGGCGGAGTCGACCCGGCGCTCGGCCGGGTTTGTATCCACCTGCATCAAGGCCAACCGACTGAGGTCCCAGGGCGTGAGCACCTCGCGAGTCAGGTTGGTGCGCATCGTCGCGCCCCCGGAAAAATTCACCGCGAAGGATTTGTTGATGGGAAACTCGTACGCCAGGTTGAACCCCGGCTGCACCGGGCGGAGGTTCAACTCCGGCCGGCTGCCGCGTTTGGCCAGGCCACCGCCGATGAATCCGCGGCTGTTGAACGTGCTATAGGCGCGGTAGGAAAGCTGGGGATCCCGACGTTCGAAACCGCTCTTGCTGATCGCATTGATCATTCCGCCCTGGGCATTGGCCGGCAGATCGGGCGTCGGCACCTTGGTGATTTCGATCCGGCTGATGTTGTTCAACCGCAGCGCCCCCAGTTCGATATTGCGGCCGCCCCCAAACGACGCGCTGCTGGCGACCTCGCCGCCATCGATGGTCACGAGCGTGCCGCTGCTGGGAAATCCCCGGAGCGACACCCCCTGGCCGGCGGTCGAGGAGTCGACGTTGACCCCGGGCAGGTACTTGATCAGTTCGACGGCGCTGCCCTCACCGGAATCGCCAAATTCGCCGGCCGCGACCACGTTTCTGATGTTCGCGGCGTTGCGTTGCTCGTTTAACGCCAGCGACTGGGCGCTCATGCGGGTTTCCTCGACCGAGAACGCATCGAGCACCAGCACCTTGCCTGAGTCCGTCGTGACACTGCGGGCGGATTCCAGGTCGAAGTCCTTTCTCACCGTCCTTCCCGCCTCGACGCGGACCGTGGCAGATTGCGGGGCGAGTCCGGTGTAGGAGACGACGACATCGATTTCCCCGGGAGGAAGATGGTGCAGGAGGTATTCGCCGCTGCTGTTGGTAAAGGCCTCGAGATTGGTGCCCTTCACGACAATCCGGGCATTGTTCAGGTAGATTTCGCCTGAGACATTGAATACCCGGCCCTGGATTTCACCAAGACCGGCGGATTCGGCGCTAACAGCCACCAAGCAGAGCGTCAGTACGGCCAGGCCGGCCATCAACGCTCTCCGCACGCTGACACGAGACAATTTTGAGTTCATGGAATTATGGATGCCGCAAATGGCGGTTAAAGAATGCGCTGATGGCCTGCTCCAAGGCCTTCGAGTCAGGCTCGGCCGCACGGAGTGAAATGGCCAGCGCGAGCAAGAGCGGCTGCGAATGGAAGACCATGAGCACAGAAGCTAGAGTTGAAACCGATTTGCCCGGTGCGGAGTCAGGTCCTCCTCGGGCGGGGGACGATAAACCATGGGCGTTAGTGGCTCTGGCAACACCGACGCAACCGGTTTTCACAGTGCGTGGCATCGGGACCGGGTCAGAACGATCCCCGGATCCCCAGATTGAAATCCGCGCCGAATTTGAAGCGACGGATGATCTTGGCCCATTCGGGGACACTGGTCGTGGTCGAAAATCTTTCGGTGATCGACTCGGCATCGAACAGGTTGATGGCGGCCGCGTAGAGCGAGAATTTCTTGGAGAAGCGGTATTCGATATCGGCCCCGACGAGGGTGCGCGGCGCGAACCAGTTGTAGGTGTTGGCGGGAATGGCCGCCGACGGCGCCTGCAGCGCACTGCGGATCCGAGACTTCTGGTTCACATTGAATCGCGCCGAATACTTCGGCCGGGAAAAAGTCACACCCCAGTTCAGCGTGCGCGGGGTGTAGCCGGTGAAGTCCGCCGTGTTGGCCCCTTTTAAGCGGAGCTCGGTGTAGTTGAAATGAGCCTGCAGGCTCTTACCCCACCCGGGAAGAAAGTACATGTCCTGTTTGTAGCTGATTTCGAAACCATTCACCTCCGCGTTACCCACGTTCTGTTTGGTGACAATATTGTAGCCCGCGTATTGATCGGGAAACTCCTCCGGAATGTCGTACTGATCGAGCGTCGCTGCCGTCGCCGCCGTCTGCAACACGCCGAAGAAGTCTTTGATCTGCTTGGAGAACAACCCGATGGTGCCGACGCCGCCCTTTACGTTGTACGTTTCCAACGATAGATCGAATCCGTCCGACATCCACGGCTTCAACCCGGTGTTGACCACGTTGATGGTGCGGGTGACGGCGGAGGGATCGGAGATGGTGACACCCGGAATAATCTCCGCCAGGTTGGGCCGGCCCATGGTGCGGGCATAGGCGGCGCGGACGATAATGTCCGCCGTCAGGCTGAAACTGCTGTTCACACTTGGAAAATAGCCGTCGTAGGTCGTCTCGGTGTTGGAACCGCGGTTTTTGTACAACAGGAGCTGACGGGCCTGCGCGTCCGTGGTGATTGCGATCAAGCGCCCCTGGGCATCGCGCACGAGTTTCCCGTTCGCGTCCTTCACGTAGACCGCGCTGGGATCCGTGAGCGGCCCGCGGCCCTGATCCTCGGTCTTTTCATAGCGCACGCCACCCACAATCCAAAGCCGGTTGTTCAACAGTTTCGCATCGGCACGCACATAACCGGCCGTGATGTCCTCCTGGAGATTCTTGGAGAAAAGCACGTTTTGCGCGTAGGATGTGCCATCCAGCAGCACAAAGTAACTCGGGTTCTGCCGATAGAGGTCGTAGAGTCTCTTCGTGCTGATCCACTGCATGGTCCGGCCCGGATAATACCGCATGGCCGTGGCAGAAAACTCGGGATCGAGCACGTCGTAGTTTCTGGCCAGACGATCGGCGGCGGTGCCGGTGGGCCGGAAGCTCCAGCGTTTGAAATCCCGGTGCAGGTCGCGTTCCTGGTGATTGTAGGAAGCGCCCGTTTTCAGGGTAAACAGACTCAGGGGACCGATCGCACCGAACTCGCGCGCCACGTCGATCTTCAGCGCGTCCTTGGCGTCCGTCACGTCGTATTCATACGGGCTGTCCACCGAGTTGATCGTGTAGTTCGCGCCGTTGAAGATGTCCACGGGGTTGCCGGCGCGGTCGAAAGCGCTGACCTCCATCGGCTGGGCGGAAGAGCGCGAGATGGCCTGGCCACGGAGCACCAGATTGGGGATGTTGATGTTGGCGTCGCCGAAGTAGCCCCTGGAAATATCGCGGTAGCCAACCCGGTCGCGCCCGACCGATCCGTTCATGTCCACGCGCCAGGGCCCGCGGTTGAAGCGATAATTGAGGTTGTACTGGCCGGTCTGCTGCTGCCGATGGGCCGTCGGGAAACTCAACGCGGCGCTGCCCACGCCAGTGGCCGCGCCCTGGACGAAGTTCTCGCCCCCGGTGGCGCCGGCGCCGTAGAGCAGGCGGAGGCGGTTGTCGTTCACCTTGAAGACACCATCCACGTAAAGCACGTTGGCGCGAAAGACACTGTGATCGCCCACCCGCCACTCGGCCGTCATGGCCGCGTCGGATGCCTGGGTGATACGCTCACCGGGCACGATGTCCGTCATCGAAAGCGCGAGGGTCGCAAGATCCCGGTTCGAAAACACCTCCCGATAGCGGTTGAACCGCGACGTGTGGCCCGCGGCAAACGCAAACGCCAGCGATTTGTTGACCGGCAGCTCGTAATTCAGGTTAAACCCGGGTTGGAACGGCCCGGTCGAGAGGTCGGGCCGGCTGCCCCGGCGCTTGTCGAAACCCGTGGTCTCGAAACCGCGGCTGTTGAACGTGGTGTAGGCCTTGTAGGAAAACAACGGAGTCTTGCGCTCAAATCCGCTCTTGCTGATGACATTCACCGCACCGCCCTGAGCGTTGGCGGGCAGATCGGGCGTCGGCACCTTGGTCACCTCCACGCGGCTGATGTTGTTCAGTCGAAACGCATCCAGTTCCACGTTACGGCCGGTACCGCCGGAGGTGCTGTTCGCCACCTCGCCACCGTCGATTGTCACCAAGGTACCGCTGCTCGGCATGCCACGTACGGAAATACCGCGTGCGACCGTCGAGGAATACTCGATGCTGATGCCGGGGATATACTTCAGGAGCTCCGCGGCGTTGCCGTCGCCGCTGTCGCCGAATTCGCCCACGGCCACGACATTCTTGATGTTGGCCGCGTTCTTGCGCTCATTGAGCGAAAGCGATTGCGCGTTCAACCTCACCGCCTCGACGGAGAAGGCATCAAGCATGACCACTTTCCCCGCATCAGCGCCTCGCTCGCGGGCGAAATCCAAATCGAAGTCGCGGCGCACGGCCTTTCCCGCCTCGACGCGGACCGTGGCGGATTGAGGGGTAAGCCCGCTGTACGTCACGACCAGGTTCACCTCACCAGCCGGAAGGCGATACAACCGGTATTCGCCGCTGCTATTCGTGAACGCCTCCACATTTGTCCCACTTACTGCAATCCGCGCGTTGCTTAGGTAGCTTTCGTCCGATAAATTGAAAATCCGGCCTTGGATTTCACCAAGATTGGCAGGTTGGGCTTTGACCAAAGAAAAAGGGAGGGCAAAAGCGGCCAGGGCGGTCGCCAACGCTCTCCACACGCAGATGCGGGGCAATGTAGTTTTCATGATAGTTCTTGGGTGGAGGAGGCAGAATGAAGAAGTCGTACCCGGTGCGAACCGGCCCCTACCTGCACCACGGCGGTGCGCAGACAAGGCGCCGCATTTGGTCACAATTACCGCAACCAGACTCGGCGGGGCTGGGAGTGGTGAATTCCATCCGAAACTGGATGAAGCGACGAGTGGTCATGATCCGATGGACAAATAAACGTGCATGCAATACGATTATTATGCATTTTCATGTCAACACTAAATGTTTATCGCCCGATGCGATCCACCTTGTCCAGGCTTGATTTTCGCGTCGTTTCGGCACCCGGAAAAATCCGCCGACGGACCGCTCGGCAATTCTTGGCCTCAAGCCGCCGATCGTCCTAGCTGGTATAAACCAATTCTTCCGGCGTCAGTTCCCGGAGCGAGAGCGCACCCTCCGTCCGCGTCATCAAGCGCACGTTCTTGTCGATGATGTCCTGAATGTGCCGCTCCATCGCGTGTTTCGCTGCAGCCGCGTCCTGCCGGGCGATCGCCTGAAAAATTTCCTCATGGCTCGCAAGCACGGCGCGGCGGTTCGCGTCCCGTTCCGCCCTCGACGCGGCGGAGGAGGGCTCTCCACTGCCCATGAACGTCATCGCCACGATGCGGTTTACCAAGTGCAGACGAAGAATCTCCCGCTTTATCAATTCGTTCTTGGCGGCCGAGATGACACCGATGTGAAATCGCACGTCTTCGCGGTTCTCATCGACCAGGACCGGAGCGTCGTCCGCGGAGCCGATGATGCGCTCGGCCAGCGCGCGCATCGCGATGATGACGATTTCGATTTCGCGCAGATCGTCCGGGTGCCGGTTGAGCGCAGCCAGACCCGCCGCATGCGCTTCCAGCGCGAGCCGCATGTCGCATACCTCACGGAATTCCTTCATATCCATCTTCTTCACGTTTGCACCCAACCGCGGCCGAATGGTGACGAGTCCGTCCGACTGCAGCTTCAGCAATGCCTCGGTCACCGGCGTTCGACTCACCCCAATCGCCTCCGAGAGCTGCTCGGTCATCAGCGCATGTCCAGGCGGAAAGTCCCCATCAAGGATTCGCTTTCGAATATACTCATATGCAATATCGGGTTTGACATTCTTCATGCATAAATGAAAATAACCTGTTATGCACGGCTGGCAAGCCAATACTTCCACCACACCGAGTTTCCCCATGTTCATTTTCCTGCCGCACGACTTGCCGTGTGGCGCGCCTCATCGCCAAGACGGCAATTCCTTCCGTCGATGATTTACGAGATCCTTGAGCGTTCCGCCTTGGACCGACTCCGGGTGACGAGGCCTTATTCAGCGGCCGACGATGCCAAACTCCACGCCGGGGCGGATGATTTTCCGATTCTACATGCGCCGCGAGGACTTCGCGATTAAACCCCTCCCGCTGAAATTCCAGTTTCCTTTGAGTTACCGCCACAGTCCCACAACCTCCGTCCCTAAAAACGCACTTGCACGCATTCCGAATCTGGCTGGATCGCCTGGCCCAAAGTCCAAACTACAAGTGGGTCGTCGTCGGGCTGCTCTTTTTCTCCGGCTTCCTAAACCTCGAGGATCGCGTCGTCATTTTTTCGGTGATGCCGCTCATCCGGCAAGAGCTCACGCTTTCCGATTTTCAGATCGGCGCGCTCATGACGGCATTCCTCTGGACATATGCGCTGAGCTCGCCGTTCGCCGGATTTTTCGGCGATCGCGTGGCACGCAAACGCATCCTGGTCGGATGTCTCATTCTGTGGAGCCTGGTGACCTTTGCGGTGGGGCTTGTCACCTCGGCCGGCCAGTTGGTCGCGGCGCGCGTGTTGCTCGCGATCACCGAGGCGTTCTACATCCCGGCATCGCTCGCGATCGTCGCGGATTATCATACCAAGTCTACGCGGGCGAAGGCCGTCGCGGTACTCGTCATCGGGATGAACCTCGGCCCCATCCTCGGTGGCGCCGCTGCCGGCTGGATCGGAGATCATTACGGGTGGCGGCCGGTGCTCCTGATTCTCGGCGGCATCGGAATCCTGCTCGCGTCGGTGCAGTTCGTTTTTCTTCGCGAGGTCGCGATGGGAGCGAGCGACGCCGCGGCGGGAAAGAGTTACGGCACGGCGGTGCCGCTCGCGCGGCCCGTGGCGTTGGGTGCGACGATTCGCGAGCTGCTCGGCACGCCGTCGTATGTGCTGATGGTGCTGTCGGTTGGCATCGTTGCCATCGGGGTGTGGATGCTGATCACGTGGCTGCCGCTTTTCCTCGTGGAGACGTTCAAGATGAGCCTCGCGCAATCCGGCTTTTGGGGAAACCTCGCGATCACCGGATCGGTCTTCATTAGCGCGCTGGCTGGCGGCGCGTTGTCGGACTTCGTCGGCGCGAAGCAGCCGCGGCGACGCATGCTGCTCATGGTGGTGTTCTACGCGCTGGTCCTGCCGTGGCCGCTGCTCTTCTTCGCCGCGAAGAGCGTGACCGTCGTGCTCGTCAGCATTTTTCTTTTCCAACTATGCCGCGGCATGGCGGAGCTGAATTCATTCCCGCTGATCTACGAGTTGGTTCCTCCGGACAAACGCTCCACGGCCGTCGGCATTTCGAACTGCGTAAACACAATTTTCGGTGGCGGTGGTGCGCTCGTGGTTGGCTACTTCAAGAGTTCGCTCGGTTTTCAAACCGTGTTCGGCCTCGTGCCAGCGATGATTGCGATTTCCGTGGGGTGCCTGCTGATCGGCTACCTCAAGTTTCTTCCCCGCGACCTTGCGCGGCGCGGCGCGGTCGCGCCGGCGGAACCAAGCTGACGCTCCCGATGGACGCCGGTCTCAATCAGCAGACGCTCGGCGCGGGGCTCCGCCAATTCGTCGCCGATTTTGATGGCAGTCAACAAGGGTTCGGCCCGGGTACGTCCGTTTACAGCCCTGAATAGTGCTCGGCGACGTCGACCATCCGAATTTGCCTGCGCAAGAGCGGCCGGCCGCGGTTATTACCCTTCCCGCCGAAAATCCAGTTTTCTTTGGGATCGTAACCTGATTTCATCCCTCATCCAACCGCCAAGGGAAAAACGATCATGCGTTCCCTGTTCCTGACGCCCTCCCTGCTGGCCTCCGGTCACGAACCGCAAACTGAGATGGAATCCGACGCGGGGACTATTCCCCAACGAAAACACCAACCGGTCGCCCAGGCGTAAACCGGGCGTCCGGCGACTCCCAAGCCATGAAAAAGACCAACATCAACCGCATGAACCGCCGCGAGTTTCTCCGACGAACCGCTGCGCTGGTGACGGCGCCGACCATCCTGCCCGCCTCCGCCCTCGGCCTCAACGGCACCGTGGCGCCGAGCAACCGCATCGTATTTGGCTGCATCGGCATCGGCAACCGTGCGCGCCACGTCATGCCAAGTTTTCTGGCGCAAACCGACATCGTCTTCGCCGCCGTCAGCGATTGCCGCGAGGACCGGCTGAAGTCGGCCAAGGAGATCATGGACGCCCACTACGGCAACAAGGATTGCCGGATGTATTCCGACTTCCGCGAACTGCTCGCGCAGCAGGACATCGACGCCGTTTTCATCGCCACGGGCGACCGCTGGCACACGACGGCCTCGATCTACGCGGCGCGCGCCGGCAAGGATATCTACAGCGAGAAGCCCGTCTCGATGACGATCAGCGAAGGACGCTCACTGGTCGAGGCTTGCCGCCGCTACAATGCGATCTTTCAGGCCGGCACCCAGCGGCGTTCCGCCGGCTCGTATCGCTTCGCCGCAGGGATGGTCCGCCAGGGCAAGGTCGGCCGTGTGCACACAGTTGAAATGCAGGTGTGGACCGGCCCGACGATCCCGTACGACAGACCCGCGGTCGTCCCCAAAGGCTGGGATTACGACACGTGGCTCGGCCCGGTGCAGTGGCATCCGTTCGTGCCCAAGCGCGTGGAGGGAGGGAACTGGAACTATTTCTGGGACATGGGCGACGGTCCCATCATCGGCATGGGCTGCCACTACACCGACCAGATGCAATGGGCCCTCGGCCGCGACCACACCGGTCCAGTGGAATTCGAGGGCCAATGCACCTGGCCCGACCCGATCAAGTTCATGAGCGAAACGCCCGTCACAGGCGAAGTCCGCTGTCGTTACGGGGACGGCATCGTCGGTGTCATGTATCAAAGAAAAGCTTTCGCGGACCGCTACATCCGCTATGTCGGCGACGAAGGCTGGATCCAAGTGGACGATCACACTGACGTCGTCACGGCGGAGCCAAAGTCCATCCTGAACCTGCGCGCCGTTGCCGGCTCCAGCTGGATCAATGCCGGCGACCATGTCCGCAATCTCCTCGATTCCATCCGCAGCCGCCGGCCGACCATCTGCCATCCGGAGGCGGCCCATCGCGCGCAAACCATCTGCCAGGCGATGAACATCGGCCTGCGGCTGGGCCGGAAACTGCGCTGGGATCCCGAAAAAGAGCGATTTGATCTCGAAGAGGCCAACCAGATGCGCCAGCGCGAGCCGCGGGCGCCGTGGTACATTTGAAGCCATCGTTCCCGCCTTCGCTCTCGTCCTCGAATCATCGATCCTGAACGGCGAATACCTAGGCGCCGAACGGCTGTGATTGCACTGATATATCTCCGAATTGTACCCGCATGCGACAATATCGGTCGTGGCGCGGTGTTTCAGCCCGCGCGGCGAAACCTTCAGGCGCTCGAAGCGCGGGCTGAAGGACCGCGCTACCCAAAACGTCCGCCCGATCCTTGGTTGCGGCTCCGTTGCGCCGTGATCTTTTATCGAGAAAGAAAAACACCATGAAGCCCCGAACCCTCGCCCTCTGGCTCGTGGGGTGCACGCTGCTCACGCGGCCGCTGCAGGCCGCCGACCTCGATCCGATCTTCGCCGAAGCGGCGAAATACGAATCCGGCATGAACCCGGGACCACTGCGACAGATCGAGCGACGCGTCCGCGACGCCGCTGGTCAGCCTGCCCGGCGCGCCGAGCTCGAAGCCGCGGTCGCCAGGCTGCTCCCGCCGCCCGCGACCTTCGAAGCGCGGCGTTTCGCCTGCCAGCTGCTCGCCATCATCGGCACGGACGCTTCGTTGCCCGCGATTGCCGAATTGCTGAAGAACGATGAGACGATCGGCATCGCCGGCCTCGCCTTGGGCGCCCAGCGTTCGGCCAAGGCCATCGAAACTCTGCGCAACGCGCTGCCCGCCGCGCGCGGTCAGGCGCGACTTCAGCTCATCGGCGCGCTCGGCAACCACCAAGACGCCCTGTCCGTGGAGAACCTTGCCAGTCTCGCCCGCAACGGCGACGCCGCGACGGCCAACACGGCCATCGTCGCGCTCGGCAAGATCGGCACCGTCCCGGCCCGCGAGATCATTGCCACGCTTCGCCAGGGCGCCAATCCCGCGCTGGCTGGCGCAATCGCTGAGGCCACGCTCAACGTTGCCGGTCAACTCGCCGCCGCCGGGGATCCGAAAGCCGCCGTGACGCCGAAACCGCAGTGGCGCGGGTGCTGTCAAAGATTGAGGACACCGGCCGCCGCTCGGACATCCTGTGCGACAGGATCGCCAGGACGACTGACGTGGAGGCGCGGTGCTCGCTGATTCGGCTGCTGTCCGTGGCCGGCGACGCCAAAGCCCTGGCCACCCTGATATCTGCGCGCAGCGACAAGGACGCCCGCATTGCCGACACCGTTGTCGGCACGCTGGCCGAGTGGCGCGACGCGGCCGCGTGGGACGGCCTGCTGGCCATCTACCGGCAGCCGCAGAGTGAGCCGCATCGCGTGCTCGCCTTGCGCGGCCTGGTTCGTCTCGCCACCGCAGAGAACGCCCGACCGACGCCGGCCCTGGTCGAGCGTTACCGCCAGTTGTTCGACGGCGCGCGCAGCGACAACGACCGCCGCCTGTGCCTCGGCGCGCTGGCGGGGGTCGCCGATCCGGCTGCTTTGTCGCTCGCGCTGCCCTTGCTCTCAGATGCCGCCGTCCGCGCCGAGGCCGTGCTGGCGGTAAGAAAGATCACCACGTCCATCAAGGCGCAGCACCCCCAAGCCGCCAAAGAAGCTCTGCAGCGGTTGAGGTGATCACCCGCGCGCCGCGGCGTTTCTCCAAGACAAATCAACCGGATCAGCCCAGTCCCCTGAAGTCGAAGCATTGTCTTGAGGGGACGCACGCCGCGAAGCGGCTTCGCCGCGCGCGCATGCACTGGTCCGCACCGTCTCCGCCGCCTCCCACGGCCTCCGGTCGACATGTGCAACTTTCTTATTTGTTGGGCGCAACCGTATTTTTAGTTGCCCTGCATCATAATCACCCCATGCCACCCCATATCAGGTGCGCCCGCACGACGCCTTCCCCCGCCGGGAGGACCGCACCTTCCCGCAATGGGAAACTCCACGCCCCCATTCCCCCCAACGCGAAACCCGCAACGCCGCCACACCACGTTGTTCGGCATCCGGTCTCCCGGCAGTAAATAGATGAACCCCATGACCCAGAAACCCGAGATTCGCACCCGGCGAGTTTTTTTGAAGAATTCGTCCACTGCCATCGTGGCCGGCGCGCTCGCATCCCGCCTGGGATTTCCGCAGGTCCTCAGCGGCGCGCCTGACGCCCGGCCCATCAGGCTCGGCCTCGTTTCTGCGGCGACCTACGGATATATGGGCGCGCCGCGCACGCTCGGTTCGAATCATGGCACCGCGTTTGCGACGGCCTGCAATGGCTGGGACGAAACAAAGCGCAAGCAGTTCAAGGGGACTTTCGTCGCGGCCAGAAAACGTCTGGAGGGCGCGCAGGTCGTCCGGGTCTGGGATCCGGTCAGGGAGGCGGCGGAGCGGCTCGCCGACGTGTGCTCCATCCCGAAGGTCTGCGACAGTGCGGACGAATGTGCGGAAGGGGTGGACGCGGTGGCCATCGTGGACGACGGCTCCGGTGAGCAGTGGAAATACGCCCTGACTCCGCTGCGGAAGGGCGTGCCGACGTTCTGCGACAAGCCGCTGGCCATGACCGCAAGACAGGCGAAGGATGTCGCCGATCTCGCCCGCCGGACCGGCACGCCGTTCATGTCGGCCAGCTCACTGCGGTTCGTGCCGGACGTCGTCGCGCTGGCGCGGGAAGTGCCGTCGCTGGGTGAAATTCATCTGGCCACCACCCTCTGCGGCAACGAGCTGGTCTACTACGGCATTCATGCGCTGGAGATGGCCTACGCGGTTCTCGGTCGCGGGGCGGTGTCGTGCCTCAACGTCGGCCAGCCCGGGCGCAACCTCGTCCGGGTGCGATTCGAGAATGGCCGCGACCTGATGCTGATGGTCGCCGAGAGGCCGTGGATGCGCGCCGGGTATCAGATCAACGTTTACGGAACGAAAGGATGGCACAGCCTGACACCCAATACCGCCGATCTTTACTGGTATCTGCTCGAGAATTTCCTCGCGCTGGTTCGCACCGGGAAGGAGAGCGTGCCGATTGAGGAGGAAGTTGAAGTGATCGCAGTGCTCGAGGCGGCTAAACGTTCGCTGGTGGAGAAACGCGAAGTGACCGTGGCGGAGGTGTTCGGCTGATCGGCCAGGCGCCGCTGGAGATCGGCGTGCCGAGGCCGGCAGCCGCCCGTTCCGGTGGCGCCCGATGTTCCAGTCGGGCGCCACCTGAAAACCCCTCCCCGGTCCGACCCCATGAAAATCCAGTTTCCTTTTGATGATTCGATCGGGCGTTTGGGTGCGGTGCGCCCTGCCGCAGCGGTTGCCGGGCTTGAACCGAAACCCCGGTCGGCGATCCTCCGCCGCGTTTGCTGGCTGATGGCCGCCTTCTGGTCGTCGTCGTTGTCGATCGCCGCGGACGGGGTTCCGATGGCGAAAGGCGACACGATCCTCTTCTACGGCAACGCCATGGTGGAACGTCTCCTGGAACAGGGTGAACTGGAGGCGTATTTGCAGATCGCTTACGCGGGGCATCACCTGCGGATTCGCAGCCTTGCCTGGACGGGCGACGAAGTGGGCCATCGGCTGCGCCCGGACGGGTTTGCCGACCATTTGAGAACCTTGCTGGCGGCGTGGCCGGCAAACGTCGTGGTGATGGGTTTCGGGATGAATGAATCCTTCAACGGCGTGGCCGGGGTGAACGAGTTTCGCGCCCAACTCGAGACTTACCTGCGTGAAATCGCGCGGCGGCATCCTCAAGCGCGCTTGGTGATGCTTTCACCAATCGCGGTGGAGCCTGGCGGCCCGGTTGATGCCACGGTGCGGAATCGCGAGGTTGCGGCGTATGTCGAGGAGATTGCCGCGACGGCGCGGAGGAGCCAGGCGCTCTTTGTGGACTTGTTTTCTCCGAGCCGGACCGCGTATGCGCACAGTCCGGCGCCACTCACGGCGTACGGCATCCACCTGAATGCCATTGGAACCCGGGAGATGGCCAGGGTCATCGCGCGCGCGCTCCTGGGCGATGCGCTGATGGCCCGGGTGAACGTCGGACGCATCGATGAGGTCGCCAGGGCGGCCGCGCAGAAATCGCACCACGTTGCCGCCATC
>JACQWL010000574.1 GCA_016209255.1 Verrucomicrobiota bacterium
CGACGGACCACGGACTGATGGCGAGAGTCCTGTGGTCTGAAGTCCGTGGTCCGAGGTTTGAGGTTCCGCCTCGCTAGAAATACAACTCCGCAGCATAGGTCGACCGGTCGGCAGCGGTGGCCAGTTCGCGCCACATCACGACGCCGTACGGGGTGTTGACGCCCCAGTTGGCCAGCGATTCGTCGTAATGAAAGGAGGCATTGCCCGTGAGATCGACCTCTCGTCCGACAACCGCGCCCATCACATCGCCGTTGCCATTGATCTTCACGCTGCCGTTCGGTGCGTACACGATGGCCTTCAGCGCCCCGTTGCCGGCGATTTGGATGTCCTGTCCCATCGGGCTCGTGTTTGTGCCCCAGATTTGAACCGAAACAGGCTCGTCGCTCGGGTTCAGCAGACCGTTGCCGCCGAGCTTCACATTGCCTTCGGTGTAGATGCTCAGGGTCGCTCCGGGAGCCAGCGTGATGCCTTTGGTGCCCGTCAGGCTGATCGCGTCGACGCCGGACCCGGCGGTCAGCACCAGCGTGACGTTGCCGTAGACTGTGAGGCTGTCCTCGATAACCGGCGTCCGCCAAATCGTCGTGGTGCCCGCCGTGCCGAGGGTCGAACCGAGGGACGCGAGGGCCGTTCCGCCGGAAGGCGCGGTCACGGTCTCCATGTTGGCGACGAAGTCCGTCGCGATGTTCGCGGGGTTCTTCACGCCGTTCGCGGTGGCAAAGGGACCAACGAGGCCATTGGCGCCGACGCTGATCGCGGAGGTCGACGACCCGCCGACTGACACCGTGCCCCAAATGTCCGCGTTGCCGATCAAGACCGTGGAGGTGACCGACGCCGCGGCGACGCTGCCCTTGTCATGGCGCACCCCGGCACTGTAGGGAATGGCGGCCGTGGCGGGATCGTTGTCCGGATCGGAGTTCCAACTGTCCACGCTCGCGTTGTTGCCGCTGAAGTTGACGTTGTTTTTCGCGACGATGCCGGAGGCAAACAGCGAGCGGCGCTTCAATTTCAACTCGAACAGCCGGCTGATCTCCGCCTGCCCGTGCGGAAGCGTAACCGTAGCCTTGGCGACGACCAGGGGTTGCACCCCCACGCCCGGGTTGAAGCGATCGATGTAGACACTCGTGCTGCCCGTGACATTGGGCCCGAGGGTGAAGTCGGTGAACGCACGCGTCGCCTTCACGCCATCGCTCGTGTTCCATCCGTTCCAGGCGGTGACGTCGCCGGCCTGCGCCTGGTTGAACGACCAGATCGCCTCCTCGAGTCCGGCCTCCGCCATGTTCACCGCCTCCGCAGCGTAGAACGACCGGCTGGCCAACTTGAGCGACTGGGTGTTTAGCGCCACATAGCTGCTCAACGTTACCGCGAGCAAGGTGGCGAAAAGCATGGCAACGACGAGGACGGAGCCGCGTGTGGCCGGAAGGCCGGAACTGCTGAATTCCCGGAGTCCGGGGGACGAGATTCCGTGGTGGAATGCGCCGGCGTTGCGGCGTGGGGCTCTGGTCGCTGCGCTCATCTTTATTTTAGGTCGAGACGTGCTTGTTGCGCAGCACCACGCGCGCGGAAAGCACGGCGTTGGTGGCGTTCACGGTTGTGGCACCGCTGCGGACGGTGCGCAGGGTGATCTGGATCTGCTTGGTCTCGAGGTCGTTCGTCGCCGTGAAGTCGGCGCCGTTGACGACCTTGTAGCGGCGGAACGCGAAGTCGGACACCGCGCGCACGAGAACCTGGGCGGGCGCGCCGCTGCCGGCGGCGCCGAGCTGGCGGTAAAACGTCTGCGCCGTGTCGCCGGCGGTCGCGCTGTCGTAGACATAGGTGACGAGATAGTTGCCGGTGCCGTTGGCGATCGACAGCGTCACGCTGTTCGTGCCGATCCACGTGATGTTGTCCGCCATCCGCGCCTCTTGGGTGAAAATTTCGAGCGCGCGGCGGGACTCCGCCTCCATCATGCTGTAGTTGGCGGCGTTGTAGCTGTTCTTGCCCATGAGCACGAACGAAGACAGCACGCCGGTCATCACCATCGACGCGAGGCTGGTGGACATCATGAGCTCAACGAGGCTGAAGCCGCACCGGCGGCGCGGACTGGTCTTTTCGCGGGACGGGAGCCGGGCGGATTCCGGCGAAGCAGCGAAACGCCGCTCAGTGTGAGATGTAGATGTAGTCATTGAGTCCATTTCGGGCATACCGCGCCTGCGCGAAGACCGAGTGCGGCCGGGCGTCGTTGCCAATCCATGTCGCCGTGACCGTGATCAGGCGCATGTTGGGTTTCGGGTCGGAAACGGTGCGGGTGCAGGTGAACCGGCTCGTCATCGTGTTGAGGGTCGAATCGAGCGCGGTGGCGTTGCCGGAGCTAATCGCGTCGCTGATGTTCACGACGGCGTTCGCCGGCAGTGCGGCGATCTGCGGCCAGTTTTGCAGACGCAGCACCTCCAACTCGCTTTGGGCGATCTGGCTGGCGAGCGTCATGTTGCGCGCCGTGTCGACGGCGCGCATGCCGTGCTGCAGCACGGTCAGCGAAGTGGCGATGACCAACACGAGGATCGTCGCCGCCGCCATTACCTCGAGGATCGTGAACCCGGCGCGCACGCGCGGCGGAGCGCTCAGTGAGGGGGGCGTGCATCCGACGACGAGCGATGGGACGGTCTGTGACATCGTTTGATATCATCGCAAATTCGACTCCGACTGGATATCCGTGTCCTCCCGTAATCTGCTGTCCGTTGAATCGCTAGGGTGTTTTCCTTCGAACATTTGGGTGATTCCGCCCCTGTGAACGTGGTCCCGTCGCTCGGGCAAGCCCTCGGGCGTCGGGCTGCGCGGACCGATATTTTCCTCGCGGCCGCTTTTCGCGACCGCAAACTCCGCTGCGTCGCGTATGTCCCAACTAAAGCCCCATCCGGTCCTTGCGGCTGCGAACCTGCCGCCGTCGATACGGCGGCGGGATTTTCTCTCCGGTGCGGTCGCCGGGGCCGCCGCGGCCGGACTCGCCACAGCCGCGGGGTGTTCGACGGCGGGCGGGGTGGTGTCCGGCGGCGCGCGCCGGCCGGTCCTGATGCACGCGGGCCACCAGCACGACCACACGGAGCCGACCTTGCGCGCGCTGGCGGCGTTTGGCGTGAGCCATATTTGCAGCGGCCGTCTTTCGCGGGAGGTAGACAAAGACTGGAGCGTCGACGCCCTCACGCGGTTGCGGAAATTCGTCGAGTCGTTCGGCATCAAACTCGACTGCGTGCCGCTGCCGATGAGCTCGTCTTACATCACGCGGGCGGAAATGCCGGAAATCCTGCTGGCGAAGGATCCAGAGCGTGATCGCGCAATCGAGGACATCTGCCGGATGATTCGCCACGCGGGCCGTGCCGGCATCCCGATGGTGAAATACAACCTCACGTTCATCGGCGTTGTGCGCACGGAACGCACGACGGGGCGCGGAGGGGCGAGTCTGAGCACTTTTGATTACACCCAGTCAAAGCAGGAGCCGCCGTTGACGGAAGCCGGGCGCATCACGGAGGAGATCTATTGGGATCGCATCGCGTATTTTCTGCAACGCGTCGTGCCCGTGGCCGACGAGGCGAAAGTCCGGATTGCCTGCCACCCGCAGGATCCCGGCATGCCGAAGGACACCGGGTGGCGCGGCGTCAACACCGTGCTCGGCTCGGTCGACGGGCTGAAGCGTTTCGTGGACACGGTGCCGAGCCCGTTCCACGGGTTGAATTTTTGCCAGGGGACCGTGTCCGAGATGCTGGCGAAACCGGCCGACGACATTTTTGACGTCATCCGTTATTTCGGCAGCCGCGGGAAGATCTTCAACGTCCATTTCCGGAACATCCGCGGCGGATTCCTGAAATTCCAGGAGACAATGCCCGACGACGGGGATGTCGACATGCCGCGGGCGCTGCGGACATATCGTGACGTCGGTTACGACGGGATGATCATGCCGGACCATGTGCCCCAAATCGCCGGCGATCCGGGCGGCTACAAGGCGTTCGCCTTTTGTCACGGCTACATCCAGGCCCTGCTGCAGATGCTGCGGACCGAGGCGTAGCCGTAGCCATTCAGTAGAAGCCCGTTTACCCGTTGGGCCGTGCAGACTAATTGGTGGGTGTAGGGGCGTCGCTTGCCGACGCCCGTTTCCACGTCGTACAACGGGCGTCGACAAGCGACGCCCCCGCATCTCGACTGCATCGTTACCGCTTGGTCCGTGCCGTCTGTCGAACGCGGCCCGAGGTGAATCCGCGATAGGCCAGTGCAGTGCCACAGTTGTGCTGGCCCGGCTTGGCGCCCCGGGTAAAAGCTTGTCCGTATGCCGTCGAGATTCCGGCGCATTCACGGGTCAACCGTATCGCCTTCCCTCGCCAGAATCGTCAGACCGAGTGTCACGTAATACGTGACACTTGCTCGTTCGTTCCTTGGTGTGTCCAAAAAAAGTGTCACTTATTAAGTGACACTTGTGATCGCGTGGGGCAGATGGTCGAGTTGGTGATTCTGCCGCTGTTCGGCTCCAACGCCCCGGTGCGCTCACAACCTTACGGTACCTGCTTCGTCAAGCCAGCGTCCCAACGACACACACACAATGAAATCATATCGAAAATACTTCGCGGCGTTTATGGCCGCTTGCTTCATGGCCGCCGGCACGCTGGCGGCCGACGCATCGCCCGCCGGCACTTGGAAATGGACTCAGCCAGGCCGGGGCGGCGGCCCTGGGGTTGAACGCACGCTGACGCTCGAATACAAGGGCGGAGCGCTCACTGGCATCCTGAAGGGCGCGAAGATGGGAGAATTCGAGATCCCGGACACGGCGATCAGCAACGGCTCCCTTAAGGACGGCGGGGTTTCTTTTTCGATCGAGATGGAATTCAACGGCAACAAGTTTGTCTCGAAGTATCAGGGCAAGCTGGCGGGCGATACGATCACTGGCGAGATCGAGCGCCCCGGCCGCGACGGCGGCCCGGCCAGGAAGACGGAGTGGACGGCAAAGCGCGCGAAATAGACCATCCAGCGAGGCGCAGCCTCAGACCATTCTGCACGATGAGACAATCGGGAATCTGGGGTTGAGGAACAGGGTGGCGGCCCGCCTTCGCCGAGCTACGGCGCGGCAAGCGAGCGCCTCGCTGTAGGGTCCGCTGCGCGGACCGGCTGAATGGAGGTGGGTCCCGGTCGGGGTGGGCCGCGCGCGGAGCCCACGGCCCACCGCCAAGGCCCACGAGCAGGGGAAAGGACAGAGGGTCTGGTGCGAGTGAATCGGCGGTCCCACCGTCCGAATATTTTGGGATTGCACGTTAATGGGACCTTGCCGGATCTCCGGACGCGTGTCCGTATACTCCCCCGGACTCCTTCGCTCCGCCGTTTTCGCCACCTGCCTGTGTCTCCTTCATCGACTCTTTCCGCCTCGTCCGCACGCCGCCGTTACGCCATCGTGGGCCTCGGTTCGCGCCACGAAGTGTATCAGGACGGGATTGAGAAGGTTCACGCGCCCTGGGCGGAGTTGGTCGGGGTTTGCGATTCGAATCCCGGGCGGGTGGAACGCGCGCGACGGCGCTCGGCGCAAAACGGCGCGCCGGTGCCGCCGGGCTACGCGGCGGAGGAATTCGGCCGGATGCTGCAGGAGCGGCGGCCGGACATCGTGATCGTCACCACCGTGGACGCCGCACACCACGAATACCTCATCGGCGCGATGGAGGCGGGTTGCGACGTCATCACGGAAAAGCCGATGACAATCGACGCGGAAAAGTGCGGGTGGATTCTTGAGGTGCGCCGGCGCACAGGGCGCCGCTGCCGGGTGGCCTTCAACTATCGCTATTCGCCTCCGCGTTCGCAGGTGAAGGACATCCTGATGAGCGGCGAAATCGGCGAGGTGCTTTCGGTGGATTTTCACTGGTTGCTCAACACCCACCACGGCGCCGACTATTTCCGCCGCTGGCATGCGCAGAAGAAGTATTCCGGCGGGCTGTTCGTGCACAAGGCGACGCACCATTTCGATCTCGTTAACTGGTGGCTCGGCGCGGTGCCGACCTCCGTCATGGCGACGGCCAAGCGCGAATTCTACACGCCGGAGATGGCGCACCGGCGCGGACTGACCGGCGCGCATGAACGCTGCCTCACCTGCCCGGAGCAGGACCGTTGCGGTTTTTATCTCGACCTCGCCGCCAGTCCGTACCTGAAGGCGCTTTATCTCGATTGCGAAGGCCACGACGGCTATTTCCGCGATGGCTGCGTTTTCCGGGGCGAGATCGACATCGAGGACACGATGAACGCGCTCATTACGTACGACACGGGCGCAACGCTCAGCTACTCGCTCAACGCCTTCAACGCTTGGGAA
This sequence comes from Verrucomicrobiota bacterium, assembly GCA_016209255.1. GTDB lineage: Bacteria > Verrucomicrobiota > Verrucomicrobiia > Opitutales > Opitutaceae > ER46. The sequence goes on from JACQWL010000574.1 coordinate 6,311, forward strand.
GGCTGCACGGTGGCGTTCAACGGCACGAAAGGGCGGCTTGAGCACACCATTGTCGAGTCGGTCTACATCAACGGCGTCGAGGCCGTGCAAGGCGGCGTGGCGCCGGATGGGGTGAAGATTCGGGTGATCCCGTTGCGTGGCATTGGCCGCGAGATTGAGCCTTGGAGCGCGGCGGGCGATCATGGCGGCGGCGACCGGGTGATGCTGGAGGATATTTTTCTGCCGGCGCAGGCGGCGGACAAGTATCTGCGCGCGGCCGATGAGCGCGCGGGGGCCTGCTCAATCCTGGTGGGCATCGCGGCAAACCGAAGCCTGGAAACGGGGGCAAGGGTGCGTCTGACAGATCTTATTCCGGCTGTGCCGCGGCCGGACTACGCGCCGATGCCGGCGCGGAACGGCATACTGCCGATGCCGGTGCGGTCGATCTGACCAACGCCAGTGCGGGGGCCTCACGCCGCGCCCGCCACCGATATCGCCCACGGCCCGGCGATCCTAATCTTGCGTTAACCAGGATTTCGTAGCACCCAAATGGCAGCGCCTGCGTCAGGCTGTGGGCAATATCCCAAAACTATGAAATCATTACGTCGAACAATCGCGGCTTTCGCCGCTGTCTGCTTAATGTCGGGCGCCGCGTTCGCGGCTGACCCCTCTGGCACGTGGAAATGGGTCCAGCAGGGCCGCGGCGGCGGGGGTGGCGGCGGTGGCGGTACGCCGCGCGAGGCGACCCTGGTGCTCTCCATGAAGGACGGCAAACTGACCGGCAAACTCACCTCACCCGGACGCGGCGGCGATCCAGTGGTGACCGAAATATCCAACGCCTCTTGCACGGGCGACACGGTCGCGTTCTCGGTTGAGCGCGAGTTCGGCGGCAACAAGGTGGTCTCGAAGTACTCGGGCAAGCTCGCGGGCGACACCATCACCGGCAAAATCGACGGGCCGGGTCGTGACGGTCAGAGTCAGCAGCGCGACTGGGTGGCCAAGCGCTCAAAGTA
>JACQWL010000575.1 GCA_016209255.1 Verrucomicrobiota bacterium
AGCGAATGCAGCCGACGAATGCCGGAGAGCCGGCGATATGAATATGACTTACCAGGGGGAATTTTCATGGTGGCGACTGAGGGGATTTGGGCCGAGAGCGTTTTTCTTCGTTTTCGGCGAGCTGGGCTGCGAGCGGGACGCATGAGAAACAGGTCAAACATGTAAAGCAACAAAAAAGGTATGTTTTCTTGGCTTTTGCGTAAGTTGCATAACTATTGCCGTTTATCGGTGTCAGTGGCCCAAGGAGCACGGGATGGCTGACAGTTTTTCGTTGGAGGTCGCCGCACGGGAAGGCGCCTCGCTGCCAAGTCCGAGTGCAATGCCGGACATCGCACCGGTGCAGGGCAAGCGTGGCGTCCGGGCCAAGCTTCAGCACGGGACTTCGCACACAATCGTGCCGAAAATCGTCTGCCGTGCGAGTTTCGTGACAAAAGCTGAACGTCGCGCCTCGGCGCGATTCGCGCGTGTCAGGTTCGGACGTGGCCGGAGGGTAACCGGTCGATTGCGCCGCGCGGGACCTTTAGGCGTATCACCCTCGAGTATGCTCCCGCCGAAACCGGAGACCGGATCGCTGGCGATCCCAATCCCAGAGAGCCCATCCGGCCGATGCGATGCGCCCATCATGCCGTCTGTGTGTTGTGCAACTAAAATCTATTGTTGTCTTTATGTCTTGCTTGCGTTGCAATGGCACTTCTCTTGTTGGCTGTAATGTCCAAATTGCCGGCCCAAGTTCATGGCCCTAAAACCGCGGGGACGCTCGACGGCGATCTTATCGCAACTGTACGCCAAGCCGTAGCTAACGCTCCAACCGATCAACCCTTGCCCACCACGCGTGAGTTCGGCAAACGCTTCGGGGTGGCGAACACGACGGTGTTTCGAGTTCTCCAGCGGCTGACCAGGGACGGCGAGATCTGGCAGCACCCCACCAGCGGGCGCTATTACCCGGCGACCGCCCGGGCGCTTCTCGACCGGCCCAAGCCGGTGGCTTGCCTTATCCGGCGGCTGAAGTTGGGCAGTGAGCAATACCGCGAGTTGCTCGAAGGGATCAGTCAGGGTTGTGGCGCCTTGCACCGGACGATGTTGCTCTGGCATGACGAATTGCTCGTCAACCATCCGGACCCGCACGAACCCCCGATCTTCGCCCCGGTTGCGCAACAGCGCGCGATCCTGAACAACTTCGTTGACCGTCACGGCGAAGCCGCCGGCGGCTTCGTGCTCGATCATCTGTGGAGCGATGAAGCCTTGCGCGTTGAGACGGCCCGCCTGCAGCCAGCGGTCGTGCTGTTCCGTTCCTGCGGCGTGGAGAGTTACAGCAACATCAGGGCTGATTTTCGCTCGGGCGCGCTCAAGGCCCTCGCTCATTTGTTGGGGCGGGGGTTCGAACAGATTATCCCGGTCGAACCTTTTGCTGGTGATCTGGCGGTCGCCGAGTTTGGTGCGGCCCTGGCAGCGGCAGCGGACGAACTGGGGTGCCGCGGCCGGTTGGGCGCCACCGAGTCGGGTGGGACGAACCGCGAGCGAGCGGCTGTGATCGAGCGATTGCGCCGGGCATCCCGGCGTGCAGCCGTCGTCTGTCCGGAGGACAACGTCACTGCGCTCTTGGCGCAGGCCGCGTCGGACGCCGGGCTCCGTTGCCCGGAACGCGTCGGACTACTCTCGGTCATGGGCACAGATTTGGCGACCAAAGCCGGGATCAGCTGCCTGCGCTACGACTTTCGGGCGATGGGCCGCATGGCGGTCGACGCGCTCGGCAACGCCGGGGTGGTGCGCCATTTACTCGAGCCTCAATTCTCTGCCGGAGTGACGACCTGACGGTATTCGTGAATCGCCGTTGCGCTGGCTTTGCGGTTCGTCCGATAGTAGGTCCAGGTCGATTCCAGCCGGCCATCGAAAAACAGCCAGCGGACTCCGTACTCGGTTCCAAAGCCCTTCGGCGGCGCCACGACTGTCCCCGGCAAAAAGCCAGGCGTCCCCGCCGTCGTGGTGAGGACGACGTTTTCCGCATAGGTCGCGTAGGCCGCAAGAAATTTGGTCACGTGGAAGACCCCGCCGAAGTTGTAGGAAGTGTTTCTGACCCGGTAACGCAAATTCGGGGCGCTGGCCAGTCGGTAGGTCTCCCCGGAAACCATGTTATAAAAATCACGTCCTGGGTCCTGGTAAAAGGAGTCCGAACGCCAGCCAACCATGGAATGAAGGCGCTGGTTGAAGTAAGTTCCGCTCGAACCGATCATCCCGCCCGAGTTCCAATAATACCGGTTCATCAAGCGACCACTCGCGCCGTCAATAGCGATGTCGCGCAGCATGACCGTCCGGCCCGGAATCGCTCCTCGTCGCGTGATCCTTTCGTCATCACCGTCCTTGAAATAGAACCGTCGGTAAACCCGGTTTTGATTCAGGGTCGCCACGTTGGCCTGGTATGCGGCGAGGGTATTGGCGTTGATCAACGTGCCTTTGAATGCCGGGCTCGCCGGATCGACGAATTCCGCATACTGGGCATCGAGCGGCTCCTGGCTCTGACGATGGAGTCCGCCCACAATTCGCTGCGTCATAAATCGCAGTTTGAAATCATATACGCCGGAGGCACGCAAGCTGACCATGGGCTCGGGATAGTTTCGAATCCCATGATAGAATTCCGTGTAATAGTCGTTAAAATAGGGATTTCGTGTTCCATCGGGCCGCGTTGCCACCATGTCCTTGTACACGGCTGCCTGCGAAGACCCTCCCTTGATTCCAATCTCCCGAATGCCCTCCTGCAGCGTGCCCGCCAGCTGGAAATTCAGTTTTTCGCCGATTTTCTGATCAATGGAGATGCTGTGGGCGTAATGATCGGTCTTATTGTAAGCGCCCGGACCCTGCAGGTTGATCTTGTCTGCAACAATCTTCCCGTCGAAAAGAACGAGGTTGGTTCCGCTGCTCCGCCGCGTTGCCACCGAGTCGAAAATCGTGTTCGTCGCGGGGATGTAGGTAAAGCCACCCTGCGTCGCGGTGTACGCGGTAGTCGTACCGGTGCGTTCGGTCGTGGCGAATTGGTCGGCGAGCATATTGGGAGCCATGACGGCTACGTTCTCCCCAAAATCTGCGCTGATATTGATATTGGTGTTTTGGAACGGACGGTAATTTGCTGAAAGATAGAACCCGCGAAACGTTCGCTCGGTGTGATTGTGATAACCGCCACCGCGTTGATACGCCAAGGAAGCTCGAATGGCGAGCTTGTCGGTGAGCGTGCGATTGATGTCGAATTCGCCCCGATAAAGTTCTCGGGATCCGGTGATGAACGCGGCGGTCTGCGCGTTCTTGCGCAACGCCTGCTTCGTCACCTGGTTCGAGATGCCGCCCGCACCACCGCCGGTGTACAGAAATCCATTCGGCCCCCGCAAGAGTTCCACGCGGTCAATGTTGTGGCTGTCCAGGCTGACGAAAAAAACGACGCCATCCCGGAGATTGGTGGAATTCGTCCCGCGAGAGACCGTTCCCCCGTTTCCTGAGCTGATGGGGGACTCATTGTTGGTGCCAATTTCCCCGGAGATGTTGAACATTGAGAGTTCGGCTATGTCGGTGACGATCAGGTCTTCCATGAACGCGCGGTTCAGCACTGAAATGGAACTGGGCGTGTCGCGAAGCAACGTGGCGGTACGAGATCCGGAGAGGGTTTGCGTGGCAAGGTAGCCCTCGTCAGCGTCGCCCTTGACCTCGAACACCGACAGGGTGATCGGTTTTTCCTTCTCAATTTCGGCGGCAACAGGAGCAGCCGGTGCGGCGGTGGCAGGTGTCGCACCAAGGGCAAGCGCGGCGCACACGGCGACGAACAGGCGTTTTTTTTCCAATTTCATATGATTTCGGGGCATTTCAGCCGGACTTGGGGTGATGAACATGATGAACTTATTGTGGTGCCATCGTCGGAGTCGACAATTATGATGACAGGAGGTTGGTTCTTTAGCGGCAGGGGTCTACGAGCTCCCGGCCGATCGTCGTGAAGCGGCATGTCGCGAGGAATGGACCAGGCGAGACTGCGCTCGGGGGAGTGCGGATGAGCATTGGTTGGAGATCGGAAACGAATGAATGCGCTTAGCGCTTGCGTGCGCGCTGTTTGAACTCCGCGCCGCGCTTGAGCGCGTCCTGAACTCCCGAGGAAAGGCCGGAATCGCTGCCGACCGCGAGAAACTGGAACCCCTGTTCGAGCCGTCGTGTCACCCCGGCGCCGCCCGTAAGCGTTCCGCACGCCATGCCCGCATCTTTGCAGGCCTGCACGACCTGCTGGATGGCGGCTTCCACCTCCGGATGGTCGAATGGAAGGCCCATCGAAAACGCGAGGTCGGACGGCCCGACAAACAGGCCGCTTACGCCCGGTGTCCGGGCGATGGTCTGGATGTTTTCGACGGCCGAGCGCGTTTCAATCATGAGCCACAGCAGCATCTCGCCCTTCGGGTCGAGCGGCCAGACGTCGGCGCGTTGCGCGTACTCGCCTCCGGTCAGTCCCCAGTAACGCGCCGGCCAGCCATAGCCGACGCCGCGCAGCCCCTCCGGTTTGAAATCAGCCGCGTCGCGCAGTTGCGGAAAACGGACGGCGCGCACCGCCGCCAGCGCGTCCGCCGCGGTGTCGATGTGCGGTACCAGAATCCCGAATACCCCGAGGTCGAGCACCTGCTTGATCACAAACAGCAATTGCTCGCGGCCGGCCGACGGCACCCGCACCACCGGCACGACGTTCAACTGGAGGTTGCCCTTTTGCAGGATCTGGCGCTTGTCGATCATGCCCAGCAGATAGCCCTCGAGCCGCGACACGTCATACGGGGAGTGCTCCAGGTCGATGATGACGAAATCGAGGCTGCTCGACGCCACGGCGGCACCGGTGCGCGGAGAGAGATTGGCCGAAAAAACGCCGAAGACGGGTTCCTTCTTTTCCGTGCGCTCGATCACGCGGTTGAGCCGGACTGGCTTGTCGGATTCGGCCGCGGCGAGCGGGCCGGTGGTCAGCGCAAACGCCAGGAGCAGCACGGCAAGTCCGCCCGCGCAGGCTGGCAAGCGATCGCGCACCTCCTCATGAAAAGGCCGGAGGCGAATCTCGCATTCAATCGGGGGATGTGCCCGCGTCGGGCCGGCCCGCAACCGGTGCGGCAACCGCGATTGGCTGCCGAAAAGCGGCAGCCGGAAAAAAGTTTGGAGGCAATTCCGGAGTGACATGGGGACAGAGGGCATGGAAAGAAGTGGCATGGGACAGCGCGGGTGGGGTTAAGGCGGGGTGTTGGCGGCCCGGGTTCCGAATGCCTCGCGGAGGAACGCGAGCACATCCTGCCGGTCTTCCTGCGACAGCACCTGGCCGAACGACGGCATGCCCTTCGCCTCGATGCCGCTTGCGATCGTGCCCAGCAGTTCGTCGTCGCCCTTGCCCAACCGGGTCTTCTCGCCGACGAAGTCCGCGGCCGCAAATCCTGGCAGACCGCCGCCGCGACCGTCGGCCTGGTGGCAGGCCACGCAGAAAGTCAGGTAAACGCGCCGGCCCTCGCCGGTATTCGCGCGGTCTCTGGCCGGCCGCGGGACTGCGGCGAACAGCGGACGGCTCAACGGCCCGGTGAAGGTTCGTCCGGAATGGAGCCGGTTCACCGTGTAGTATGCCAGGGGATTGGCAACGGGGACGCCGGCGCTGGAACGGAGGCCGTCCACCTCGAGCTGGTAGATGTAGCCGGGATCGAGTTCCGCGAGCACGAGGTCGGCGCGACGGCCGTCCGCGCTGACGCTGGCCTCCACCACCGCGATATTGCTCTGATCAACCCGCGGCGACCCTCCTGCCGAGTGATAAAGATAGCGGAACCGTTCCACGCGATAGGAATTCTTTTGGGCGAGCTGTGCGCGATCCATCGGCGTGGTGAAGCCGAGGGCGAATCCGCGCGGCGTGAGCCGCATGGTGTGGATTTCCACGGGCGTCTCGCCCGTCCAGACAAGACGCTGGAGTCCGTCGCCACTCGCCCAGCCGCGGGTGGTCTGGCCGAGGTAAAGGCTGCCGTCGGGGGCGAATCCGAGGCGCATGTTGCCCTGCCGCAAGCGCGTGCCCTGGAGCGGCGGGGCATCCCGGAAATATTTCTGCCCGTCCGTGCCGGCGGGAACCGTAAGGTTGTTTGCCCCGTTGGAACTCAGGATCGCCGCGACGCCGGTGGCGTCGCGCAGAAACGGGAAACACGCGCCCTGATACTCGCCCGCGACGAGCTCGAGATCCACCCGGCTGATGAGCTTGGTGAAATCTCCGATGAACACCTGGCCGGCGAAAGGTCCGAACCGGCCGCCCGTGGTGTCCCACACGGGGTCGCCCGGCGAGCCGCCGATCGAGCCATGCGGCAGCACGACGGTGGGCGGCGTGCGCATCGCCTCGAGTTGGTCGGGGGCGGGCTTCCGGCCGTCGAGTTCCACCGCCCACTTGAGGCTGGCGGGATGACCGTAAAACCGTCCGCGCCGCACATGAATCAACGGACTCGCCGCAATATAGTCGCCCTGCTGGTCAGTGACAAAAATCTCGCCTTCCGGACTCACGCCCACGCCCGCGGCCTGACGGAAACCCGACGCCCACGGCACCAATTTCCCGGCCGGGGTGACCTTGAAAACCCAACCCTGCCAGGGACCGGCGGACGGCTTGGCTTCGCGCGCGATCTTGCCGAGGTCGATCGGCGTCCGCGAATGAAGCTGGTTGAATGCGCCGGCCGTATCCGGCAATCCGATCGCGAGGACGAAATTGCCCTCGTGGTCGCGGCGCGGGCCAAACACGAACTCGTGCCAGTTGTCCGTGATGCCCCACTCCGCATTGACCGTCTCGTAGCGATCCGCCACGCCGTCGCCCGTTGTGTCGCGCACCCGCGTCAATTCCGGCCGCTGGCCGACATACACGTCGTGATCGGCCGCCACGTAGAGGCCCATCGGCTCGTGCAGCCCGTAGGCAAACCGCACCCAGTCGCGCCGGGCCGGATCGCAACTCCAGATTTCTCCGTGCCGGTTGGCCACGACCAACCGGCCCGTGGGGGAAAATTCCACCGCCGAAATCTCGGGCGACATCGCCGCGGGCAGCGTAATCTCCTCCAGGCGGTAGGGCTCCGCCTTCGCGCCGGCCGCCAGCAGCGCAATGAGGAATGCGAGTTGTCGATTCATGGCCGCGACGCCTCCAGCTCGAGGTGGAGCGAGAACTCGCGGCTGCGGGGCGCGGTGAGCGCGGTCCGCGCCTCGTTCCAGGCGCCTTCGGGCGACGACACGTTCACCTTGGGCTGCGGGTCGATCGCATAGGACCACGGTCCGGCGGGATCGTCGACCTGGAAGCGCCGCACCAGCCCGCGACCGCTGGCGGACGCGCGAATTTCCTCCCGGACGAACACGCCATCGAGAAGGTAGTGAAACTCCACCGCGCCGGGCAGGAGCACGTAGCCCCGGAACTCGAACCGGGGCGGGCGGCCGGTTCCGCCAAGGCGCAGCGGATAGCGCACGCTCTCGCGATAGACGATCGTGCCGCGGAGCTCGGCCGGCTTGTTGATCTTGGTGCGCCAGGTTGGATCGAGATCGACGAATTCCCCCTGCCAGACATAGTTCACGCCGCCGCGGCCGGGATCGTAACTCAAGCCGAGGCTGGGCCCGAGCGCCACGGCGAACGACGACGGCCCGCACTCCGGCATCATCGTGCGATAAACCGCAACCCCCGGCTCCGCCCCGGAAGCGATCGGGGTCAGAGTCGGCATGATTCCAGCCCACAGCACCGCCCATCGCGCGAATATGCGGCGGCGGATCGGCAACCGCGCGCTGGCCCAATTGCAAAAGAATCCGCGTGTCTCAGGAGCCAGGGGCGTGGGCATGCAGGATCGAGACGACGGGATCAGAAGGAGCCTTTTACACCGATGCCGCATTGGATCCCGTAGTTGCGCACGTTGCGCTGCCTCGCGTAGTCTGGGGTGTCCGGACCATAAACCAGGGTGGAGTGATAGACATTGGTGATGTTACGGGCGTTGGCGAAGAAACTCAGGCGCGGGCTGAATTGATAATCCAGATTCAGATCCAGGGTGGTGCGCGCCCGGTCGTACGTGCTCACCGTGGGCCCGGGCGCGGCGGTCCGCCCCGTTTGTCCGCGATGATTCCACTGCGCCATCAACGTGACCGGCATGAAGGCCACGGTGAAACCCCAGTTCGCCGTCTCAGGCACGTAGCCGCTGAAGTCAGCGCCCTGCGCCGCCTCGAGCTTGAGCTTCGTGCCATTGACGAAGGTTTGGACGTGATTTCCCCAGGCGCCCAAAAAACCCAGCGAATGCCGCAGGTTGAACTCGATGCCCGAGATGCGGGCATCGCCCACGTTGAACTTCGTGTTTAACGTCCAACCCACAAAGCTCGGGTCCAGATCCAGCGCCGCGATATCAGCGGCCGTGGCCACCCGGGACGCGGACCCGAAAAAGTCCTCAATCTGTTTGCGGAAAACGCCGACGCTGAACACCCCACCCCGGTTCGAATAGTATTCGAGCGAGAGATCGTAATTCTTCGCCGTCCAGGGCTGGAGACCCGTGTTGCGCACCGAGATGCTGCCCGGGCTTTGATTGGGATCGGTGGGCAACACGTCTCTTTCCGTGATCGTCGTATTGGGAATGACCTCGCTGAAGTTGGGGCGCCCATAGGTATTGGCATAGGCGAGCCGCACCAGCAGGTTTTCCATCGCATTATACGTGAAGTGCAGGCTCGGATAATAGCCGTCGTAGGATCGTTCGGCCCGAAAACCACGCTCTTTGCGGGTCAGGAACAGTTCCTCGATCGAACCCACCGCGCCGGCCTCGGGTTTGCGAATGCGGCTGCCATTCGCCGCATGGGCGAACGTGCCATTGGCGTTGCGCACCCAAACGGCTCCCGGATCGACCAGCGGCCCGAGTCCCTCGTCGGTCGTTTTTTCATAGCGGACCCCCGTCATGACATGCAGGCGATTGTTGAACAGGCGCACCTCGGGCTGCAGGTAGAGCGCGGAAACCGTCTCTTCGATCCACTCGGAAGTGCTGATCTGCGACGTTGTGTTAGCCACCAGTTGCGCCGGCGTCACCGTGAACAGGCTCGGGTTCTGCACCCAGGCGGCGAAGGCATACTTGGGCGAAACCCAGGGAATCCGTCCATAGTTGAACGGCGCGGGAATGGTATAGACTTTGGCCGCAAAGGGCGCAGCCGACAGGTCGCCGCCCGGGCCATTGTAGGTGTACGTCTGGGTCGGGCTGCGGCGGTTGCGCGTCTGGGTTCGTTGCGCGCCGCCCATCTGCACCGACGACGGCATCGAGAAGAAGGAAAACGCGCGCCTCACGTTGACGTCGGCGTTCTTCATCTGGTCCCGGATATCCCGCATCGTGCCAAAGTTGGCTTCGGTGATCTGATAATTGTTGATGTCGAATATATCGATCTCCCGGTTGCTGTTGTCGTAAACCTTGATGCCGTCAGGCCGGTTGGTTTTGATGTCCGTGAAAACGACGCGGGCCGGCTGCTTGAGGGACACGGCGAGTGCATTGAAATGCCCGTTCTGGGCGCCGGTGTTCGAGGTCGTCGACTCCGAGTAGGCGGCGTTCGCCGAGATTCTCCACGTGCCGTTGTCGAAACGGTACCGCAGGTTCTCGGACAGCAGCGTGCCGTGAATGCGACCTTGCCCGCCGCTCATCGTGACCGCGCCCCGGCCCGTGGCGCCATTGGTGAAGGTCGGGCCGAACGTCATCGGGATCCCCGTCGCCGGCAGAGGCGTGCCCACCGTACCCGCACTGGCCGTCCAGTTGTAGTTCCCGTTGTCGTCCTTGTAATAGAAGCCCTTGACGCCAAACGACAGTACCGAGTTGGGCGTGACGCGCCAGTCGGCCTGCAGGTTCGCCGACTGGCGGGTATAGAATTTCGGGGCGTCGATGACATTGACCTGTTGCAGATACGGGTTTGCCTGGGTGGCCCCGGTGGAGGTGCCGGCTTGATTCCACGTGGTCTGCGTATAGTCCTGCACGTTATACTGGATGTTGCTCGACGCCGACAGCACGATGCCGAATTTTTCGTTGAACGGTTTCGAATAGGACACGTCGAATCCGGGGACCGCCTTGTAGACGTAATTCTCGTAGGGAAACGGGGTCCGACGGAGATTGAAATCCTCCGAGTTGATGGAAAAGAACGTGCGCCAGCGGAACTCCGCCTGGCTCCGGTCAAACGAACTCTTGCTGATCAGGTTGACGGATCCCCCCAGCGTGTCGGCCGGCGTCGAAGGCGTGGGCACCTTGGTCAGCTCGATGCGGGAAACGCTGTTGATGTCCACCTGCTTGAACTGAAACGTGCGGTCGTTGCCATTCAGGTTCGCGTGCGCCATCGTCGCACCATCGACCGACACCCCGGTCAGATTGGCGCCCAGGCCGCGCACGGCCACGGTATTGGCGGACTGGTCGCCGTAACCGATCACCACGCCGGGCATGAATTTCATGAACTCGGCCACGTTGCCCTCCGTCACGTCGCCGTGCGCATCCGCCGCGAGGACGTTTTTGATATTGGGCGCGTGGCGCTGCTCGTTGATCGCGAGCGCGTGGGCGGCCATCTCCCGGGAATACGCCACGACAAACTTGTCCATCTCAATCACGCCGGACGAACTCGTCAATTGCACGTCCTGCTCCGTAACTCGATCGCCGGCCACTTCAACCGGGATAGTCTGCGAATCGAGTCCGGTATAGGTGACCACCAAGGCCGCGCGACCGGCGGGCACATTCACGAAGCGGTAGAGGCCGGACTCGTCCGTCAACGCGAACAGGTTGGTCCCTTGAACCGCCACGCGAGCGTTGTTGAGCCGCTGACCGGAGGCGGCACTTTGCACCCGACCCGTGATGTCGCCCACAACGAGGGAACGAGTCGACGCGTCAGCGGAGTTTGAGCGGGAAGCGGCCGGGCCGCCCTTGGCCGCGTTCGCGGCAAAGCTAACAGGCAGGTGAGACGACAGAATTAGAGCAGCGAGAATGGCCCGCCGGTGGCATAGAGTGTTTTGCGCGGTGGTAATCATGAAATTTTCCGTAGTGGAAAGTCCCGAGTTCAGCCTGCAACGCAAGCGGCATCTTTTGCGTGGAAATGGGTCGAACTGAACCATCCTGAGAGATGCTCCAGGGTGGTTCAGCCCGTCACTTGCGCTCCCAATGGTTTCGATCAACCGCAGCTTTTCCGTCGCGTGCACCGGGTCGCGGTCCGGCTGACAGATCACAGATTGTCAGACTGCGGCGGGGAATCGTTGGCTGAGGCATCGGCGGAGTTGTCGGTTTCCCCACCGGAGCATCTGGTGATGCGCGAAGTCCGGCAGGTTGATGGGGCAGGGGTTGCACGATGTGAAGCGGAAACGCAGATGTTTTGAAACGCAACAAAAAAGTCTTGTTGATTATATCGCCGTTTGTGTTGCGCTGTAACTTGGTCGATGAACAACGGTCGCTGCCAATTGCGTCGCGTGCCGGGCCAACCCATTCCATCGTCAAGGATCAGGCAGTGCAGCTCTCGCCGCTGGGCGATTCCCCAGATTGCGGAATCTCAGCTGGCAGTCTGGCAGGGCGCGGAGAGGTTTTCGCGCCCATGGACGGCGGCGAGTTGGCCCCGAATCTCCGCACGGGCCGGAGTGTCATTTCCTGCCGCGATGATCCCAATCGTGACCTTGTCGCGTTTGGTGGCGATGCGGAAGGCTTCGTAGCCCTTCGGGAGCTCTCGTTGCGCTTCGACAACCATGCCAAATCGAGGTCTTCAGCGGCCGGGCGTTGCCGATCGAGTCCAGCCGCGGGCCGATCTCGCCGCCCTCGTCCCCAGCTCTGTTACAGGCGATGCAAGCCAGCTCCGGTCGCCGGAAAATGGCCGCGCCTCGCAACGGATACCCTCTCGCGAGCACCTCCTCCGCCACGCTTCCCCAGCGTTTTCGGTCCCGGGTTACAGATCGATGCGGGCGGCGAGCCGGATGGTGCGTCCCGTATCCCATTGTCCCGCACCCAGGGCATAGGAACGATAATATTCCTTGCCGAACAGGTTGGTCACATTCAGTGCCCAATCGATCTTCCGGTCCCACACCTTGCTTCGATAGCCCATGGTGAGATTCACCAGAAAATAGCCGGCAGAGTAATGCTCCTCCGCCACGCCATTGCGATCGAGGTCGTAGTTTCCCCGGTAGGCCTTGTCCCGGTATTGAACGCCGCCCCCGATCGAAAGATTATTGAGCGGACCACGGTCGAATCGGTAGTTCGTCACCAAATTGGACCGAATCTTTGTGTACCCTGCAATCGGCGTTCCCTCGGGGACCGTGGCAAGAAACGCATCGGTTTCCGGGGTCGGGATTCCTTTCGCCTTCGCCTCCGCCTGGTAGGCCTTGAGCGCGGGATAGCGCTGTGACGTCACAATCTTGTTGGTGGCAAAATTCCAGGTCAGGCGCCAGCCGGGCGTTAGATTCGTGGTGGTTTCGAACTCCAGGCCCTTCGCATCCCTCGCCTGGGTGTCGACGCCATCGGGATCAAAATCGTTAAAATGAGGTGCCAGTTCCATCAACCTGACCGCCGTGGGAATCGACCCCGTCAGATTCGTCGGGCTGGAAACGTAATAGGTCCAGTTGGTCTCAATCCGTCCTTTGAAGAACATCCACCGCAACCCGTATTCGAAGCCCTCGCCTGCGGCAGGTCCGATCAGCACTCCCCGGCGAATGCTCGGGCTATTGGCTGCGCTGCTCAGAGTCATGGTTTCGGCGTAGTTGAAATAGAGGGAGGCAAAGCTCGTCACGTGGAATACTCCGCCGTAGTTGTACGAGTCGTCGCTGTTGTCGATCCGCACCTTCGGTTCGGGCACTTGATACCGTTCGCCCGTCGCGTAGTTATAGAACTGCCGCTGCGGTTCCTGGATGAAGGAATCGCGCCTCCAGCCCACCAGCGTGTGCAGGCGCTCCTTGAAATACGTGCCGCTGGCGCCGACGCCAAACCCCGGCGTCATGTAATAACGATTGTAATTTCTCCCCAGGTTGCCGTCGACAACGAAGTTGGTCATCATCACCGTCTTGCCCGGCGCCGGCCCGGCCCGGGTGATGCGCGGATCGTCGCCATCCCGGAGGTAGTAGCGGCGATAGACCATGTTGCTTCTCATCACCGCAGTGTTCGCCACATAGGCGGCGGCGGTATTGGCGTTGGTCAGCGTGCCCCGAAACTCCGGAGTCCCCGGCATGATGAACTCGCCGAAGTTGATCCCGTCCGGCCCGCTCGACTCGAACCGCGCGCTGGCGACGATGCGCTGGGTGGTAAACGGCAACTTGACGTCATACACGGCGAGCAGCCGGGCATTGACGACGGGCTCCCGGTGAACGAAGAGCCGGTGATTGAACTCGGTGTAATACTCCCCGAAATAGGGATTGGGGGCGCCGCCGGGCAAGGTCGGGTTGACGTCCTTGAGCAGCAGAAGGTTTCCGCCCCCGTTCTGGGCCGCGACACCGCGGCTGTAGACCTGGCGGCGGGCGTTGAGCAGGGTGCCCGCCAGCTGAATGTTGAAGTTCTCGAACACGCGCTGGTTCAGCTGGGCTCCGATGGAGTTGTATTGGACGTTGTTGTAGGCGTCGGGCCCGGAAAAGTTAAGCTCCTTGTGCACGAAGCTGCTGTCCGTGATCGCCATGGCGGTGCCAGTGGAGCGGCGCAGCCCCACTGTATTGTACATCAGGTCAAGGCTGGGGAGGTAGGTCGGACCGCCGTTCGTCGTGGTGTGGGCGGTCGTGGTTCCCAGGCGTTCGCTCAGAGCATAGGTGTCGACGAGCATGCCCATGCCGAGAGTGTCGTTGATCCGGCCGTAATCGACGTTGGCATTGATGATCGTATGGGTGAAGGGGCGGAAATTGATCCCCACATTGATGCCGCGGCGGGTGCCGCCGAAGTACTTCTGCAGCGCGCCGCGCTCCGTATAGAGCATGGCGGCCCGGATGGCCAGCTTGTCATTGATCCGGCGGTTGAGGTCGAATTCGGCCCGGTAAAGGTTGTTGTTGCCGATCATCACGTTGGCCTTCTGGAAGTCGCGCGCGAGGACCGCCTGCTTGGACACCTGGTTGATCGTGCCGCCGGCGGCCCCGCCGCCATAAAGAAAAGCGGTGGGGCCGCGGAGAATTTCGACCCGGTCGACGTTAAAGGTGTCGACCGGCACCCACCAGCGCACGCCGTTGACGAGCTGGGGACTGGCGGCGATGCCGCGCATGATGAAGCCGCCGCCGCCAATCTCCGTGCCCGTGGCCTCGGTGCCCGTGCCGACTTCGCCGGTGATGGTGTACATCGACAGCTCGTGCACGGTCGTGGCCATTAAATCATCAATCAGCTCGCGATTCGCCACCGAGATCGAATTGGGCGTATCCCGGAGACTGGACAGGGTGTTCGTTCCCGAGAGGGTCTGGGTCGAACGATATCCTTCGTAGGTCTGCTCCGAAACCTCGAACACGGAGAGCTTGATCGCCTCCTCCTTGGCGGCTTCGCCGGTTCTGGAACCCGTGGTGGACGCGGGGCTGGGTTGCTGCGCGGCGAGCGAAACGGCCGCCACTGCGAATGCCAGCATGGCAGCGGCGGCGGATGGATGGCGTGACCGTTGGACTTTGCCGACGGCGGTGGCCGGCTGGGGTGATGAGGTTTTCATTTTGGATGACGCTTTTATTGTTTTTGGTCTGGGATTGGGAGGTTGGGCAAGGCGAACACTGCCTATACGGAACAATGGAAGAGAGTGCTATTC
>JACQWL010000568.1 GCA_016209255.1 Verrucomicrobiota bacterium
GGATGCCTGTATGTTCCCTTCATGTCCACCCGCGCCTGGTTTCCCACGCTGATCTACTGCGCGCCGCTGCAGAAGTCCGGCCTCGCGCGGTTCAACGCCGGTCTGGCGGAGGAGTGCCGGCAGCTGCGCGATTTTGACGCCGCCGGCCGCCGCTGGTCGGCGAAAAATTATCCCGGCGGTTACACCAGCTACGCGTCGATGAACGAGCTGCAGCGGTTTTCGAGCACGTTCGGCGGGCTTGAGAAAAAACTCACGCGGCACGTCCGGGCGTTCGCGCGCGCGCTCGACATGGATCTCCGGGGCCGCACGGTGCGGCTGACCGACTGCTGGGTGAACATCATGCCCGAGACCGCGGCGCACTCGCTGCACCTGCACCCGCTCTCCTTCATCAGCGGCACGTACTACGTCGTCACGCCGCGCGGCTGCCCCGGCCTGAAATTCGAGGATCCGCGGCTGAGCAAGTTCATGGCCGCGCCGCCGAAACTGCCCGCGGCGCGGCCCGCCAGCCGCCCGCACATCACCTACCCGGCCGCAGCGGGCAACGTGATCCTGTTCGAAAGCTGGCTGCGCCACGAAGTCGCCCCCAACCGCGTCGCCGAGGAGCGGATCAGCGTCAGTTTCAACTTCAACTGGAGTTAGGGCCGACACGCGTGGTTTCGTTTCATAGCGAGAGAAGTGCCGCTGGCCCGGGGGCAAAACGCACGCTTGTTAATCGCAGGAGTCGGACGCAGCGCCGCCCTGATGGCTAAAATCCTCCCAACTTCCCCCGGGCACGCCGGCCCCACCGAGCGGCTCTTCGTTGCGCTGGCGCTGCCCGCGCCCGTCCGCGACGCGCTCGCAGCGCTTGCCCAGCCCCTGCCGGGGGTCACATGGACGCGGCCGGAGCAACTGCACATTACGCTGCGTTTTCTCGGCGACGTGCCGGTGGACAAGATCGAGCCGATGATCGCGCGGCTCGCCGGCGTGCGCGTGGCGCCGTTCGTGCTGCCAGTCGAGGGGACCGGCGCCTTTCCGCCGAATCGCCCGCCGCGGATCGTCTGGGCCGGCACCGGTTCCGGACACCCGCACCTCTTTCAACTTCGCCAGCGGCTGGACGACTCGCTGCTCGCCGCCGGCGTGCAGTTCGATGTGCGGACGTTTCATGCCCACGCCACGCTCGCGCGCTGCTCGGAACGCGCCGGTGCCGCGCTCACCCACTGGTTGCATGTGCACCGGGAATTTGCCGCGCCGCCATTTTGGGTCGACGCGTTTGAACTTTACGCCAGCGACCTTCAGCCGGGCGGCGCGGTGCACACGTTGAAACACCGTTTCCCGCTGGCAAACTGATCCGGGTTGGTTTTCCTGCGCCCCAAAATGAAAACCCGCCGCAGTGAGCCCGCGGCGGGTTTGACACCTGAATCGTCACTCGAACGCGTTTAACGGCGGTGGTGGCTGTAGTGGCCGGAATGGCCGTTGCGAGGATAACGCGGGCCGGAATAATAACCGGAGCCAAAGACGAAGGCCCGCGGCGCCACATAGACAACACGCGGCGGCGGCGCGGCCACGTAGTACACGACGCGAGGCGCGCTCTCGACGTAGACCACTTGCGGCGCAGCGTGCTGGAGCATGGGAGCGTTTTGCACGTAGGGCGCCGCGGGTATGCCCGGCGCGGATTGCACGTACGGGGACGGTTGGCTGTAGCCGGCCGCAGGCGCCCGATAATCCCGCTCCTGCGGGGCGACGGCCGCACCGAGCAGAGCGCCGGCGACGCCGCCGAGCAGCGCGCCTTCAGCCCAACGGTCGTGATTGTGACCTCCGACAAAGGCGCCGACAATGGCACCGAGCACCCCACCGCGGGTGGCGGCAGGGTGATACATTTGCGCCTGGACCGAACTGACCCCGGCCAGCGCGAGAGTGAGAGTGGCGATTAGAGTTTTCATTTCGCTTATGAGACGAATGTGCCTGACCAAATATTCACGAAATCAATTCCGCGGGGCATTTTCCGCGAATTACGCGGATCAACGCGGATAATCTAAGGCGTTTGTCTTCATCCGCTTGATCCGCGTAATCAGCGGCGAGAATTGGTTGAAGAGGATGCACTCCCGGATCTCGCAATGCGGAACAGCAAGACTTTCCGCTCCAAGAGGGTATTTGCATCGCAAGAAGAGCATTTGCCGCCCGATGCGGGGCTCGGATCCTCACCGGGCGTCGCGAATTTCATGCCACTCGACGCGATTGGCCGGCGTTCCAGCTCTACCGGCTCGTCAAACCGGGCAAACCGGTTCAAACTGCGGGGCGATGAAAAACATCGAGGTGAGCGATGAGGTTTACGCCGCCTTGCAGCGGCTCGCCACGGGGTTCCACCGCACGCCCGACGAAGTCCTGGCCTCCCTCCTCAACGTGCCGGCGGCTTCGCCGGAGGCCGCGGAGCCGATCGCCGCCTTTGTGCTGAGCAGCGAGTTTCGGGCGAAGTTTACCGACGCCGATAAATATCTGGCGTTGCTCGCGTGGGTCGCCGGGCGGCACACCGCGGAATTCGGAGAATTCATCCTCAGCCAGTCCGGCAGCCGTCGCTACCTGAGCATGAGCCGCGAGGAAATCCTCGAGACGTGCCGGCACAACCAGGCGCGTCAGATCGCCGGAACCCAATACTGGGGCATCATGAACATCGATACCGCGACCAAACGTCGCTTCCTCGCACGCCTGCTCGAGTTCATCGGCTATCGCGATGCCGCCATCGAGTTTGTCTGCGCGGCCATCGGCGGTCGGGGCGTGGTACGCCGCGGCCGGTTTTCGGCACTGGTGGCTTGAGGCCAACTCATGCCACCGGACGCAGCGGCGTCGCTTCGGGGCCACCTCCGCCGGGACGCCGCGGGCGGCGGACTGCGAGTCACCCTCGGTGCCCGGCTGCCCCCACGATCCCTGACCACCGCCTGCGATTGCCCTCCGCGAATCACAGACCGCGCCACGTATTACGTGCCACTAAATCAGACCATGCCAGAAAACTTTTTAAAAGTGTCACTTAATACGTGACACTAAAACGAACTTTACCTGGTAGCCGGATGGAAAGTGTCACTTAATACGTGACACTTTTCCGGAGTCCACGTTGCGGGGAGCCTGACCAAAGGGAGAGTAACTTCCGGCTTTCCGGGACGCTGCGGGCTTGATTAACCTGCGGCGTGCCCACGCCTGCCTCTCGCCTCCACGCGCTCGTCACCGGCGCTTCCCGTGGCATCGGCCGCGCGATCGCGCAACAACTCGCGGCGCGCGGCTGCCGGGTGGCGGTGCATTTCCAGAAAAATCGCGCCGCCGGCGAAACCACGCTCCGCCAGCTGTCCGGAACGGACCACGCGCTCTTCGCGGCCGATTTAGCCCGCGCTGGCGATGTCAGCCGGCTGTGGGGCGAGGTAACTGCCGCCTTCGGTCGCGTGGACATCGTGGTCAACAACGCCGCCATCTACGATGAACATCCGCCGCTCAAGACCAGCTACGACGAGTGGCAGGACGCCTGGCAGCGGACCATCGCCGCCAATCTTTTCGGCCCCGCCAATCTCTGCCATCTGGCCGCCAACGCGATGGCCTCAAGCGCCGGCCCGCTCGATGCCGCGCACGGCCGGGGACGGATCGTGAACATATCTTCCCGCGGCGCATTCCGCGGCGAGCCAAATGCTCCGGCGTACGGCGCCAGCAAGGCCGGGCTGAATTCCCTCAGCCAGTCCCTGGCGCGCGTCCTCGGCCCGCAGGGCGTTTATCTGTTTTGTCTCGCGCCCGGCTGGGTCGAAACAGACATGTCGGCCGAGCACCTTGGGGGCCCGCGCGCCGCGGAGATTTTGGGGCAACATCCCCTCGGCCGCGTCGCGACCGCAGACGAGATCGCGCACGCCACCGTCTTCTGCGCCCTCGATGCCCCGGCGAGCATGACCGGTTGCATCATCGACGTAAACGGCGCGAGCTACCTGCGGACCTGATGGTGCACGCGCCAAGCGCGTCATCTCAGCCGCACGAAGAGCAACGCCGCCAGCGCCGCCATGCCGGCATGGGGCAGCCACGCGGCCACCACGGGCTCGACGAGCCCCTTCGTGGCAAGCGACGCCGCGAAGTTGCTGAAGATGTAGTAGAGGGCAAACAGGCCGATCGACTTTGACACGCCCACCGCCGGGTTCACGCGGACGCCTGCGACCGCAAACGGGATGGCAATCGCGATCACGATGAGCGGCGCGAGCGTGTCGGCGATCAGCCCGAAGTACCGGATCGCATAGCCGACGACCTTCGGGCTGTGCTCGATCTCGAGGAAGACGATGAGATCGTGCAGTTCGCGCAGCGAGAGATCGGTTGCCTTGCGATCGATGAGCAGCATGAGCTCCGGGTCCTCGGGATAGTCCGCCGCAAACCTCTCCGGAAAGGGTGTCGAGCCCAGCAGCTCGCCGGTTTCAGGCGCGAAGGTCAGCTCCCGGCCATCCTTGAACATCCACCCGCGCCGGGCGCCATCGTACCACGCCTCCGCGGCGACAAAACGCGTCAGCTCGCGCCGCCGCGCGTCGAGCTCGGAAACCGACACGCCGTAGCCGCGAAGGCTGAAGCGGCTGTAGCGGTTGAAAAACCACATCCGCTGCGCCGGCCGGTTGTCGAAGGCCACGCTGTAAACCACGCCGACGCGGTCCTGCCGCTGCGACTTCGATTCGTGGCGGAACTTCAAGTTGTCGAGCAACTCGTCCGATCGCTCCACGGACCATGGCACAATCGTGGTGTTGAGCCACCAGGTGAGCCCGCAGCAGAGCACCCCCACGACCCAAAGCGGCGCGGTCAGCCGCATGAAGCCCACGCCCGCCGCCCGCATCGCGGTGAATTCATTTGCCTGGTGCAATTTGCCGAGCGCATACAGCAGCGACACCAGCAGGGCCACCGGCAGCACCACGGCCAGGAAGCTCGGGATCCGCACGCCGATGTACTCCCAGAGTTCCCACCCGCTCGCATCGATCTCGCGCAACATCCGGAATTTTTCGTAAAGCACCTGGATCAACAGAAGCCCGCAGGTCGCGGCCAGCACCAGCCCGAGAATCTGCAGCCACTCGCGCAAGAGATGCCGGTCGAAGGTATTCAACGCCGCCGATGAAACGACCCCCGCCCCGCGACGAAAAGCCTAAAACAGTTTGGTTGAAAACCCGCGGCGGCTCTCGTTGTCTCCCCCGCTTCCTCCACCCACCCGCCTCCACCATGTTCCCACTCCCCCGGCACCCGCTGCCCGCCATCCTTGCCGCCGGTCTCCTCGCTTTCACCGCCTGCTCGAAAAAAGAAGATACGATCAAGGTGGGCGAGTTTGCCTCGCTCACGGGCAAGGAAGCGGCCTTCGGACAGTCGTCGCACAAGGGCACGCTGCTCGCCATCGAGGAGCTCAATGCCACCGGCGGCGTGCTCGGCAAAAAAATCGCCCTTGTCACCGAGGACAACCAGTCGAAGGCCGGCGAGTCGGCCACGATCGTGAAAAAACTAATCTCGCGGGACAAGGTGATTGCCATCCTCGGCGAGGTGGCCTCGAGCCGCTCCCTCGAAGCGGCGCCCATCTGCCAGAACGCCAGGATCCCGCAGATCTCACCGTCCTCCACCAACCCTGCGGTCACCGAGACCGGCGACTACATTTTTCGCGTCTGTTTCATCGATCCCTTCCAGGGCCTCGTGATGGCGAAGTTCGCACAGGAAACGTTGAAGGTCCGCAAGGTCGGGCTGCTCACATCGGTGTCATCGGCCTACAGCGTCGGCCTCGCGAAATACTTCAAGGAGCGTTTTGTCGCCGACGGTGGCAGCGTCGCGATCGAGCAGAAATATTCGGAGGGGGACAAGGATTTCAAAGCCCAGCTGACCGCGCTCAAGGCCGCGGGGGTCGATGGCATTTTCGTCCCGGGCTATTACACCGAGGCCGCGCTCATCTGCAAACAGGCCAAGGATCTCGGGCTCAGTCTGCCGATTTTCGGCGGGGATGGCTGGGAGGCGCCGCAACTCATCGAGATCGGCGGTCCCGCGGTGGAGGGCACGTATTATTCCACCC
>JACQWL010000576.1 GCA_016209255.1 Verrucomicrobiota bacterium
AAGCACCCGCGCAGAATCTCGTCAACCGGATCGAGGCGCAGGACTTTGCCCTTCTCGTCCCAAAAATGCGCAATCCACGCCGCATAGTTCGCGGCCAGCACCTGCGAGGCGTGATGGGCGACCGTGCTTTCCAGGCACGGGTGGCCGACGATCGTGACTCCATTGGGCGTGACGACGTCCTCGCCGGCGCGCGCGCCCTCGACGTTGCCGCCGCTCTCGACCGCGAGGTCGACCACCACGCTGCCGGCGCGCATCCCGGCGAGCATCGCCGCCGTGACCAGCCGCGGGGCTTTTTGCCCGAACACCTTGGCCGCGGTGATGACGATGTCCGCCAGCGCGCAAACCTTCGCCATCCCAGCCTGCTGCCGCGCCACCTGTTCGGGCGTGAGTGCCTGCGCGTAACCGCCGGCGGTCTGCCCGGTCTGGCCCAGATCGATTCCCACGAACTTCGCGCCTAGCGAACGCACCTGCTCTTCGACGGCCGGTCGCGTGTCGAACGCCTCGACCCGGGCTCCCAGGCGTTTCGCCGTCGCAATCGCCTGCAATCCGGCAACGCCCGCGCCGATGACGAACACGCGTGCGGGCTGAATCGTCCCCGCCGGCGTCATCATCATCGGCAGCGCGAGCCGCAAGCGTGCGGCCGCCTGCACAACGGCGGCGTAGCCCGCGAGGCTCGCCTGGGAACTGAGCGCGTCCATTTTTTGCGCGAGCGTCGTGCGCGGGATCATCTCCATGCTGACCGCTGACACCCCGGCCGCCGCAAACGCCGCGATGAGCTCCGGCTCGTTGAACGGATCCAGAAAACTCAGGTGCACGGCGCCGCGTTTCAGGAGCGCGACGCCGGCCACGGTCGGCTTCCTCACGCGCAGCACAAGATCCGCCGAACCCAGCGCGCCCGCCCGGTCGTCGGTGAGCGTCACCCCGGCGCGGCGATAATCGTCGTCGGCGTAGGAACTCGCGCGTCCGAGACCCGGCGGCGCCTGCAACGAGAGGCCGAGCCGGGCCAGCGTTTCCGCCGAGGCGGGCGTCAACGGCACGCGGTCATCTCCGGGCGCAGGATCGGCGGCAACGTAACAATTCATTGTGGGAGTGCAGGTGCGGCCGGAGGCGGCGGCGGTCGGTACTGTGCGGGTGGACTCGCCCAGCACAATCGCGAATCGCAGGGATGATCGCACGGGGCCAGGCTCTGCGGTTGGCGGATGGTGCGCCGTGACATCATGAGTCGCGATCGAGCGCGCTCGCGCAGGTGAAACGCCGCCACGTTCTTCGCGTCGAGGAATGCGGCAGAGAAGAAAACCGAAGGGAACCCCCCAGAGCGTCCACCTGAAATTGGGTGTTCTCCGCCTTGTAATTACGGTGAGGGCTCTGCGACTTCAAGCCGTTCGGGGGCTTGTTCGATTTCGGTTTCACTTTCTTTTCCCAGGATTTGTCATGAGTAATCGACTCTGTTTCGTCCCTTCCTTCGGGTGGTGTGGCCTTAAATGCGGTTTCGCTCTTCTTTGTGGAGCCGAGTTGCATGCGCAGCATTTGCGGATTCCTGCCGCAGCGATGCCGATCGAAGCCATCGATGAGGCGGCCGCCCAAAGTGCGCCAACGGTCTTTGCCCGAAGCAGACTGGAGGTAGACGGAGAAATCAACGGAGGCGCGTGGACTGGGAAAGCGAATGAAACGCGCCTTGGTGCCGGGGCGAAGATCTCGGGCGATTTATGGGTGGCGCCAGTTTCGATTGCCCGGCGAGCGGGCGATCTGCCCTCGACCGACGAACTGAATGGCAGGGCGCCGGCCACGAAGGCCAGGGCGGACCTGACAAGCCAAGTGCAGGGGGAAACAGAAAACCCTGTCCGCGTCACCCGAGCTTCCGAAGTTGCCGCGAAGCGCCCCGACGACCGCGGGCATCGACCTGATCGTGGATGATCGGAGCCCGGCCGTTTCCTGGGGCGAGGTGCGAAACGCGACCCTGCGGAAACGGGGTGACGTGGTGCTGCCGCCCGGCAGCTACGGTGATATCGACGCCGAACAGGGCACACTCGTGTTGGGCGTTGCGGATAGTACCCAACCCGTGCGCTACACGATGCGGGCGCTCACGACGGGAGCAAAGGTGCAACTGCGCTTGCTGGGCCCGGTAATTGTCACCCTGAATGCGAACTCGTCGATCGGCGATGCCGGTAATGCGGCGAATCCAGAATGGTTGGATGTGCGGCTCGCCAACGGCTCGTTGTCGATCGGCGCCGGCGCACAGGTTCACGGCTTCATTCTCGCGGCTGAAGGAGCCGTTCAGATCGGGGTCGGTGCGCAGGTAACGGGGTCCGTGGCGGGCGTTGACGTCACCTTGGCAACCAAGGCGCGGGTGTCGAAGCCAGGCCAGAAGCTCATGCCGTCAACCCAGCAACCATTCCTGCCAAAGGCGTTGCGCGTGCAGGCTCGCATCCCCGCGATCAACCAGCGTTACCGGCACGACTACTACGCCAGCGTCGGCTATCCGGGCGATGTGCCGCATGTGTTCCTCGTCGAGGGGAAGCGCGCCGGGAACGCCAGGATCGATCAACAAAACGACCGGCTGGCGCTGCTCGCCGCGCTCACGGATGCGCTGGTCGACACCGGCTTCGATCAGGCGGTCGTGACAGTGGTCCGCTACCGGCCGGGCGGCGCCCAGGGGGAAGACGTCACCAACTTTCCTTTCACGCGCGGCGAGCTCGACACGGCGTTGCGATTCGCCGGCCGGAAAAACAATGCGCCGGATAACATCCGCAAGATCAGCGAGAGTCCGCTGCTACTGAACATCTTCGCGCACTACTGCCAGCAGCTCGCGGCGGCGAAACAGCCGGCGGGGCGCTGAGGAGGAAATCCACCATGCGCGACCATCGCTTTTTCCAGATCGTCGTTGGAACTGTTGCCGCGTTTGCCGCGATCGCCCTGCGGGCAGACTACGATGTGGAAGTCACGGGCGGCCTCAGCGGCTCGGTTTGGGGTTCAGGACCTTATACGAACGACAGCGCCTTGGGCCCGGCGGCGGTGCACGCAGGTTTGCTGAGCCCGGGACAAACCGGGCTCATCCGCGTGCATGAGCTGCCTGGACAGAGTTCCTATACCGGCTCCACGGCGCACGGCGTGACGACGTCAGTTGGGGCGCCTGGGGCGCCAGTATTTCCCTGGAGTTGCTCAGTTCTGGTGGCGGCGGCGGCGGTGGCTCGGGCGGCAATCGCGCCCCGACAATCTCGTTTAGCGGGCCGAGCCAGGTGTTCACGTCGCAGACGTTTTCCGTGAGTGCGACGGCCTCGGATCAAGACGGCGATTTGAATGGGATGTCGATCCGCTGGCTCAATCATGGATTGCAGGGCTACTGGCCGGTGTCGGGCGACGCCCAGCTTCCAGGTGGGGCAGAGCTACGAGGCCCGTCTTTTTTCCGACTCCAACAACACGACGCTGCTCACCACCTCGAATCCCTTCACGGTCGCACAAGCGCCATCGAACAACTACTATGATGCCACCGTGACGGGGACCACCAGCGGTTCGGTGTGGGGCACGGACATCTATACCAACGACAGCACCCTTGGCGCGGTCGCCGTCCACATGGGAATCGCAGCGCCCGGCCAGACCAAAACCGTGCGGGTTTATCAGCTTCCCGGGCAGTCGAGCTACACCGGGTCGACGCGGAACGGCGTGACGACCTACTCGTATGGTTCCTGGGGCGCCAGCATCAGCATGGAGCTCGTCGGGGGCAGCGGTGCCACTCCCTACAACCCGGACATCAGCATCGACCTGCCTTCTCCGCCACAGGTGACCGTGAATGACACGTTTCTCATCAGCGCAACCGTGAGCGATGGCAACGGCGACTTGGGCCGCGCCGTTTTGGCCTGGAATGGCACGACGTTGCTCGACCGCTACCATGCCAACAGCTCGCTCGACCAACTGGCCGTCTACGCCAACGCCGGATCGCCTGCCGGTTCGAAGAACATCCAAGTCTGGGCGAGCGATTCCCGTAATCCCTTTGGCACTCCGGGCAATCCAGGCTATTCCGTGCTGGATCGCGCGGTCAACGTCATCGTGCCCAATGAGGCGCCGCACGCCCTCGGCCTCTCCGTCAACGTTGTGTCACCCGCGCAGATTGTGTTTCAGGGACACGCGAGCGACGCCGACGGGAATCTCTCCCGGTTCGATTTCTACGTTTCAGAGCCGCCTTCGTATGGTGGTTGTCTCCTGCGGGCGTCGGCGACAGTTTCCGGATCGGATGTGACCGCAAACGCCACCTGGTCACCGAGCTCGGCGCTGCTGGGCGGAACTTACTATGCACGACTGATTGCCCGCGATGGAGCAGGCGCTTCGAGCACCGAAACCGTGGAGGCCGCGTTCACGGTGGCTGGCTCGCAAACGATCGACTTTCCCGCGATTCCAAACAAGTCAGGCGCGTCCCCGCCCTTTGCGGTCACCGCGACCACCAGTTCCGGCTTGCCGGTTACGTTCACGCTGGTGTCGGGTCCGGCGACACTCAACGGCTCCACGGTGACCCTCACCGGCTACGGCCAGGTGACGATCCGCGCCGACCAGGCGGGGAACGCGACGTTCCTGCCGGCGCCGCCGGTGAGCCGGTCCTTCAACGTCACGCTTGGATCCACCACGGATTCGGACGGCGACGGGATGCCCGACGAGTGGGAAACGATCTACGGATACAATCCCAACAGTTCAGCCGATGCCGCCCAGGACGCCGACGGTGACGGCGTTTCAAACCTCCTGGAATACCGCCTCGGCACCAGCCCACGTGCGGTGCACGTGAACGACGGCACAAATCAACTTCTCAAAGTCTACTCGCCAAAAAACTAGCCGCGAACGCCATGACACCCCGCCACTTAATCCCCTTGCTCACAGCGAAAGCCGCTTATCGCGACGCGCTCGCCGCCGACCCTTCCATGGCTCCGTTCGCCGAGCCGGCACTCAACCGCATCGCCGCGCGGGAGAAGGCGCAGGCGGACAAAGAGCGCGAGCGCGAGTTGCTGGTGCAGCGCGCGAGGGAGTTCCCCAACCAACGCTGATCCCACTCCCATGCGCCTTAAATTCGATGGCACTTGGCGGCGCGCGTTGCAGGGCGCCTGCTGGTTTCTCGCGCTGATCGCCTCCGCGGCCGGCCAGGTGTTGGACACTCCGCTTTCCGTGCCGGTCGACATCGCCGGCCGTTTTTTGGCCGAGCCCTGCATTGACGAAGAGAACTATGAGCCTGCCTATGTCTCGATCACGACGGGAGCGGGTTCGCCAGTCTATTGGTCCAGTCAAGACAGTGGCTGGATTGAAGGGCCCTGGCAGCTTGCCATGATGATTCCGGGTCGCACGTATCTGATGACGCTCTCGTCGGACCACGCGCCGTCGAGCGAGGTGCATTTCATCGCGCCGCCGGGAATGCGCGTGCTGGTGGACAACATCGAGCGCCAAACCCAGACGTTCGGCTCCTCGGCCACGTTTAAAGTGAGGGTTGAATATGCGAATGAACCGTTCGCCGAACCCGGGGTCGCGCCGTCCTTGCAGCCCATCGACGGCGGGCGCATTTTCTGGTTTGTGGGGATGGGGCGGCTGAAGAATGGCCGGTCGGCGGGAGTCATCACGCTGGCGGAATCGTCGCCGTATACGTCCCTCGGCCCGAATTCCTTCATCTACGAGCAGGAAAGCACCGAGGTCATCCAAAAGCCGGCCGCGGGTTCGCTGCCGCGCCAGATCCACGCACCGCAGTGTTTTGTTCAAATCAGGAACGGGAGCTCGTCTCAGCCCTTCGTGATCGAGTTCTATACCCGCCTGCAAGTTGGCGCCTACGATCCGCAGACGCAGCACTACGCCGTCTCCGGCGAGCCGTTCGCCAGCTACGAAATCACCAACGCCGGCTATCCCTTTTCGTCTCAATCGAACTCAATATGGATTGCCCGTCGGCTGCGCCAAAATGGGCAGGTGCGGAGCAGCACGACCTACTTGCTGCGCATCGGTACGGGCTATGACGAGGAGAATGACGACAACTGGGAATCTTGGGAGGCCTCTCCCTGGAACAGCGGCGGCGGCGAAAAAATCACCGCCTCGACTCACAGCAATGACGGTAGCGAAGTGATCGAGTATCGCGACGCGTCCTGGAACGTCTCGAAGCGCATCCGCAAGGTATATGGCAACTTTTTGTGGGGAAAGGAGCTGGTGCAGCTCACGGTCGGCGAAGGCGACAGCGATCCCCAGACGACGACGTTCGCCTACCACAGCACCAACCCCGGCCAGTATGGCAACTACCGCCGCCTGAAATCCGTGGTGCTTCCGACGGGCAACTGGACGATGTTCGATTACTACGACGACCTGCCGCGGCGCGGTCAGATTGCCCACGTTTACCGGCCGTGGCTGGATGTGCCGGCGGCGCCGACCGCCAACGTGAACAGCGGGCTGGTCACGACCTACACCTACACCGTGGACTGGACCGGCAAGCCGGTGCTGCCCTCCACCATCGAGACGACGGCGAACGGCAGTTCGTTCAAAACCGGCCGACAGGAGTTTGCGTATGCCAACGGCACCGTCGATGGCCTGCCGGTGGTGACGGAAACACGCAAAGATTACAGCGACGCGACGCAGTATCTCCAGACCGGGACGACTCGCTTTCGGGCGGATGCGGACGCCGCCAATCATTTTTATCCCGGCTTGCTCCATTCGGTGCGCCGGCCCGACGGGACCATGACCGTCCAGTTGTTTCAAAGCGGGATCTTCCAGATCGCGAATCGCGTGCTGACTCCAGATGCCAATGGGCTCGAATGGGAGCACGTGGTGCTCGAGGGCACGACATCAACCAAGGACACGACCGCGCTGCCCGCCTATTTTGGGCTGTCCACTGACGCCAACTTCCGGGTGATGGCGCTGCGCTCGTCGGGGGCCAGCCAGGTTTACTCGGTCAATGGCGTGTTGATTTCGGACCGCCAGTCGATCTACGACGGGGCAGATTGGACGACGATCGGGAGAAACCGGCGCGCCTATCAGGATGGCGTGTGGCCCTTGTGGGTGTCGCACGACACCGGTGATCCGCTGACGAACTGGACGGTGGTGGCGAACACGTGGGACCGGTTCCAGCTCAAAACGTCGACCGACGAAACCGGCGTCAGCCGGCAATTCGGGTACGATTCGTTCTCCGATCGCCTCCAGAAAATGACCCGTGATGCAGCGGGTCCGTTGTCGGCGCTGCCGGTTTCTTATTCCTATAACTGCTCGGGGCAGGTGACGGCGGAACGACTGGGCCAGGAGGGCTG
>JACQWL010000577.1 GCA_016209255.1 Verrucomicrobiota bacterium
CCGGGTGAAGCAATACGCCTCGAGTGCATTTCCGACCCGCACCGACTTCACGAGAATCTTCGACCCAAACGCGCCGTTTCCCTCGACCCCTGCGAACGAAGCGGAACGGGACACGCTCACGTACAGCGGCGTGCTGCGGTTGAACAAGCTGGTCGGCAAGTGGATGCCGCGCGGCGTCGAGGTGGACCTGCACTACGGCTGGTCGGAGAACTACCAGGGTTTGTCGGGAGCCAGAAGCGTCAAGGGTGGGTTCTTCGATGCGCCCGTGGGCGAAACGAAGGAGTTCGGGGTCAGCATGAACCTGCTCAACGACAAGCTGGTCTTCCGAGCCAATTGGTTCGAGACCGCCCAGCAGAACCTGGCGGATGCGTCGATTGACGAGTCCATCGCCACCGTCACGACGATGATTCCCGATTCGCCGAGTGGTGGGATATATAACATATATACGGCGGCGCAGCTGGCGGCGGTCGGGTTTACGATGCCGCCGGGCGTGGTCGAGGCGTTTGGCATCCAGATTTCCCCTCCCAACGCCGATGGCTTTTCGAATTACTCCAGGAATCTCTCGGGTCGCGACATCAAGTCGGCCGTTTCGAAAGGGTTCGAATGGGAGGCAACCTACAACGTGACCGACAATTGGCGGATCGCCGTCAATGTGGCCAAGGTGACGGCCGTGGAAAGCGGCAAGGGTCTCAACTGGGCGGACACCGTCGAGTGGGTCAAAACGAATTGGTTCGACAAACCGGCCATTCGCGCGCTCCGCGTCGGCGTGGGTGGCACGCTCGAATTCCTGGGCGGCTGGGAGCAGCGGGCGATCACGGGCTTTCGCAACGCGCAGGAGACTGACGGGGCGTCGAACCCCCAGATCCGCAAATGGCGCGCAAACGCGGTGACCAACTACACGTTCCCAAATTCTTCCCGGCTCAAGGGCTTCGGGGTCGGAGGGGGAATGCGGTTCCAGGATCGGATTTTTCTGGGCTACCGCGGCCGGATCAACCCGGCGGACCCGGGAGGTTCGCTCATCTCCGACCCGACCAAGCCGATCCTGGGGCCGACCGAGACCGACTATGATTTCTGGGTTTCCTACCGCCGGCGCATCCTGAGCGACAAGGTGTCGTTGAAGCTGCAGTTGAACATCCGGAACGCGTTTACGAACGACGCACTTGTCCCCATCCAGGCGCAGCAGGCGGACGTGTATTCGCAGTATCCCGCCTTCGATCACTACAAGGGCACCAACTATCAGCTCTTCCGCATCGCCGCGCCGCGTACGATCCAGTTGCGGGCGACGTTCGGTTTCTGAGGGAGCTCCTGGGCCGAGGGCAAACGGAGTCAGGTCGAGACAAGTGCGATTGCGCCTCTGCATTCACAACTCCGGAAGCAAGTCCGGCGAAACGAGGAGTTGAATCGAGCGCGCCTGACCGGGCGTGCGCACGATCAGGCCCCGGCGTTCGAGGGTTACGATCATCTGGTGGACACTGGGACCGGAGACCAACATTTGCCGCTGGATATCCGACTCCGCGGGGGAGCGCGTATGCAAAGGACACCTCAAACACCTCAGGCCTTACCCTTCACCTTTTTCGGAGGCGCGCGCCGATCCATGCCACAAGGGTGAACGGTAAAGCCTGAGGTCTCTTGGTTGCCTCCTCTGGGGAAGCCCCGAACGAACGATAACAGTTCCACGTCCATGACCCAGAGGTGGCAGGATCACGCGATCGGGGTGACCGACTTGGATCTCAAGCCTCAAGCTGTTAAGAAATCCTAATTATCCATGGGTAAATTCACCGGTCAAGTAACCTATTGGGTTACTCTCTAATTTGGCGGTTTTGGCGAAGCCAAGTAACCCCGCAGTGCCAGCCCGGATTCGCCGCGAAGATTTCCATTCGCTCCAATCGCATGCGGCGCTGCGTTTACGGCGCTGCCCGCGCTCTTGCGGGCGTGCGATGCGGCGGCCCTCACGTCGCTGGTGCACGTGCCGAGTCATGACCGGGCCTCCCTGCTGCCGGCGCTCGAACTCGGAGCGGGCGGCTTGCAGGTGCCATTCGTCGCCCGGTCCTTCGGCCATCGCGCCGACCGGCTTACCGCCCCGCCGATTCGAATCGTGCAGCTTGGTCTTATTTTTTTCCCGGCGCCGGTTTCGTCGGGTTCCCCAGGCCCTACGGGTCCGGCTCCGCGAGCAGCGCCTTGAAACGCGACATTCCCCGCAGCGGATCCCATACTGGGTCGAAACGCAATTGGGGAATCGAGAGAAAGGATGGCTCCCGGATCAGCTTCTCCACCTCGTCCATCGCCGGCTCCAGCCCGCCGGTCTGCGCCTGCACCATTGCCAGGTAGTGTCTTTCTGATGACAAAGATCCTGCTCTCGCTCGTTTCGTTTCCTCCGCCTGTTGCCGGGCACGCGCCGTTTCTCCCGCATACGCCTCGGTCAGCGCAAGCTGGCTGGATGCCCAGATAATGTCGGTCCGTTTTTCGAGAGCCTCTCGATAATAAGCGCGCACGGGCTCCGCCGCCCGCTGGGCGGCAGCCCGGTCGCCGAGGTAGGCATACGCTGCCAAAGCGAAGAACTGCTTGGGATAGCGGTTTGCGCCCGGGGCGATCCAGGGCGATTTCAGGTTCTCCACCACGCGGACCACCTCGGAGAATCTCCGGGCATACAGCAAAGCGAGGCAGCGCAAATACGCTCTGCGGGGATCTTCCGCCGACACGAACGGAGTGGAGTCGAAATAAGCGACGAACGGCGCCAGCTCGCCGCGCTGCCGGAATCGAAGCCAGGCCACAGTGTCGTCCTTGACGACGCGCATCGACTCCGAAATTTCCGAACCTTTTTCGTAGGCCCACGCCGCCCGGTCAAAATCGCGGGTGAACTGAGAATTCGCATACAGGCGGTAAAGATAATTCGCATTGCGCGGGTCGAGCTCGACCGACCGTTCGAGGTTCCCCATTGCCCTCGACATTTGACCCGCATCACTCCGAAGAATCCATCCCGCTTGCGCGAAGACTTCGGCATTGTTGGGCATCAGCCGTTTCGCGGCTTCGAATTCCGCCAGCGCCGCGACGTTGTCACCGCGTCGAGCATGCTCGGCGGCCCGTGCCAGCCGGAGTTCGGGCAACTCCGGCGCTACGGCCGCCGCGCGCTCCACTGCGGCCCGCGCCAGTTCCGACCGCTCGGGCCGCGGGTCGAGGTGCGCCTGACTATACATCCGCCGGTGCAGGGATCCGAGTTCGAGGTACGCCAGCGCAAACCGGGGATCGATCCCCACCGCTTTCTCCAGCAGCGCAATCGCAGTCTCGATCGTCGTGCGGTCGTCGACCACCTCGTGGCTGCGGATCAACTGCCGGGCGCGCAGATACAGATCGTAGGCGGCAATGTTCGTCGTAGGCTGCGCGGCCAGCCGCTGGCGCTCGTCTGGCGTCAGTTGCGCTTGCAATGCGGCGGCGATCGCCTCTGCCACTGCGGACTGGACGGCGAAGATGTCGGTCAAATCCCGATCGTACTTCTCGGCCCAGAGGTGCTGATCCGTGCGCGCGTCGATGAGCTGCACGGTCACACGCACCTTATTGCCGGCGCGACGGACGCTGCCCTCGAGCACGTTCGCCACGCCGAGCTCCGCGGCGATTTTCTTCAGGTTGCGCTGCGCTGTGTCGCGATACGCGAGGACTGAAGTGCGCGAAATCACCTTCAGGTCGCGGATCTTCGCGAGGTTGGTCAGCACGTCCTCGTGCACGCCGTCGGCGAAGAACGCGTTCTCCGTCTCCGGGCTCATGTTGGCGAACGGCAGCACGGCGATGGATTTGGCCGGGGCCAAATCCACCGGTTTGGAGATTGGGTTTTCGGGTTTGGAGTCGCCGGCCGTGCGAACACGTTCCGTCGTTGGCCCCAGCGTGAAATATCCGGCGATGCCAACCGCAAGCACGGCGGCCCCGGCGAGCAGCCAGATTGCCGGTCTGCGCCGGGAAGCGAGTGCTGCTCGTCCCTCATTTCCACCCTCCGACCTCTGACTTCTGACGTCTGATTTCTGGCTCGGGACCGGCCTCCGCGGCGCCGTGAGCAGGCGCTTCACCTGCTCGACGAATTGCGGTGTCGGGAGCGCGGCGGGGAGTCGCGTCCACTGATAACGCAGAAATTCCTCCGGCACCGCCGCGCCGTTCTCGGACGTGTCATCGATCACGACAAGAACGATGAAGGGGATGCCGGCCACCATGTCATGGGTGCGCTCGACGGCGAGATTCCACTCGCGGCGGAAGTAGCCTTCGCCGCGTTCTTGCGTGTGTTGCGACACGAGCGGGAGGAACAGGGTGCACGCGCGGACCTGCTTCTTGATCTTTGCGTCCCAGGCATCGCCGCCGCGGAGCTCGTTCTGATCGAACCACACTTCAACGCCCTGGCTGCGCAGCGCCTCGGCGATCCGGCGCGCGGCGTCCGTATCCTCATGCGCGTAGCTGAGGAAGACTGCGGCGTCGGACGAGGTCGGAGAGTCGGACACGGGGTGGTTGGAACCGCGGGGAAAACGTGAGAGCGATTCGGGCGCGAGACGAGCAGAAACACGGCAGCGGGGGCCGCGGCCCACGGCAATATCTGAAAGCGCTCAATCCTTCCCGCGAGGGATTCGAGGCGGTTCAGAGATTGGAAATCCTGCTGCCGTCAATCCATGAACGCTTCGAATCCATGGGAAAATCCGGGAAACACGCGCAAACCCGCCGGAGGCGGGAAAGCCCGGCGAGTCCGGTCGTGTCGAGTAACTCTCAAACAAGTGGCCTTTGCGTGGTGCCACCATATTTGACTCATCATTGCATCCGCTTCGGCAACGTTATTCTCCTAACCCGATCCCAAAGCCGCATCTTTCTGTTGTAACCATGAAACCCTTGATCCCCTCGCTGCTTTTTGCGATGCCCTTGCTGTCGTCGGCTTCGGCTCCGTTGCCCGCTTGGGCCGGGCGTGCGCCGAATGGCGATGTCGTTCGCGTCGCCGTGCCACCGCCAGCGAACTCGCGCTTCGAACATCTCGCGTGGCCCAAGGCGGTGCGCACCGCCGACGGCCCGATCGTGCTCGGTTACCTCGCCGGCACCCACCACGGCAGCGAGAGCTGCCCGGCGGTCTCGGTCTCGAGCGACGGAGGCAAAACGTTTTCCGGGGCGGCCGCAGGGGTCATGCCGCGGATTGGGAGATCAAGCGCGAAACATAACCAATATGGGGTGGGTAGTGCGCTCGCGCAGCGATTGGGCCAGACCACGCTGGTTCCCGGGGCACGACAGCTACGGCTCGAATTTCCCGGCGCGATTTACCACGTAATCAATGCGCCTGAGGCGCACAAGTCGTGGCAACTACCGCACGTGGATCTTTCGCAAACCAACCGCGCGCGCCGCGTTCCAGTCATGTCGGTTCGAGGCATGCGGGCGCAGCCAATGGCTGCTGCACGCATTTGTCATCATGGGGAATCAACCTGAACCTCGGTACGCCGTCCGCGCTCAGCCACAACTTGACCCACACTCATCGCACGCAACCAGAGCGGAACCGGTGGTGGCGTCGTCTGATCTCCCAATCCGCGGCATGACCCCTACTATGCGTTGACGGGCGATATCATTGCCGGAGAGATGGACATCCGGAACAGAAGAATTATCGCTATGGGCGATGCGCTCGAACTTTCGCCCAACGCTGGCCCAATGCCGCCCTGGGTTCGCCCTCACGATCTGCACCACCTTGCTCACGCTGAACCGACCCGCGTTGGGCGCCGACGAAATCACCCACGACCTCTTGATCCGTGGCGCCAACGTGATCGACGGTACCGGCGCACCGGGCGTCGTCACCGACGTGGCGATCTCCGATGGCCGCATCAGTCGCATGGGAGCGTCGGCCGGCTGGCGGGCCAGGCGAATTGTCGATGCCACGGGCCTCGTGCTGGCTCCCGGCTTCATCGATCTGCACAGCCACGCCGATCGCGATATTCGCTCGCAGCGCGACGCGGAAAACTGCGTGCGGCAGGGTGTGACCACGCTGGTCGTCGGCAACTGCGGTGGGTCGCCGACCGACGCCACGGCCTTCTTTCGTGATCTGCACGAAGGTGGAGCCGGCGTGAACATCGTTCTCCTGATCGGCCACGGCAGCGTGCGCGTGGCGGAGATGGGCGATCGCAACGTGCCGCCCACCGCCGGGCAGCTCACCGCCATGCGACACCGGGTCGCGCGGATGATGGAGGCCGGAGCCGTTGGTCTTTCCACGAGCCTGCGGTACCGGCCGGGTGCCTACGCCGAGATGCCGGAGGTGGTCGCGGTCACCCGGGAAATCGCACCTTACGGCGGATTCTATGCCACGCATATGCGCGACGAAGGCGTGAAGATCGAAGAGGCGCTCGAGGAAGCGCTCCACATCGGACGCGAGGCCCGGGTGCCCGTTCACATCTCGCACCACAAGATTTCCTCGGCCTCGGGCTGGGGGCTGACGCAAAGAACCCTGGCCACAATCGATCGCGTTCGGGCGGCGGGGTCGGACGTGACGCTGGACCAGTACCCCTACGGAGCGGGCAGCAGCAGCATCGGGCTGATGGTGCCGCAACCGCTGATTGCCGGCGGCACCACGGCGTTCAAACAACGCATGGCCGATCCGAAAGTACTCCGGGATACCGTCGAGTCGGTCGAGGTCGAGATTCTAGAAAAGATGTTCGAAAAGGAACAGAACACCCGTGACCCGAAAAATGTGCGCGTCGCATTGGCCCGCATCCAGATCGCGCGGCTGGCCGCGGATACGCGGCTCGAGGGCATGAATCTGGCCGGGATTCTCGACCAGCGAAAGACGCTGCTTTCGGTGCGAGCCGGCGCGGAACTCGTGGTGGAACTCGTCGGTCGCGGGGCCAACGCCATTTATCACACGATCGACGATCGGCCCGACGGCGACGTCGACCGGGTCATGCGCCATCCGCAAACGTGCATCGCGTCCGACGGCGTCCTGCCCGCGTTTGGCGAGGGACACCCGCATCCCCGTTCCTACGGCACCTATCCGCGGGTGCTGGCCCGATACGTCCGCGAGCGCCGTGTACTTTCGTGGGAAGAAGCCATTTGCAAGATGACCGGACTGCCCGCGCGCCGGCTCGGCTGGAGCGACCGCGGTCTGATCCAGCCGGGCCGGCGCGCCGATCTGGTGCTCTTCGATCCCGGGCAGATCAACGACACCGCCACCTTCGCCCGGCCGCATGCGCATGCGGTCGGCGTATCCCATGTGTGGATTCGCGGCGAGGCGGTGCTCGACGGCGGGAAGATGACGGGAAACCGGCCCGGCCGGCCGATCTATTCCGTGCCTTCGGCAAATTCGCCGGGGGCGCAACTGCGCCACGACGTTCTGGAATTGCTCAACCGGCTCGACGTGCGATTCGGCGTGCTGGCGATCGCGGGCGACGGCCGCGAGGTCTTCGCTTTCAACGCCGACGATCGCTTCTTTCCCGGGCCGGCGTCCGATGGCGTCGCAGCAAAGAGCCCGACGCTGCGGGAGGCGGGCCTCCGGGGAATCGCACCCGCCAGGAGAGACGGAGTCGTCACCCGCACCCACGGCCAGGGAGCCGGACAGGTGGACCTCGCCGTGTTTTCGCAGACCCAGGCCCGGAACGGAAGCGCCCTGCGCGTGATCGCCGCGTATGCCGGTTTGCGGGAAGACAAGTCTGAATCGGCCCAAACGGTCGTGCAGGAGGAATTGGTGAAACTGTTATCCGATCACCTCGCTCAGCCGTAACGATGCAATAGAGTGTAGGGCCGTCGCCCGCCGACGCGCCGTTTTTCGACTGAAGAATGCGGCGTGGCGACAAGCGCCAGCCCTACATCATTTGGTGACCGACCGCTCATTCGTGGATGGGGGTCTACTGAGTGGATACGTATTGGATAGCCGGATTTATCCACACCGCGGAAACCGCAACCGAAGGGTCCCTCGTGCTCGTAATCGTAATCGTGCTCTTACTCGCACCGGTCGAGCACGAGCACGAGCACGATTACGAGCACGAACGAACCACGCGCTATTGGCGGTTTCAAAATCGTCGCAAACCCGAACGATCCGGATCGATATTGGCATCACCGGTTCAGGGCCGGGGAAACATTTCCGTGAGCAGCGCAATCGCCGCAGTGGCGAGGACCTCGCCTCCGCCCGGAACCACGCGGGCGCTGATCACCTCGTAGCTGCCCTCGGGGAACGCCTTGGCATTGGGAATGTAGCTTAGCGAACCGTTGCCGGATTGCTCGCTGACCAGGGTGAGCGCGAACGGCGAGTTCTGTTTCATGGCCAGGCCCATTTCGACAAACGAGTCGCCGGGAAATCCGACCACCGCCATTTCCTGGCCGAACGCGATCGCCTGGACTTCGCTGTCCCAGAGCCCATCGGAGCCATAGGTGGCCAAATCGATGGCCCGCCAGGCGAGGATGACTTCATTGAACGTCGCCCCCTTCCCGTGGCGGAGGACCGTGGCGCGCGCTGCCGCCAGCCCGGCCTTGGACGGCGCCGGCGCCACCGGGACGCGGACCGGCCGGGACTTTGCCTGCAGTTGCCCGGGCGCGAGCGGCTTGAGATGCGGATAGGTCTTGAGCACGGCCGCCGCCAGGATGCTGCCCATGGCGGCAGCGCTGCTGTCGCCCTGCAAGGCGCGGACGAGGCTGCCGCGAAAGGTATTGTTGTTTGGATTCACGTTCCCCGACATGCCATTGATGAACAGGGTGAGCATGGACCCGCCCTTCACCCGCCCCAGGACTTCCGCCAGATAGTGGGGATAATGCGCCGCGACCTGGCCGTTTCCGCCGCCGCCGACGTGCGCGGCGAAATTGACGACCGTGACCAGGGGCGCGCCTTTGCGGCCCTCGACATAAATCACTCCGACATCCGGATCGATCGGGCCGACTGCGCGCACGGCATTGGCATTCGTGGGGCTGGACTTGATCACCGAGCCGTCGCGCATGAGCAGACGCCGGTTGTAGGTCAGGGCATCCTCATGGCCCTGGCCGACGAAGATATTCGCCGGCTGTAAATCCGCCTCGGCGAGTCTCACGCTCTCGGCGATCATCCCGGGCAGCGCCTCCAGGTAACGCTCGCTGATCCGGCGCGCCTCACCGCCGACCGCCTCGAGAAACAGCGGATGGGTTTGCGGTCCGCCGTGGCAGTGCGTGGCGGCCAGAATGACCCGCTCCGGAGACAGGCCCGTGCGTTGGGCGATCAGCGCCCGGGCCTTTTCGACGATGGGCCGGTGGAGGCTGATGAGATCGCACGCGACGATGGCGGCCTTGACGCCCCCGCTTTCAAACACGACCGCCTTGGCATGCAGGTCGCTGGTCACCCCGGTGGCGATCGAAACCCCGTAGGAGTTGCCAATGACGCTGCCGATGGGCGGGGTGATGACGACCTTGGCCCGGCCGACACGGAATTCGGCAGCGGCCGCGATCGTAGCGGCGCGGCTGCCCAGCGTGGCAACCAGCAGTCCGGCGAGAAGAGCGGACCGGGTGAGGCAGGCCAGCCACCCTCCTTTTGGATTCGTTGGAGTTTTCATAAAAAAGCACCGCTCCGCCGCCCGAGCGGACCCGGTCATCCGGGAGTAAAAAATTCAGGCCACCCCGATCTATTTCCGCAGCGGGTGGAGCTCGATGTTGCGGTAGTAGACTTCCGCCCCTTCAGATTGAAAAAGGATCCGTCCGTCGCGCAGGTTGCCGTCGGTGCCGCTGTTCACCTTGACGCCGTTGACGAAGAACTCGACATCACCGCCGTCGCAGATGGACTCGAGCCGGTTCCACTCGCCCACGGGCTTTTCCACATCCTGCGGCCCGCGGTAGCCGAGGGCGCCGTTCCATTTGGGGTCGCGTCCATACCAGTTGACGCGGATTGCCGCCACGGCCTTGGGTTTACCCTTGGGATCCCAGAAATAGGTGACGCTCCCGGCCTTGCCTCCGGCCGCCGGTACCTCGCGCACCGGCACCGTCATGCGGACGAGGAGACGTTCGCCGCCCGGCTTGTCAAAGCCACCCACCAGGAGCAGATCGCCGGTGCCACCCTCGATGATCTGGAATTCGACGGAGCGCATCCATGCCCCGTTGAAGTCCGCCGCATACCCGCCGTCGGGGCCCTGGCAGTGCAACAGGATGCCCGCATCGCGCGCCTTGTCGTGGCGCGGCTGCCACGTCACCAGACCCCATCGGAAATCCACCAGCAGACGGTAATTGGCGTAGCGCTCCTTGGTCACGATGCCGCCGTAGTGCTGGCCGCTCGCCCGGATGGCCGGGCCGCCGTCGAGGTAATCCACCACCGTGAAGACGCGGTCCGGATCGTTGTACTTGTGGCCCCGCAGCCAAGTGTAGAAGTTGGAAAGATCCTTCCCGTTGAAGAGCGTGATCTTCGACGTCGGGACGATGACATTTGCCGGGCCCTGGGCGAGGAGCGTGGAGGCGGTGGGGCTGAGGAGAAGCCCGAGGAGGCAGAGGAGACGGAGGGATGGGGACATGGGAGTAAGTCTAAGCCGTAACGATTCAGTCGAGATGTAGGGGCGTCGCTTGCCGACGCCCGTTTCCACGTCGTACGATGGGCGTCGGCTAGCGACGCCCCTACACCCACCTTTTGGTTTATCCTGCTCCATCGGTGAACGGGGTTTGACTGAATGGATACGGCTACGGACGGGACGCGGGTGATTAGCGGCGGGGACCGGCGGCGGGGCCGGCCGCCCCGGGTTCCTGGCGCAGGTAGGCGATGATATTGGCCAGTTCCTCCTTGGTCATCGTCTGTTCCAGACCGTCCGGCATCAAGGAGACCCCGGAGGCGACGAAGGAGGAGATATTGGAGCGGGCCACGATCTCCTCGGTGTCGAAGGCCGTGCGCAGCGTCAGGCTGTTTTCCGATTCCGAGGCGAGCCAGCCCGACAGCGTCCGGCCATCCCGGGTCGTGACCGAAACCGCCTCGTAGCCCGGGGAGATCTCGTGATTCGGCACGAGCACGTGCAGCAGCAGCGCCTCGTCCGACTGGTTGCGGACCCCCGCCAGATCGGGGCCGACCTTGCCGCCCACGCCATTGTACGTGTGGCACGCGGAGCAGACCCGCATGAAGGGATCGGCGCCCTTCGCCACGTTCACCGGCTGCTTGAGGATGTCGCGATGGGCCTGATACACCTGCATGCGGTCGCCGCCCTCCAGTTTCTTGAACGCCGCCTCCGCCCCGGCGCGCACCTTCGCATCGGAATGCTTGAGCAACTGCGTCCGCCGGTTGGACGGAATCTCCGAGGCCTTGACGGTGCCGCGCTCGATGGCCGCGAACATGACGCCGGCCAGCGCCGGCTTGGAGGTCATCGTGGAAACCACGGCGGCGCGGATCTGGGGCGTGTAGCGCGTCCAGTGCTTCGGCTCCACGAGGAGTTCGCCCCCGCGCGGATCGCCCAGCCGTTCCAGCGCGCGCACGGCCTGCAGCTGCAGTGCCGGCGGCTGGCGGGCGTCGAGCAGATCGCCCAGGAGCGCTCCCGCCCGGGCAAAGTCGGAGGCCCCCAGCAGCGAAACCGCGCTGACGCGCTCGCGGGTCGCCGCCTCCTCGTTCCGCGCCACGGTGGCCGCCCGTCCGAAAAGATCATCCAGCGACAGCGCCCCCGCGGCGGCCCCGCTTCCGGTGAGCAGGGCGGCGAGCGGGCTGTCACCCTTCTTCGCTCCCAGATCGGTCCGGCCCCGCACGCCCTCCGCCAGACTGAGGACCGCCGGCAGGCACCACGCCAGCTCGCGATCCTCGGCCAGCATGCCGGAGAGGAAGCGCCGGCATGATTCCGGCGAGGCACCCGCTCCGAATATCCGGCTCAAATCCTCCATCACCGCCGCGAAGCCGGCCGGATTGGCGGCACGGGAGCGGTTAAGGGCGGAGAAAAATTCGTCCATTCGCCGGCCGATCCCGCTCAGGACCGCGGCACGCGTCCAGCGATCCCCGCCATCGCGGACCGCGATGGACGCCAGGGCGGCGACCACCCGCGAATCCTCCAGTCCTCCCAGCACCAAGGCCGCCACAAAACGCACCCGGGCGTCGGCGTCCTGCGCCATGGGCAGCAGCGATGCGACGATCTCGCCGGACTGCGCGGCCCGCTTCTCCGCCAGCCAGAGTCCCTGTTCCCGCACGCCCGGATCGCGATCCCGCAGCGCCGCGGTGATCATTGCCGGGGAAAGCCGCTGCAACACCTGCAGCGTCCAGAGGGCGAGCGACCGGGTCGCCGCCAGCGGGGCGTCGGACACCCCCTTCTCCAGCAGCGGAACGCAGGCCGGATCGGCGCGTTCCAGCAGGAGCCGGCGCGCCGTGTTGCGCCACCACGAATCGGGCGACGCGAGGTCCCGGCAGAGTTCAGCCACCGTCGTGCCCGGCATGGTCCGCGGGGACGTTTTCACGTCCTTCACGACGCGCCAGATGCGGCCGGTCCCGTGCGGACCGGTAAAATCCAACAGCAAACGCGCCTGTTCGGGCACGTACTGCGGGTGATCGATTTCCTGGCGATACATGTCAGCGATATAGAGCGCACCGTCCGGGCCGTTGCGCAGGTACACCGGCCGGAAGCCGATATCCGGAGAGGCGAGAAACTCCCGGCCCGTG
The DNA here is from genome assembly GCA_016209255.1 of Verrucomicrobiota bacterium. GTDB lineage: Bacteria > Verrucomicrobiota > Verrucomicrobiia > Opitutales > Opitutaceae > ER46. The sequence goes on from JACQWL010000577.1 coordinate 12,554, forward strand.
TAGGGCACTTCGGAAATGAACGACGCCCCGTCCGGACGCATGACCTGGCGCTGGATCAGGTTTTGGGCCGGTTCGCAGATAAAGAAGTTGCCCACGTGTTCGGGCGTCAGGGCCGTGCCGCCAAAGATGTGGTGCCCGCAGGCCGACGTGAACGTGCCCTCGTGCCCGACGCGCTTGGGATCGGGGCGGAACATCTGCCCCCAATAGGACGCGGTCTTGGCCTGGCTGATCGGAAACACCTTCGCCTCGGCCTGGACCTTGGAGACCGCGTGGATGCTCGCGTTGAAGGCTAGATAGGGGTTTCGCTTGAGATGGTGCGGCTCCAGCACCGTGTGCATGACCGGCTCGCGGTTGACCAGGCCGTAACGGCGGCCGAAGTCGTCGATGGTCAGGCCGAACTGGCTGTTGCCGCCTACCAGTTCGAAGAGCAGGGTGTCGGGGTGGAAGCGGGAATCGCCCGGCGGAAACTCCACTACCGGCCGGGAGGGATGTTCCGGCGAGTGGACCTTGCCGCCATTGCGTCCGCCCGCCACGTAAATCCAGCCATCCAGGCCGAGCGTCGGATAACACATCCGGATCTGGGCGGTCTTGCTCGTCTCGAAGCCGGTCAGGACAACCCGGCGCTCGTCCGCGACGCCGTCGCCGTCGTTATCCTTGAGATACAGCAAATCCGGCGCCGAGGTCACGAACACGCCGCCCCGCCACACCATGATGCCGTTGGGATACCCCAGCCCCTCGGCGAAGGTGGTGCGCTTGTCGTAGCGGCCGTCGCCATTGGTGTCTTCCAGCAGCGCAATCCGGCCCTTGGTCGTCCAGGGCTCGTTGGGCTTGCTGTTGGTCTGCAGCGGATCGGGGTAACCGCGGTTCTCGACCACGTACAGCCGCCGCTTTTCATCCCAGGCAAAGGCGACGGGATCGTCGACCATCGGTTCGGCCGCGACCAGCTCGATGCGCAGGCCCGGTTCGATTTGAAACGCGGCCAGCGCCTCATCCGGGGTCATGACCCGTAGGGGCGGATCCTTCGCCGCGCTCAAAGGCGTCGGACGCATGACGGCCGCGATTACACTCAGCGCGGCGAATGAAAGGACGGGGAAACGGATGCGGGCGAGGATGGACATGGGAAGCATATTGCTGAACTGGAAGAAGGGGAATCGAGACGAGCGGAACCGCGAGACAGGAAAGGTCAATCATTTCACCTGCGCAAAAAGCTCCAGCAGCTTCGCCCGACCCCATGAAAAATCCGGTTTCCTGCCAGTAATCCGGACGTGCGCCCGGGCTGGCACGGGTTGTCCCTTCGGGCTTCACTTCCAGCCGGCCGTTCGGATATGAACAGCGGTCACGAACGTGGGAATGGCGCTGTCACCTTCAGTGTCCCGCACCCAGCGCACGTCCAGACGACGGCCTCATGCCGGCCGAGATGCCCCCTTAACCCCTCCATGAAAAAACTAATCCCCCTGATATTCATCCTGTGCACCGGCGCTCTCCTGGCCGCTGCGCCCGCGACCCCCCGCCTGCAGGCGGGGGCGGCGACCAGCAACATTACCCCTCCGTTGGGCACCCTGATCGTCGGTGGCTTTGCGCCCTATCCGGCGCAGCACATTAATGACGAACTGCACGCGCGCTGCCTCGTGCTCGACGACGGCAAGACAAGGCTGGCGCTGGTGGTGTGCGACCTGCTTGGCATGCATCGCAGCGTCAGCATCGAGGCGAGGCGCCTGATCCAGGAGGCGACCGGGATCCCGCCGGAGAATGTCATGGTCTCGGCCACGCACACGCACTCCGCCGGGACGGCCCTCGGCTCTTCCCGCTACGTTTCCGACCAGAAGCTCGACGACTACCAGCTTTTCGTCGCCCGCCGGATCGCCGACGGCGTGCGGCGGGCGATGAACCTGCTGCGGCCGGCGGAAGTCGCCTTCGGCACGGTCGACACGAAGGATTACCTCGTCAACCGGCGCTGGATGGTGCGCGCGGGCAAGGGCCAGGCGAGCCCCTTCGGCAAAATCGAGCGGGCAGCCAAGAACACGACCGCCGGCAATCCCTCGTTCACGGAACCGGCCGGGCCCACCGATCCCGTCGTCTCCTTCTTCGCCCTGCGCGAACCCGGTGGCGCGCCCATTTCCGTCTACGCAGCCTACTCCGCCCATTACGCGGGCGACTCGGGTCCCGCCCACATTTCCGCCGACTATTTCGGCCAGTTCTGCGAGGCGTTGAAACGGCTGCAGAAGCTCCCGGAAGGCAGCACGCCGTTCGTCGCGCTGATGGCCAACGGCACCAGCGGCGATCTTGCCCTGAGTCCGGAGAAGTTTCCCCATTCGGCGGCCCGCAAAGTCCCCTACAGCCGGTCGCGCGCCCTGGCGAACGACCTGGCCGGGAGCGTGCAGGCAGCCCTGGCCCGGGCCACCTGGAAAGACAGCGCCGAGCTCGCGGCCCGCTTTCGCGAGGCGGGCATCGCCTGGCGGGCTATCGAGCCGGAGTTGCTGGCGTGGGCGAAGGACGTCGAGGCCCGGGCGCCGCGCGTGCCCGGCGGCAACCTGCCGGTCGGTGCGAAGTGGGCGACGACGCCGGACTTCGTGACCAAGCTCAGCTACGCCGGCCGCGTCCAATTGCTCGCCGCGGCGCCCCAGCCCGCCAAGGTGCCGCTGCAGGTGCTGCGGATCGGGGACATCTGCATCGGCAGCACACCCTGTGAGACGTTCGCGGAGATCGGCCTCGAGTTCAAAAAACGCAGCCCGTTTGCCCAGTCCTTCATGGTGGAAATTAACCATGGATACATCGGCTATCTGCCCACGCCGCGACACTTCGAACTGGGCGGCTACGAGACCTGGCCCGGCACCAATTTCCTCGAACCCCAGGCTTCAGTGAAAATGCTCGATGCCCTGCTGGAGATGGCCGCCGACACCAAGCGCGGTTCCCGGTAACCGCACGCGCCGGGTGGCCCGTGGGCGCGACGCGGCCGGCTGGGTTTTCCGACACCAGTACCCCGCCTGCCGGGATTAACTGCCCACCCGGACGCCACGCCGAGCCCGGCGTCCGGCCGCGTTCAGCAGGGCTCAGAAGGAGCCGCGGATTCCGAAGTTGAACGGGATGCCGTAATACTGGTGATACTGCAGCGTGGCGTAGTAGGGCAGTTCGCCGCTCGAACGGAGTGGCTGCACCGGACGGTTGGTGATGTTCCGCACGTTGACGAAGAGGGCCAGATTCGGCCGGATGCTGTAGCTGACGTTCACGTCGAGGTGCGTCCGGCTCCGCCAGTATTGGCGGCCATTCGTTCCGATGTTGGTGGGACTCGCAAACGTCTCATTGCTGCGGTAATTCCAGCGGAGGGAGGCGGTGAACGGCCGCTTGTTGTATTCAATGCCGTAGTTGATGCCCTTCGGGAGGAACCCGGTGAAATCAGCCGTCCGATTGCCCTTGAGCTTGAGCTTGGTGAGGTTGGCAAACACCCGGAAATGTTTGCCCCAACCGCCGAGGTGTGCGTCCAGCGGGCTCAGCGACTGATTCGCGGACAATTCCATGCCGTTGACGCTGGCCTCGCCGACATTTTCCGTGGTCCGAACCGTCCACCCGGGGGCACCGGCCTCCACGCCCGCCTCCTCGAGATCCTGCGGCGTGGCATCCCGATCGATGGTGCCGAAGAAGTCCGTAATGTCCTTGCGGAACACACCCGCGACGAACGCCCCGCCCTGATCGGTGTAGTATTCGAGCGAAAGGTCGAAGTTGTCGGCCGTCCACGGGAGCAGCCCGGGATTGCGCACCGTCAACCGGCCACCCACGGGGTCTCCTTCCGCATCGGTAAACTCGCTGACCACCGTGTTCGGAATGATGAAGGTGAAGTTGGGTCGCCCGTAGGTGCGGGCATAAGCCGCCCGCGCCTGCAACCGTTCGGTAATGTTATAGGTGAGGTGCAGGCTCGGGTAAAAGCCGTCGTAGGAACGCTTGGCCCGGGCCTCGCGTTCATACCAGATCAGCCTCATCTGCTCCGGGGAGCCCGTCGCGCCGGCCTCGGGCCGGCGAATGCGCGCGCCGGCCGGGGTCAGGACGAAGCTGCCATCCGCACTGCGCACAAACACGGCGTCGGGCGTGTTGAGCGCCCCGGCACCGTTGCCCGTGGTCTTCTCATAGCGAACACCGGTGAGGACGAGCAGCCGGTTGCTCAGGAGCCGTGCCTCCGCCTGAAAATACAACGCATCGGCGGTCTCCTTGATGTATTCCGAATTCTGCCGCCAGAACTGCTCGGTGGTACCGGCCTGCGCCACCGTCTGGGTCAGCAGCCCGGGGTTCGCCTTCCAGGCTTCCACCAGCGGGTAGGGCGACAGCACGGGAGCGGGTTTGCCCGCGGGATCCCAGCGCAGCGTCTCGTGCGGCCACACATAGGGAGCGGGGGACGGATTTCCACCCGGTCCGTTATAGGTAAAGACTTGGGACTTGCCCGTGCGGTCGCGCTCCTGCTGCTTGCGCGCCCCGCCAATCTGGAGCGAAGCCGGGAAGGAAAGAAAATCGAGAGTGCGTTTGACGTCCGCGCTATACGTGAGGACGTCGTCGCGCACATCGCGGCCGATGACGTTGAAACTAACAATGCGCGTGATGTCGTGGAGGCTCGGATCGTGCACTTCCACCTCTTGGTTGGCGCTGTTGAAGACCCGGATTTCGCCCGGCCCGGTCCTGGGGTCGATGTTGCGCATTTCGACCCGGAGGGGAACCGCGTTTTCGACGACAATGTTGTTGCCGATGCCCTTCTCCGGCCCGCGCAGCCAGGTCCTGGCCTTCGAGTAGCCGACCTGCGCGTCGACTTTCCAGTCGCCGTTGTTAAAGGCGTAGCGGGTGTTGCCCCGGAAGCCGCCCCGGGCGGTGTCGGCAAAATTGTTGCGGAAGGTGACCGCCCCGCGGCCGATCGCCCCGAGCGTAAAATCATCGCCGAAGGTGCCGGTCGCGGCGCCCGCCACCGTCGGCGTCGCGATAGTTCCGGTGCCGTACGCAAGGACGTAGCTGATGTTCTGGTTGTCCTGGGTGTAGGTTTGGATCGTGCCGGAGAGAACCGAGTTGGGGGCCACGCGCCAGTCGGCCGTGACGGCGATCGCGCTCTTGTGATTCATGCCCGCCGCGGACGTATAGCTGACGGCGGAGTTCATCGGTTTCGCCACGGTGGAGCCGAAGGTCGCGCTGTTGTTGGTGAAGGTGGGCGTGTAGATGTTCTGCGGCGTCCAGCGGCTCTGGAACATGCCGGTGATCACGAACCCGAAGTTATCACTGACCGGATTGGTATACGCGAAGCTCATGCTCGGCCGGAGGTAATACATCTCCCGCTTCAACCCGAGATCCTCCGGTTTGAACGAGACATGCTCGTGGTCCCCGGTGAAGTTCGCCTGGTATTTGAAATCCGCCCGCACGCTTTCGAAGGCGCTGCGGCTGATCATGTTCACCGAACCCGCCATCGTGTCGGCGCCCTTCGACGGCGTGGGCATCTTGGTCACCTCCACGCGGGCCACGTTCTCGCTCGACATGGAATACTGGAGTTCGACGCTCCGGCTGGTGCCGGCGAGCTGCGCATCCGCCGTCGCCGCGCCGTCGATGGTGACCTGCGTGTAGGCGCTGGGCAGTCCCCGCACCGAAAGCGCTCCGATTTGACGCTGGTCGGCCGCGCCATATAGGCCCGGCAGAAACTTCAGAAACTCGCCGATGTTGCCGTCCGCGTGCTCGCTGAGGTCGCCGGTCGCGACGACGTTCTTGATGTTGGGAGCGAACCGTTGCTCGTTCACGGCGATGATCGCTTGATCGGTGATGCGGGTGGACTCGACCGCATAGGGATTGAGTTGGACGACGCCTGACCCTTGCCCCGCTGGATTCAGCTTCACCTCCTGTTTGACGCTCTGGTTGCCCGGAACCGTGAGCGAAATCTCCTGCGATTGAAGGCCTGTATAGTATACCTCGATCACCACGGGGCCGCTGGGGACGTTGGCGAGGCGAAAGCTGCCAGTTTCGTCGGTGAAGGCCTGGAGGTTTGATCCTTTGATCTGGACACGGGCTTTATTCAGGTAACGCCCGGTGTACTCGTTTTGCACGCGGCCCTCGATGGTGCCCGTAGCCTGGCCGCCGTCGACAGCTTGGACTGAAACCGCGGGCAGAAGGGCTATCGCGAGCCAACCCACCAGCGCGGTGATGGATTTCCTGATGTTAAGGGAACTGGTTTTCATGGGGGGGCGATGGGGGTTTTCTTGGTAGATATGGTATGGGACGTAGCCACTAGCGTCCGGCTAGCCACCCCCACCAAAGTTGGGAACGCTTCGTTTGCCTGTTACGACGGGAGCGTCAAGGGGATTCGTTTCGGGCATGCACCACGGGGTGCACATCAGTTTTTGGATGGGTCGATTGGCGTCGCGTGGGGGAAAAGCAACTGCCAGCGGCCGTTGCGACGGAAGGTTTCGAGGCACAGGAGTGCTTCATCGCCGGCGCCAAATAGGGTCAGGTTTAGGATCGCGAGACGAGCGTCCTCCACCAGCGGCTCCGAGCGGTGTGTGTCCGATGAAATTGGGTGAGGTTATGACTAAAGGCGCCGGGCGCTCGCAGGTTCAGATCGACTGGTGAACATGCTCGCGGCGACGGCGGTTGAACCGGGTGGCAAACGTCACCTGCAAATCGCGCCGGGAAATTCG
>JACQWL010000570.1 GCA_016209255.1 Verrucomicrobiota bacterium
CGGAGCCCCGGCTCTACGTCGTGCACCCGCGGGACTTCCAATGGGAGATCACCGAGCCGCTCTTCAACTTCTACGAGCGCCGGCACGGTGTGACGTTCACCGCGGTGAAGTCCGCCGCCGATGCGCTCACGCTGTTCGCGCGGTTCGCGAAGGGCTACGTGGTCTGGGACAAAGCGGTGCCGGCCTCGCTCAACGTGGCCTTCACCATCGCCGGACTGGAGGACGCGCTGGTCGTCAGCGAGGAGACGCTGCCGCACGTCGTCGATCGCGGTCTGGGGAAAATCGACGATCTGCGCGGGCGCTACACCGGCCGGACCGATGCCGAGATTTATCAGGACGCCGTCGGGCGCTATTGGGCGCGCTGTAATCGGGACGCAATCATGCTCATGGGCGGCCACGCCGGCGCGGTGCGGATGCCGGCCATGGCGGACTGGGGCGTGCGGGAGAAAATGTTCTTCCAGGACCTCTCCGCGAATCCCGTGCATGCCGCCGAACTTGCGCTCGAGAAACGCCTCTTTTCCGAGTTGCGCCCCGGGGCGACAGTCTTCGGCTGGCACTCCTACGCCAAGGACACGGAGGAACAGCACACGACGCTGCTTTCCAGCTACGGACTCAAGATGGAGGGGCTGCACAATCTGCCGAACTTGAGCTTCAACTGCCAGTTCACGTTCACGCCCGGCTTCAAGTTCACGAACAACCACCACGTGGCGCGCGACGCCAAGCTGGTGGCGACGCAGAAGGTTTACCTCTCGTTTGTGCAGTCCGACAGCATCGGCATCGGGGTGTGGACGAAACCCGGCCGCGGCAAGCTGCCCTTCGCCTGGCAGGTGACAATGAACTGGACCAAGTTTTCGCCCGCCGCGCTCGAGTATTTCCACGAGAGCGCCACGCCCAACGATTACTTCATCGGCGGACTTTCCGGCCCGGGCTACATGTATCCGAACCACATCCCCGCCGACCGGTTCGGGCCGTTGATGAAGGAGGCGAACGCGCTGATGGTCCGGCTCGATGAGCGCGTGCTCGAGATTATGGACAACTCCGCCGCCGACGGAAATGTCGGCAATGCGGATCTGCCGAAGGAGACGGTGGATCGTTACTACGCGGCGTTTCCCGATGTGATCGGTTTTATCAACGGCTACGGCCCGGCGCGCACGCGCGACCTGCGGGACACGCGGCCGATGATCTCCTACGATTACTACATCGATCCTCGCCGGCCACGCGAGGAAGTCGCGGCCGATCTGGGCGAGCTGATCGCGCTGAACGCGAAGCGCCCGTATTTCCTGCTCGTGCACGTGCGCGAGTCGAACGACGTCAACAGCCTCGTCGAAGTCGTGAAGCGCCTCGACGGGCCGGTTGAGGTCGTGCCCCTCGACGTCTTCCTCAAGCTCGCCGCGAGCAACAAAACCTACGTGACCCGCTACCAGCAGCCGGGCGACCCGAAGCATTTCAAGGGGTACTGAGGCGGCGCCGCTTTGGAGTGCGGCGACCCGGCGCCGCTTTGGAAAGCGGCGTCAAGCCGCCGCACTCCAAGGGCCTGCGCCCGCACCATCCCGAGCCGGAAACGAGGTCAAGTTTCACCTTGTACCTCCGATATCGTTCACCTTTTGTTTGGTTTCGCGCCCGGGCCACTTCAGAGTGGGGCATGGCTCAATCGCCCCGCTTCGCTGCCGGTTTGCGGTCGCCCACTGCGCGCGACGAGCTGAAATTGTGCGGGCTCGCGGCGGTGCGGGCGCGTTTTGCGCGGGATCCGGGTTCGATCCAGCGGCTGTTTTTCGACCGCGCCACCGGGCAGCGCGTGGGGGCGATCTGCAAGGTGCTCGCGCAGGCGAAGAAGATTTACCGCCAGGTCGAGCCGGCGGAACTCGAGAAGATTGCCGGTTCCATCCACCACGGTGGCATTGTGGCGGTCGTCGAGGCGCCAGCTCTGCACCAGGTGGCGCCCGGCGATCCCCGAAAATGGGCGCAGCGGGGCGAGGCCGTGCTGGTGCTCGATCGGATCGGCAACGCGCACAATCTCGGCGCGATCGCGCGGACGGCGGCGTTTTTCGGCGTGCCGCGGATCGTGATTCCGGAAGACCCGCCGGCGGCGCGACCGACGGACGCGGCGCATCGCGTGGCCGGGGGCGGATTCGAGCATCTCGAGGTCTGGCAGGCGAACGGCCTCGCGTCCCTCGCGCGCGATTTGGCCGCCGCGGGCTACGAAGTGATCGGCGCGGCGACTCGCGGAGCTGCACCGGTGGGCGACGGCGCACGGGGCGGGGGGCAGGGAGCGCGAAAACCCGTCGCGCTGTTGCTCGGCAACGAGGAGCACGGGCTCGCGCCCGACGTGGCGGCAGCCTGCACGCGGCTGGTGACGCTTCCCGGCAGCGGGAAGGTCGAGTCGTTGAACGTCTCGGTGGCCGCGGGGGTGCTGATGTGGGAGTTGCTCGCGCGGCGGTAGCTCGAACCAGTCCCGGTGAGGCTGCGGCTCGGCCAGACGCTGCGCTCGCAGACTGGCGGGCTATTCAAGCGCGGCGACCAAGATATTTGTCTCAGCGCTTGGGACGGACATTCACGCGGAGCGCGCGGAGGCGCGGAGGGCAGCGCTGGTTCCCGCCAAAGGCGGGCAAGCCTCCGCGCCTCCGCGCGCTTCGCGTGAGAGATTTTCGAAGATTGGGGCTTCCGGCTGGTTTTTCGCTTCAATCGCGGCCGGAATCGCACAGGCTGACCGACACCAATCCCCATGGCGCCCACAACTGACGAACAAGTTCCCAAGCCACCTTCCCCCGGCGCGTTCGACTGGCCGCTCTGTTACGAGGCGGAGCGTCTGATCCGCGCCCACCTCGAGGCGTTCTTGGGACGCAACGCCTTTGCCCGGCGGCTCGCCGAACGGATGCGGGACGAGACCGGGACCGATTTCTTCGAGTGGGTCGATCACCTCGCGCTCCCGCCCGGGGAGGCGGGAATTTTGCGGGCGGCCGGATTCGAAAAGGAAAAGGTCGAGGCGCCGCGCGGGACCACCGTCTGGTGGCACCCGGGTGCAATGATGCCGCGCGTGCTGCTGCGGGCCGAAGGCGGCGAAGGCGGCGCGCCAGCGGTGGTTGCGCTCCGGCCCGAGGCGCTGGTGGATTTTCTCGCGGCGCACGATCTCGATTCACCGATTGAAGGCGCAACGGGCGCCCGGTTCCGCCGGGCCGTCGTCAGCGAGGAGAACGGCACCCGACTGGATGCGGTGGAGCGGCTGGGTTATCGCGGATTTGTCGTGCGGAATCCGTCGACAAGATTTGGGCGTGGAGTGGGGCAGGCGCGCGAGTTGTGGCGGATGCGGAGGCGGGATTTCGCCGACGATGCCGATGGCGTGCGGCATGCATTCGCGCGGCTCGATGCGGTGCTCGCGCTGGCCGACCGCGACGCGGCGTGCGAGTTGTTCTTCGCCGAGGAGCGGAGGTTTTGGCAAGAACGCAACCACGCCGCCCGGATCCAGAAGCGGCGGCAGGACCGCTTGGGTCTTGGCTGGGGCAACCACGATCACCACACCTTTCGCTGCTCGCGCGCACACTTCGCGGACTTGATGGCATTCCTCCTGCGGCTCGGCTTTCAGAAGCGCGAGCGCTTTTATGCGGGAGCCGACGCGGGCTGGGGCGCGCAGATTTCCGAGCAGGCGGTGGCCGGGATCGTCGTGTTTGCCGATGTCGACTTGATGCCCGGGGAGACCGACGTCGATTTCTCCACCCACCGGCTGCCGCCCGCGCCGCGGCTCGGGACGGTCGGGATGTGGTGCGGATTGCACGGCGACAGTTTTTTGCAGGCGGGCATGCACCACCTCGAGGCGCGGTTCGACTTCGCGCGCCTGCGCGATCAGCTCGCGGAACAGGGCGTGAAAACCATGAAGCCGTTTTCGGACTTCGAGTTTTTGCGGCAGGCGTTCACCGAGGGCGAGCGCTGGCCGGTGCGTCCGGCCCGCGTGGCGGCGCTCGTCCGGCAGGGGTGGATCGCTCCGGAGCAGGCGGAGGGTTTCGTGCGCGACGGCGCCATCGGCAGCCATCTGGAAAACCTGCAGCGCAAGGGCGGCTTCAAGGGCTTCAATCAAAAATCGGTGAGTGCGATCATCACCGCGACGGATCCGAGGAAGGTCCAGGAGGCGCATGCGATGTGAGCATCCGGCCTTGAAAAAAAACTCGGCGGTCATGCGCCACCGCTTCAGAATCAGGCCATGAAAATCCCGAAAAACCCGACAGCGGTCAGGGCGGTCGCGGCCGAGATTTTCCCCCGGCTCGGTCTCAAGGTCACCAACGCGGGCGTGTTTGCCGGCGAGTGGTTCGGCGCCGGTCCGGTGATCGAGAAGCACTCGCCCATCGATGGCAGCGTGCTTGGGCGGGTGTCGACCCCGACCCAGATTGAGCTCGAGCGGACGATCGGCGCGGCGCAGCGCGCGTTTTTCGTGTGGCGCGATGTGCCGGCGCCGAAACGGGGCGAAGTCGTGCGCCGGCTGGGCGAGGCCTTGCGCGCCCACCGGCGCGACCTCGGCCGGCTCGTGTCCCTCGAGGCGGGGAAGATCCTCGCGGAAGGGGAGGGCGAGGTGCAGGAAATGATCGACATGTGCGATTTTGCGACGGGCCTGTCCCGCCAGCTGCACGGGCTGACGATGCCGAGCGAACGGCCGGGCCACCGGATGATGGAGCAGTGGCACCCGCTCGGCGTGGTCGGAATCATCTCGGCCTTCAACTTTCCCGTGGCGGTGTGGGGGTGGAACAGCGCGCTCGCGGCAGTGTGTGGCGACGCAACGGTTTGGAAACCGTCCGAGAAAACTCCGCTCACCGCGGTCGCGTGCGTGAAGCTGGCCGAGCGCGTGTGCCGCGAATCCAACGTCGATCCGGCGATTTTCTCGCTGGTCTGTGGCGGCGGCACGAGTGTGGGCGAGCCGCTCGTGACCGATCCTCGCGTGCCCCTGGTGTCAGCCACGGGTTCGACCCGCATGGGTCGGCGCGTCGGCGAAGTGCTGGCGAAGCGCTTCGGCCGGGCGTTGCTCGAGCTGGGCGGCAACAACGCGGTCGTGGTCGCGCACACGGCCGATCTGAAACTGGCGGCCCGGGCCATCCTGTTTGGTGCGGTCGGAACCGCCGGACAACGCTGCACGACGACCCGCCGGCTGATCGTTCATGAATCCGTCTACACGAAGCTGATGCGAATGCTGGTCGAGGCCTATCGACAGGTGCGAATCGGCAATCCCTTGGAAGCGGCCACGCTGATGGGGCCGCTGATCGATTTTGCCGCAGTGGAGAGTTTCACCCGTGCCATCGCCGCGGCGAAAAAACACGGCGGGCGCGTGCTCTGCGGCGGCAGGCGGCTCAGCGGCGGAACGTATGATGACGGGTTTTATGCGACGCCCTGCATCATCGAGGCGGAGAACGCGTGGGCGATCGTCCAGCACGAGACATTCGCGCCGATTCTCTATGTGATGAGTTTCCGCACCCTCGACGAGGCGATCGCGCTGCAGAATGGCGTCCCGAAGGGGTTGTGCTCGGCGATTTTCACGAACGACCTGCGCGAGGCGGAGATGTTTGCGTCGGCGCGCGGCAGCGACTGCGGGCTTGCGAACGTGAACGTCGGCACGAGCGGCGCGGAGATCGGCGGCGCGTTCGGCGGCGAAAAAGAGACGGGCGGCGGCCGCGAGAGCGGCAGCGACGCGTGGAAAGCCTACATGCGGCGGCAGACGGTCACGGTGAATTATTCGAAGGAGCTGCCATTGGCGCAGGGGATTGAATTTGGCGGGTGAGGGGGCGCGGGAGGTTTACGTGCCCGGCGGCGGGCGGGCAATTTTTCCGGGCCGTCATGGAATTACTGGCATGTGGTGTTCGGCATCCGCCCGACGCCGCCCCTCCCGCAGCGCGAAATCCCCGACTCACCCCATGTTTCAGCCGAAATTAGACGTGCTGCCTCTCGCGCAACACGCGATCTGGCGTTTTTCGGAACGATCGATTTCGGGCAGATTCAGCCGCCGGATGTGTGTGCCGACAACGGCCTGAAGATTGCGTCGGCCGAGGACTTGCTCGCGCTCAAGCTGGCGACGATTCAGCAGCGCGTGGAGGCAAAGGACTACTTGGATATTTGTGCCTTGCTGCGCGCGGGTTTGGACTTGGCCCAGGCGCTCGGGCACCTGGAGGCGCTACATCCGCTCGCGACCAACGCGATGATCACGCTGAAGACGCTGGTGTATTTCAAGGGCGGCGATCTTGATGCGCTGCCGGTGGAGGTGAAACGCGATTTGGAGAATGCCGTGCGGCAGGTCCGGGAGGCAGAGCCGTTCGACGAGACTAAGGCGCCGATCGGTACGGTTTGACCGGCATCTACCTGCGGCGATGGCCTTGTCGCCCCGCTCGGCGCAACCGGCGAGAAAAACGAGGGACACGAAGAGGGCGAAAGGGCGGGCGAAGCGTTTCATCCGGCAGGAACGGCGGCAGCTTCCGGTTGAACGTCAGGCGGAATTCCGGGGTTGCCGCGGGCGCATTTCAGATTCTTACCTTATTGCCTCGCCAACGCAGTCCTCTTGCCCCTGCGGAATCCAGGTCGGTCGCGAAACCATCGTTCCCATGAACAAATTCCTGCCTCATCTGCTCCTCGTTTTCTTCGCTTCGGCTGGCGCGGCGCAGGTTTCCCGGACGCCCAACATCCTGCTCATCGTGACGGATGACCAGCGGCCGGATACGATCCGGGCGCTGGGCAACACCTATATTGAAACGCCGAACCTCGATCGTCTCGTCAACGAGGGAGCCTCGTTTCCGCGGGCGATCGCGGCCAATCCTCATTGCACGCCGAGCCGGGCCGAGATCATGACGGGGGCAACGGGCTTCCGCAATGGTTCCCAGCCCTTCGGCAAGGCCATCAAGCCTGAAATGGTGCTCTGGGCGAATACCATGCGGAAAGCCGGATATCATGCATGGTACTCGGGCAAATGGATGAACGACGGCAGCCCGAAGACCCGGGGGTACGAAGAAACCGGGGCCCTCTACTCCTCCGGAGGCGCCGGTGGGCGCGACAATCTCACCCACCCCAAGGCGCACAACGGGCGTGCCGCCACCGGCTACACCGGATGGACCTTCAAGACGAACGACGGGAAGCCGGAACTCGAAAAAGGTGTCGGGCTGACTCCTCTCACCGATCGGCATATCGCCGATGGGGTGCTCGGGTTCATCGATCGCCGCCGGGACAAGCCGTTCTTTCTCCATGTCAATTTCACCGGGCCCCACGATCCGCTCCACCTCCCGCCCGGTTATGAAAAAAAATACGATCCGGCCGCCCTGCCCTTGCCGGCCAACTTCCTGCCGGAACATCCATTCGACCACGGCAACGCCGGTGGACGTGACGAGCTATTGCTGTCGCTGCCTCGAACGCCATCCGAGGTGAGGGGTGAGATTGCCGCCTACTATTCGGTGGTTTCGCACGTGGACGAGCAGATCGGACGAATGTTGGAAGCCCTCCGGGCGACGGGTCAGTACAACAACACCGTCATTATTTTCACCAGTGACCATGGTCTGGCCCTTGGAAGCCACGGGCTCATGGGCAAGCAGAATATGTACGATCATACGATTGGCGTTCCGCTCGTCATGGCCGGCCCTGGGATACCCAGAAATCAACGCTTTGCCGCCCAAACCTGTTTGCGGGATCTTTATCCGACGGTCTGCGAGCTCGCCGGCATTCCCATTTCGGCAACCGTCGAAGGGAGAAGCCTGGTCCCGGTCCTGTCCGGCCTGACCCGCGAAATCTATCCGGAAATCTATGCCTACTGGCATCGTCCGGACCATCCCGCGGAACTTCCGATCCAACGGATGGTCCGGACCGAGCGCTGGAAGCTCATCTACTATTCCCACCTGAACCGCTCCCAGCTTTTCGATCTCGCCAGCGACCCCCATGAGTTGAAGGACCTTTCTGCCGATCCCCAGCACCAAGCCCTCATGACGGGCCTGCGGCGCAAAATGAATGACTGGTTCGCCCCGAGAATCGAGCCCTACAAGGCCCCTTCCGCGCAACGCAAGTCCTGACCCGATGAGCAACGCGCCCGCCCCGCCCGATTCCATCCGGAGAGTTGTCGTCGCCAGCTTCATCGGCACCGCCATCGAGTGGTACGATTTCTTTCTCTATGGCACCGCGGCCGCGCTGGTGTTCAACCGCCTGTTCTTTCCCAACTTTGCTCCGCTGGTGGGCACGATGGCGGCGTTTGCGACCTATGCCGTGGGCTTCTTCGCCCGGCCGCTGGGCGGCATTGTCTTCGGGCACTTCGGCGATCGCGTCGGCCGCAAGTCGATGCTCGTGACCACGCTCGTGATGATGGGGCTGGCGACATTTTTCATCGGCGTGCTGCCCACGTACGAGCAGGCGGGAGTGGTCGCGCCGTTGCTGCTCGTGCTGCTGCGCTTTGTACAGGGGTTGGGCGTGGGCGGCGAATGGGGCGGGGCCGTGCTCATGGTGGTGGAGCATGCGAACAAGGGACGGCGCGGTCTTTATGCGAGCTGGGTCCAGGCCGGTGTGCCGGTGGGCATGCTCCTGGCGACCGGAATCTTCCAAGCCTTTGCCTCGCTGCCCGAGCGTGAGTTTCTCGCCTGGGGCTGGCGCGTGCCATTTTTGCTCGGCATCGTGCTCACGGGCATCGGCTTTTTTATCCGCCTGAAGATCATGGAGAGCCCAATCTTCGAACAGGCCAAATCCCTGCGTCCGGCGCCGAAACTGCCCCTGCTCGAAGTCATTCGCACTCATCCAAAGAACATCCTCCTCGCGATGGGCGCGCGGGTCGCGGAGAACGGGTGTTTCTATATCTTTACGGTCTGGGTGTTGAGCTACGCCACCCAGCAGCTCGGCATGGCGAGGACAACCCTGCTCAACGGAGTGCTGCTCGGATCGGCCGTGCAACTTGTGGCCATCCCGCTTTTCGGCCGCTGGTCGGACAGCGTGGGGCGCAAGCCGGTCTATCTGGGCGGTGCTGCGTTTCTCCTCTTGATGGCGTTTCCGTTCTTCTGGCTGGTGGAAACGCGGAGTATCGCGCTGGTGTGGCTGGCGATCGTTGCTGGCATGATTGGGCATGCCGCCATGTATGGTCCGCAGGCGGCGTTCTTCTCCGAGTTGTTTGGCACGCGCACGCGTTACACGGGGGCGTCGCTCGGCTACCAGCTCGCCGCGCCGTTCGCCGGAGGCCTGGCGCCATTGATCGCGTCCGCCCTCCTGGGCTGGTCGGGCGGCCGACCGTGGCCCATTGCGGTGTACCTGATCGGCATGGCGGCCGTGACGATCGGGTGCGTGCTGCTGACCGAGGAAACGAATCGCAACGACCTGGGCCACCATGATGGGGCGAAATGAAAGTCCGCGGCGCGGGCTTTGCCCGCTGATTCTCCGTGGCCTTGGCGCGAGATCCGTGCTCTCTGGGTTGAGTCGACTCGCCCGATGCCTGCCGCGCGCTCATTGAATCGGCCGTCCGCCCCAGGCGCCGCCGTCGTAGTCTCTTCCACCTATGAGGATCTGCTCCGCGACGTGCGTTCGGCGCTGTTTACCGGTCGGGCGAATATCGAGTACGCCTGGCTGATGATGTTCCACGACGTCGGCCGTTTCATCCATACCCACCTGTTGGGGCATCAGGATCGGGCGGACTTCGCGGCGAAAACCATCGCCCGACTCGCCGCCGACACCGACGTCAGTCGACGCGTCCTCTACGAATGGCTCCAATTTTTTCGCTGCTTCCCAATTGTGCGCGCGCGCAATTGACCCGAACGCATTACCGGCTGCTCTGCCAGGTGGCAGACCAAAAGCGGCGGCTGTCTTCGTTGACGCATCGGAGGACGACGAAGGCACGAGCAGGCACGTGATCGTCGTGAACAAGGACGAGAAGCCGTTCATCTCCGGCCTTCACACCATCGGCGCCAAGAGCAAGACCGATGAGCTGGCCCACGCGTATCGACGCTACTGTTTTCAAACCGCTGCGATCCGGCAGCAGTTCCTCCATTATTCCGTGGGCACGAAGGTAACCGGGATCAGGAAGACGAACATCGCGAAGCTGACGCTCCCAGTTCCCACCGTCCCCGAACAAACCGCCATTGCCGCCGTGCTAACGGACATGGACGCGGAGCTGGCGGCGTTGGCGCAACGTCGCGACAAGACCCGCGCTCTCAAGCAGGGCATGATGCAGGAACTGCTGACCGGGAAGATTCGATTGCTCTGAACGGCGCCGCCCGTGAGAATGCCGGCCGGAAACGCGTATGCCAGGGCGCTCACACCACCAGACACCAACGGACGGATCTGACCGATCAGGCCGATCGGATGGAACCGGCGTACCGGACGGATCGGGAAACCGAAAACGCCTGCGGCCGAGCGGGGGCTATCGCACGCTGCGGTCTTTTCAAGTGGCCACGATCATCTACGACGCCACGGTTTCGTTCTGCGAACGTTTTTTGGACAAGCGGTCGCGCACGGTGGACCAGATGGTGCAGGCCGCGCGGAGCGGGCGGCAGAACATCGCCGAGGGCAGCCGTGCCGCCGCGACCTCCAGCCAGACCGAGCTGCGCCTCGTAAACGTGGCGCGGGCGAGCTTGGATGAATTACTGCTGGATTATGAAGATTTCCTGCGGCAGCGAAAGTTGCGGGCATGGGCAAAGGATGACCCCGAAGCGCTGGTGGTGCGGGCGGTGGGGTGGAAATTAGATCGGGCCGATCCGGCGGATCGGTCTGATCCCGCAGCCCACGGGAAAGCCTACGCCCGCTGGCTGGAGCACGCCGATCCCGCGGTGGTAGCCAACACGCTCGTGTGCCTGATCCACCAAACGAACTACCTGCTCGATCAGCAGATCGCGGCACTGGAACGGGATTTTGTTCAGGAGGGCGGCTACAGCGAGCAACTGGCGGCGGCGCGGATCGCGGAGCGGCAGAAGCAGCAGCAACCCGGTGCGCCCAAGCCCGGCGCGCCCGCTTGCCCGCGGTGCGGCAAGCCTATGGCGCTACGCACGGCGCGCAAAGGCGCGCGGGCGGGTTCGCAGTTCTGGGGCTGCTCGGGTTTCCCGGAGTGCAAGGGCACACGGGCGCTGGAGGCATCTGATGGATCCGGCGGATCCGACCGATCCGGCGGATCGACGCTGGGGAAACCATGAGCTCCGTCGGCCAGATCGAAAAGAAGACCCAGCAGCGCGTGGTGGCGCTTTTTCGCGACACGCTGGGCTATGCTTATCTTGGCGACTGGACCGAGCGCGAAGGCGACCGCAACATCGAGCCGGATCTCCTGCGCGCCTTCCTGAAAAAACAACCGGGCTACGGAGAAGTATTACCTGAATTGGAAGGAGGCTGGCCCGGAGGAGAACCTGCTCGACCGGCAGTTGATCCAGATGTGCGGCAAGGCGCGGCTGTTGGAAATGATCCACGACTTCATCGTCTTCGATGCCGGCACGAAGAAGCTCTGCCGGCATAACCAATATTTTGCCGTGCGCGCATCGCAAACCCATGTGAAGCGCCGCGAGGGCGGCATCATCTGGAACACCCAGGGCTCGGGCAAAAACCTGATCATGGTGTGGCTGGCGAAGTGGATCCGGGAGCACGTGGCTGAATCTCGAATTGGCGAAGAAACCGGTGCAGTGTCTCGAATACATCCTCGTTCACGAACTCGCGCACCTCATCGAGCGACATCACAACGACCGCTTCGTCTCGCTCATGAACAAGCACCTGCCGCAGTGGTGGCTCCATCGCCAGGAACTGAATTCAGCACCGCTGGCGCACGAGACTTGGAGTTATTAAACACGCGTCATAATTTTTCCGATCGTGGAGGGTCGGGCTCCGGCGCGGGCCAGCGCAGATGCCGGTGGAGGAAGGCGAACGTTTCTTCGCCATGAATCATGTGCGGCCCGTCAAAGAAGGCCATCGCGGTGCGCTCGGGAACGCCCAGATAGGAATAAAGCTTTCTCACCTTCGAATATTCGGCAGCCGCCCATTCCAACGGGGCCACCCTGTCCTTATAGCCATGCTCCACCATGAACGGCCGGGGAGCGATCAGCGCCGCCATCTCGGCGTAATTGAAGGTGTTCCCCAGGTTGAATTGCACGTTCTCGTACGAGTCCACGAACATGAATGAATTCTTGTCGGACCGCACCGAAGTGACTTTTTGCACATAGTCGTTGAAATCCCCGGAGCAGATCGAGAGGCAGTAATCCTCGAGCACCGCCGGCACCCGGACGGCCGTTTTGCCCCCGTAGGAAAGACCATAGAAGGCGATGCGCCGGCCATCGACGAAGGGCAATTGCTTCAACCAGTGCAACGTCCGCTGATGGTTGGCGGCAAAAATTCCGAAGATCGTTTTCTTGAGCGGATTTCCCTTGCGCTGCAGTTGCCGGAATTTCTCGCCCAAAAGCTTGTTGGGGTTGTAGGGCGAATAAACAATGAAGCCCCGCCGGGCCAGTTTCACCGCATACTCCTGGTAGGGTCCATCGGCCTCGAGCGTGCTGACGGGTTGCCCGCCCGCGCCGTGCTGGCAGACCACCACCGGCCGCTGCTCACCCGCCTTGAGATCGGCCGGCAGGAGCAGGTATCCCCAGGTTTCAACACCCGGACTGACGTCGAGGAGGATTTCATACGTGGTCATTTGCGCATCGGAATGCGCGGCGAGACGGCGCGAGCGCGGGTTCAGCGGAACGCCGCTATCCGGAAACCGGCCAATCACCTCATCCCAAAAGTAATTCCGAAATGATCGCACCGCCTCGTCCCACGTCGCGGGGCTCTTCGGTTCAAGTTTGGACCAGAAGAATTTTTCGCGCTCGTACTCGGCCAGCCGCAACCGCTCCTGGGTGAACTCCTGCAGTTCCCGAATCTGCCGGCGCTGCCGCGCGTCGATCTCCGCGGCGGCGGGCGGGTGGGCGTTCGCGAAAGGTTCGGGAGACGTGGCCCGCTCCTGCCCGCCGACCAGCCGGACAAACGACCGCAGCGCGTCCGGGGATCCAAACCTGACCGGTCTTCCATCCGCTCCCGCAATCAATTCGAAATTCCCGCCATAGGGGCCCGCCAGCTTCCGGGCCCGCTCCCACTCGGAAGAGACGAGAGCGAAAGGCGGCGTGGCGATCCGGCCGGCGCCAGCCACCCGGTAAATCCGTTTCGCCGCCGGATCGGGCGGCGGCGGATGACTCACCGCGGGGGGCTCGCTGTATTCGACGACGAGGCCGCGGGGGGCGATCATGGCGGCCAATTCGGCGTCGCCGAATTCGGTCAGCAATCCCCAGATGTTGCGGTAAAGCGGTTCCTGCCAGAGCTGCTCCCGCGGTTGAAAGTACCCGCTCACCCATGCCGCATCGACCCGCTCGTCCAGCGCGGCGGTGTAAAGCGCGAGCAGTCCGCCCTCGCCATAACCGGCAACGCCGATCTTGACCCGGCTGCCGGCCGCCGGACCGCCGGCCGACAAAAACCAGTCAATCGCCGCCCGGACTTTCTGCACCTCGTAGCCGATCGGATGCCGCCCCACTTCTCCCGCCTGGCGATAGATCCACTCCCGGTGCGACTGATCGGTATGAACATCCAGTCGTTCATCCGCCGACCAGATGGTGCGCCGGTCAAGCAGGGTTGGGAGCAACACCATGATGCCGTGCTCCGCCAGGCGGCGCGCCATTTGTGATTCGGGCGCGACCCCGGGGTTCAACCCAGCCAACATTTCCGGGAGCTGGTCCGCATCCGGAATCGCCACGACGCACGCGCGAGGTTCGCCCCGCGGCTTGAGGAGCAAACCCTCGCCATGCACGCCGGGAAAAACCGGCCAGCGCACCGTCAGAACCGAATACGACGGCGTCTCCGCCCGCCGGCTCGACTGGGCCAGAGAGGCGACCAGCTCGAGGTCCGCGGCGGGAACGCGCCGGTCGATCGCCCCGACGGCGCGCTGCAATCGATCGCGGTTGGCCTTGATCGATCGGGCGTAGCCTTCGGGCGACGAGGTATCGCGCTGCCAGAACCGCGCCCGTTCCGTCTTCGCCTTTTCAATTTCGCCCAGCAAATAGCCATCCCACTGCTCGACGATCGCAGCCGCCAGCCCGGCCGGCGCTTCGAGGCGCGCCGATCCCGGCAGCACGTCCGGAGGAGCCGCCGCCGCCGGCAGGCACAAAACGCACCACACCGCGGCCAGCCGGCCGTATCCATTCAACCTGGGTTCCGCAGTCCCCTCGACCAAGCCACTCGCCGGCGCTCGTCGCCACGAGCGCCAGCGAGTGATAGCTGCGGAAAAGAGGTTCAATCGGAGGTTAATCCATCTGCATCGTTGCGCTTAGAGCCGCCCGTTGATGCCGAAGTGGATCTGGGGATCATTGCGATCGAGGATCTGTCGCGGACGATCATGCACGCCCCAGACGGTGGACTGCTTGTCGTTGTTCAAATTGTAGACGTCGACGTAGACATCGTAATTTCTCCAGATCCGGTACTTGATCTTGAGGTCGAGGCGATGGGAGGCCAGACGGTAGTTCCGGAGGTTGGGAGCAGCGTTGAAGCCGGAGAGTATTTCACCGGCATAACCGTAGGCCACGCGGAGGTTGTATTTCCCGCGGATGTAGGAAAGGCCCACGTTGGCCGCGCGGGGGGTGAAGCCGGGCAGCGTGCCTGTCGTCTGTACGGTGGTGCCTCCATAATTGCCCTTGGTGTCGAGCCAAGTGTAGTTGGCGAACGCGCCAAAGCCGCCCAGCCAGCCGGGCAGGAAAGTGAATTGCTGGCGATAATTCACCTCCCAGCCTTTGATCTTCGCAAATCCGCCATTCGCCTGGGAGCGAAGTTCGAAGCCCGCATATTCGCCGTCAAAGCCGTTACCCGGTCCGGACCCGATGATTTGGCCGGACGTGTTGTAGATATAGTCGCTGATCTCTTTCAAAAAGACGCCGGCCGACAACAATCCCACCGGCTCGAAGTAATACTCGGCGGTGGCGTCGAAGTTGTTCGAGTACTGTGGCCTCAAATCCGTGTTGTTCGAGGTCAGAATCTTGTTGTCTTCGTCGATCGTATCGCGCGGCAGGATGGTGCCAAAGGCGGGGCGGCCGACGCTGCTCGAGTAACTCCCGCGGAAGATCAGACCGCGGATCGGCTCATACTTGAGGTGAACGCCCGGGAAAACGTTCTGGTAATCGCCCGAAACCGTTCGCCGGTCGCCGTATTGGGCTTTGATGCGGCGGATGTTTTCCGCATTCGTCACCGGCCCGACCCACGCCGCGCGCCGCGCCCTTTCCGCCGCCGTGATGTGATTCTGGGGGCCTTCCGCATCCAGTTCCGTCCTTTCCACGCGCAGGCCGGCCAGGATTGAGAATCGGTTGATCCTGACGTTGCCCACGACGTATCCCGCGGTGACCCGTTCCGTCAGCTTCTGATTGTTGTTCAGGTTCTGGGTCGTCGTGTACACGACATCCTCCTGCCAGAGGTTGGGATTCGCCACGAGGTGGGCTCCCATCTCGTCGGGGGAAATGAGCGGGACAGCAGGGTAAATTCCGTGATAGGGCCGGTAAGTCCAGCTCTCGCTCTGGAACTGGCTCAGCCGCTCGTCGCCGCTGTTCGCCACCCCATCGGGCCCGAGGTAGCTCCAGCGCTGGCTCACGTCCTCGCGGATCTGATCCTCGCTGCGCACCTTCAGGCCTGCCTTCACAAGGGCGGGCGCCGCGAGATTGAAGCGCTTCAGGTAGTTGATCTGGGCGCCATAGAGTTCGCCCGAGGTCGGCTGGTGAAAGCGCAGGAGCTGATTGGTGGCGTAGTTGTCCAGATTCATGGGGCTGGGTCCGTCCGTGAACGACAGCACCGGGGTCCAGCGCGACGTGTTCGTTCGATCCAAAATCCAGCCGAAGCCGCGCGCGACCGCCGAACTCTGGTCGTAATACTGCTTCTGTTTCGAAATCGAATAGGAAACGTCGTAGTCGAGCTCGTAACCGGACTTCGCCAGCCGGCCGCCGAACTGGGCCGAATAGGCGTCGTTGTCGCGCAGCCGATGAAGGTACGACTGGGAGAGCTGGCTGTTCGTCACGGCCCGGGCTTCGGTGCGGTTGTCGGTGTACCCCGGCAGAATCGCCCCGGTCCCGGTCGGGCGGCCCTGCGCATCCAGGGTCGCCACGGTCTGCGCCGTCGAGACCGTGTACACGGGAACGTGGGCCCGTTCCGAGTGCGGCGACATGGTGAAGTTGGCGAAGATTGTGTTCGAGTCGCTCAGCCTATAATCGATCTTCATCCCCCCGCCCCAGCGGGACCGGAGATTGACGCGCCCATCGTAGGAGAAATTGTACATGTAGGCCGGACTCGCGGTCGTGTTCTGGTATTGCGTCACGCCGGCAAAATCCATTGACGCGATGTGCTGGCGGAAATTGCCGGAAAGCGAGATCCCCAGGTTCTTGCTGCCGCCGAAGGCGTTGAACACGTCCGAGAAGAAAATGGTGCCGGCCGGTCGCGGCTGCCGATAGCGCCGGTAGCCGGTCAGGCCGCCCACCGAGTAGGTGAAGCGGCGTCCCGTGAGATTGAAGGCGCTGCGCGACTTCAGGTTCACCGTTCCGCCGATCGCGTCGGCGTCCATGTCCGGCGTCGGCGACTTGACCAGCTCGATTGATTCAATGTGGTCGGACCCGATGCTTTCGAAGGCCATGCCCCGGTCGTTATCGTAGGAGGCCCGCCGGTTGCCGTCGATCTGGATGGAGTTCAAGGCGCCCGGAGTGCCGCGAATGAAGATGTAGCGGGCGTCGCCGCCGACCCGATCGACCACCACGCCGGGAATCCGCTCGAGGAGCTCCGCCGGGTTGCCTGAAAGCGAGCCGAACGCGTCCGACGAGACGACGTTTTTCACATTGGGCGCCTGCCGCTGGATGGTGGCGGCCAGGGCGTTGCCTTCGCGTTCCGTCGCGACCACGAAGGGGCTGAGTTTGTAGATTTGGGAGGTCAGCGCGAAATCACGATGGGCGGGCTGGCCCGGCGAAACGACCAGCGTGGCGCGCTCCGGGTCGAGGCCCGAATAAGTCGCGACCACCGTGTGCGTGCCGGGGGCAACCGCCAGGCGAAACGAGCCATCGCGCTCGGTCGTCGTGCCGATGTCGGTGCCCTCGATCGTGACGGTCGCCCCCTCCAGATAAGCACCGGTGCCTTGGTTGCTAATCTGACCGACGATGGTTCCGGCCGGCTGCGGTTGGGCGGAGGCGAGCGATCCAAAAAGCGAGCACAAAAGGAGCGCGAAAATGGCGGCGAATGCGAATGAGGAGTGCATGGGTATCGAGTTGGTGTTGGTGGGGTGGATTGCCGGCAGGGGAATGAAATCCCCGGGAGGGCCATTGCGGGGAGGATCGACCGTGACCATATCGGGCCCGGGATTTCGGACAAGAGAAAGTTTTTCATTGCGAGAAACTGCCCGCGGCGAGGCAATCCATCCGGGTCCACCTCGATTAGCAGCGGTCGGACTTGGTTGTCGATCGCTGCGGCGGCGGTCGTCGGGCCCGCAACGGCACCACGGCATGCCACGTCCGCCTCCCTCTCATCCTCACCGCGCGGGCCAGCCTGCGGCTCAGCCGCCGGGTTCGACCACCCCGTCGTCTCGCACGGCCGGGCTGGTCGCGGGCTGGTGGCCTGGCCTCGTGGTTTTTGTGGCGACGCTGCTGGCGTATCTTCCGGCGGTTAACGCAAGCTTCATCTGGAACGACAGCGACTACGTCACCGCACCGGCGTTGCGGTCGCTCGACGGACTGTGGCGGATCTGGTTCGAGGTGGGGGCGACCGAGCAGTATTATCCGTTTCTGCACAGCGCGTTTTGGATGCAGCACCGGTTGTGGGGCGATGCGCCGGCGGGTTATTACCTGGTGAACATCGTGCTGCACGCGGGCGCGGCGCGCCCGACGACGATTGCCGGTTATCACTACCAGTATTTCACCAACCCGCCGATCAAGCGCCTGAAGTCCTACGACAACTTCTTCCCGATGATCAGCGCGAAATATTATCTCTCCCGGAGTCTCGAGTTTCAGACCGGCTCCAACCAGGCGATCTCGCGGCCGCCCGTCGATTCGTTGACGGGCGCCTGGTTGATCAACGAGGACGCGCAGCTACGCGGATGCGCGGCGCAGCGGCCTCCTGCCCCATCGCGTGACGTCCAGCGTCGGTTACAGCTACAAACGCTTCCGGGGTCGTGCGGGCATCGTCTGGCGGGATGACACCCCGGACGGCAGCAATGCCGCGGACTACGGCCGCTCCCCGCTTGAAGTCGGCGCGCCGAATCCCGAACGTTGGCCGTGCTCCCCACGGCCAGTTCCACTTCGTCCGCGCCTTCGCCATCCGGCGCCGGCCGCTTGCGCCGGTCCGCCTGGGGCGCGTTGCTGGTCGTCGCCATCGTCCTCGCTTACCGGCC
>JACQWL010000571.1 GCA_016209255.1 Verrucomicrobiota bacterium
CGACAGCTTCCAGCCGGCCGGGTATGCGGTGGGTTTGTTTCTCCAGCCGCTGCCGAATCCGACCGGCAAGGGCAAGGATTACGGTTTCGCGCTGAATCTTTTCGACGGGAAACTTGTCGCCCGCGTGAACCGGTACGAAACCACGCAGATCGACACGCGCAATGGCAGCGCCCGCACGCTGGCGCAACGCGTCCGTTCCCTCGATTTCGATGCGCCGTATTCGAACGTCGGGCTGACCGTGCGCGCGCGGGAGTGGGTCACCAACGCCGCGGCCGCGCAGGGTCGCACGTTGACCGTCGATCAAATCAACCAGCAGGTCGCGGGCATCGCCAAGCTCGACGTCGCCTACTTCACGCGGCGTGAATCCCGGAACGAGCAAAACAGCCTCGTGGCGGAAACGCAGGACGTGACCGCGAAAGGCACCGAGTTCGAGCTGAACTACAATCCGAACAGCTACTGGACGGCGAAACTCAACGTTACGGAGACCGAGTCGATCGACTCGAAGCTCGCTCCCGCCATCACCCAGTGGATCGCGCAACGCCTGCCGGTCTGGCAGAGCATCATCGATCCGGTTATCGGACGCTCGTGGTTCACCGAACGCTATGGCGGGACCACCTCGGCGGCGCAATTCTTCGCCTCGAGTGTGAATGCTCCGCTCGCGGTGGCCACGGCGAACCAGGGCAAGAGCCGGCCGCAGATTCGCAAGTATCGGGCGAACCTCAGCACGAGCTATCGGCTCGCCGGGCTCAGCGACCACGCGCTGCTCAAGCGTTTCACGGTCGGCGGCGCGCTGCGTTGGGAAGACAAGGGTGCGATCGGCTACTATGGGGTCCAGCGACTGCCGGCGATCATCACGGAACTCGACCCGAGCCGGCCGATCTACGACAAGGCGCGCGTGTATGCCGACACTTTCGTGGCGTACCGCACCCGGCTTTTCTCCGACAAAGTCGGCGCCACCTTCCAGTTGAACGTGCGCAACCTGCAGGAAGGCGGCCGGCTGCAGGCGATCGGTGCGTTTCCGGACGGCACGCCGAACGGTTATCGCATCGTCGATCCGCGCCAGTTCATCCTCACGGCCACGTTCGATCTCTGAGCCACGTGAAGGGCTCGTTTTGAGCCGGCGTTTTAGCGTGCCGCGGCACGCAGCCGCCCGCCTGACCAAACTGTCATCCTGCATCGTTTGCCGGAGCGCAGGCATCTGCTTCGATCGGGCCGTGCGAGACGCGTTTCGTTTCGCCAATGTGCCCGCCGGCAAAGCCACGATCTCGGTAACGTATCCCCGCTAAAAACCCCTTCCGTGAAAACCAGTTTCCTATCCGTAACCAACGCTCTGCGCGCTGCCGTGACTTTCGCCCCTTTTCACCCGGACGGCGGCCGGCGACACCGCGACGAGCTTCGAGCCCTTCCCATGCACTCCCTTTCGCGACTCTCGAAAATCCTCCGGCTGCGATTCGTGGCCGCGACATTTGTTCTCTGCGTTTCCGCCACCCTCGCGCAAACCACCGGGCTCGGCACCATCGAGGGCCGCGTCCAGAACGCGCGCAGCGGCGAGTATCTGGCCAGCGCCCGGATCACCGTCGAGGGCACATCGCTCGAAACCTTCACCGACTCCGATGGCAACTACCGGCTGACCAATGTGCCCGCCGGCACGGCCCGCGTTGCGACGTTCTTCACCGGCCTGCCACCCCATACCGGCCCCGTGCCCGTTGCTGCCGGCCAGATCGCGCAACACTCCGTTACGCTCGGCGGGGCCGACGCGAAACCCGAGGGCGGCATCGTCAAGCTCGAGGAATTTCGCGTCGAGACCTCCCGCGAGATGGATGCCGCCGCGCTCGCGATCAACGAACAACGCTTCGCCTCCAACATCAAGAACGTCGTCTCGACGGAGGAATTCGGCAACGTGGCGGAGGGTAACGTCGCGGAGTTCCTGAAGTTCCTCCCGGGTATCACCATCGATTACACCGGCGGGAATGCGCGCGACATTTCCATCAACGGCGTGCCATCGGACAACGTTCCGGTCACGGTCGACGGCTTTGGCGTCGCAGCCGCGGCGAATCTCGGCACGAACCGGGCGGTGCAGTCCGACATGATCTCGATCAACAACCTGTCGCGGATCGAGGTGTCCTATTCGCCCACGCCGGAATCCCAGGGATCGGCGCTGGCCGGCTCGGTCAACATGGTGCCGCGCAGCTCGTTCGAGCGCGCGAAACCGGTTTTTAACTCCAGCGCCTACGTGCTGATGCGCGACAATGCGCGCGATTTCCAAAAGGTCCCCGGCCCGAAGCCGAGCCCAACGCGCAACATCCACCCGGGCTTCGATTTTTCCTACGTGGCGCCGGTGAACAAGCGTTTCGGGTTCACGCTTTCGGCCGGCGTTTCGACCAACTACTCGCCCCAGGACAACATTCAGAGGACCTGGCGCGGGACCGGAACCGCGACCAACGGCAATGCTTTTCCCCATACCACGCCCGACCGGCCGTATCTCTCCGGCTTTGTCATCCAGGACGCGCCGAAAGTGACGACGCGCCGGTCGGTCGGCGCCACGGTCGATTTCAAGCTGACGCCCAACGATCGCGTGACCTTCGCGTTTCAGTACTCGTCGTTCGACGGACGATTCGTGGTCGCCAACGTCAATTTCAACACCGTTCGCGTCCTGCCGGGCGATTTTACGACCTTCGCCACGCGCGGCGCCCCCGGCGCCGGCACCCTGCAGATGTCCCATCAGGAACGGAATCGCTTCAACCGGACCTATATGCCGACGTTCGTCTGGCGGCACATTGGTCCGGTCTGGAGGGCGAACGCCGGGTTGGGCCTGTCCCAGCAAAGCGATTACAATCGCGACTGGGATCAGGGCTTCTTCCGCAATGTGATCATGCAGCGGCGCAACGTGACGATCGCGTTCGACGATATCTTCTACCTGCGGCCACGCACGATTACGGTCCGCGACGGTGCCACGGGCGCGCCGATCGATCCCTTTTCCCTGTCGAATTACTCGATCGTTTCGGCCAACAGCCAGGCCAACAAGACCCACGATCGGCAACGCACGGCATACGGGAGTCTGCGCCGCGATTTCTACACCCGCGTGCCCTTCACGTTGAAGGCCGGATTCGATGTCCGCGAGTCGGAGCGCGAAATCCGCGGGGGCAACACGGTCTTCAACTATCTCGGGCGCGACGGCCGCGGGAGCACGACCCCCGTCGGCAGCGACGACAGCGCCGTGCCCTTCTTCGATCCGATCTATTCCGAGCGCATCATGCCTTATGGGTTTCCGAAAGTCCAGGCGCCGAGCAACCGGAAGATGTGGGAGCACTACAGCGCCAACCCGTCTCAGTTCACCACCAACGAAAACACCACCTATCGGGCGAAGGTGACCAACTCCAAGCACTCGAAGGAAATCATCTCGTCGCTCTATCTGCGCGGGGACGTGAGCCTGCTCGAGCGCCGGTTGAAACTGGTCGGCGGCGTCCGGGCGGAACAAACCAATGTCGATGCCGAAGGCCCGCTGACCGACCCCACGCGTAATTTCCAACGCAACGCCAGCGGCCAGATCGTCCGCAACGCCAACGGCAGGCCCGCCCTGGTCGTGCCGGCGAGCAACGCACTCGGCGTCTCGCAGCTCACGTTCATCGATCGCGGGGCGCGCACGGAAAAGGAATATCTGCGGCTTTTCCCGAGTCTCAACGCAAGCTACAGTTTGCGCGAAAACCTGATCGCCCGGGCCGCGTATTACCACTCGGTGGGCCGGCCCAATTTCATCCAGTATTCCGGCGGGATCACGCTGCCGGACACCGACGCTCCGCCGACCACTGGCAACCGCATCACCGTGAACAATGCCGGGATCAAGGCGTGGAGCGCGCAGACGGTGAATGTGCGGCTCGAGCGCTATTTCGAGGGCGTCGGCCAGTTCTCCCTCGGCGCTTTTCGCCGCGAGGTCGAAAACTTTTTCGGCAACACCACCTTCAATGCGACGCCGGAGTTTCTCGCGCTCTATGGCTTGGACCCGGCCGTCTACGATCCCTACGACGTGTCGACCCAGCATAACGTGCAGGGCACCGTGCGGATGGAGGGCTTCGACTTCAATTACAAGCAGGTGCTGACGTTTCTGCCGCGGTGGGCGCGCGGCGTCCAGGTGTTTGCCAACGGCAGCTCGCAGCGGCTCCTGGGCGACGAGACCGCGTCGTTTGCCGGCTTCATTCCGCGGAGCGCGAGCTGGGGCATCAGCCTGACGCGCAGAAAATACAACGTGCGGGTGAATTGGAATTATCGCGGGCGGCAGCGGAATGCGCCGATCACCGGGGTGGGGATTGAATCCGGCACATTCAATTATAGTTCGAAGCGCCTCTACATAGACGTGTTGGGCGAATACTATTTCTGGAAGCGGATGGCGTTGTTCGCGAATCTGCGGAATGTGGGCGACGCCACCGAGGACACCGAGATCTACGGGCCCAGCACGCCGGCCCACGCCCAGTTTCGCCAGCGGATCGATTACGCGTCACTGTGGACGATCGGAGTCAAGGGAACGTTTTGAGTGCGTTGCCGTAGCGACGAGCGCCAGCGACTCGAAGAAGGTCGGCTCGCTGGCGCTCGCCGCTACGACTCGATCGCTCGCGCACCCTCGCTTGAAAGCGATGGCAGACGGCAAAGTGGGACCCTCGTTCCGCCCTGACCAAAATGTCAGGCGAAGCACATGGCACCGCGGCACACTCCCGCATCGGTATGTTTAGGCAGACGCCATCACGGGCATCTGCGCCCGACGTCGACCCCAAGAGTTTCCTCCCCATGAGACGACCAAACCGAATTCTCCTCGGCTGCGTCTATGCCGCGTTCGCGCTGCTCGCCGCCGCACCGCTGACCATCGCCGCTTCGGGATCGCCGGCGGTCGCCGTCCAAACCGGCAACATTACCGGACGCGTCCAAAATGTGGTGACCGGGCAGCATTTGAACAACGCCCGGGTCTCCGTCAAAGGCACCGACCGCGTCGCGTTCACCGATCAAACCGGCAGCTACCGATTGTCCGCCGTGCCGAGCGGGCCGGTCGTGGTCGAGGTGTTCTTCACCGGCCTGGACCCGCAGCAGATTCCGCTGACCGTGCCAGCCGGCCAGACGCTCGAAAAGGACGTGAACCTGACGAGTCGCGACCGCTACGGCGACACCGACGCCGTGAAGCTCGACTCGTTCGTGGTCTCGACCTCGCGCGAAACGGACGGCGAGGCGGCGGATCCGTCGCAGCTCCCCGGTCGTATCACGGTTAGAAATACGGGTCTGCGGCCGTGGTCGGCGGACAATTACGACGTGTCGGTCGAGTTTTACACCGAGCGGGGCGGGCTGCTCAGCGCGGGCGCGTTTCGGAAAGACATCCAGGATTTCTTTGGCGATGTCGTCCGGATCGCGACGGAAGCCGATCTGCGCGAGCTGGGGTTGGATCCGCGGTATGCCCTACGCGCGGTATTACCAGCACATGACCCACGGCGTGCAGCTGACGCTGGGGGTGAAGGGGACGTTTTGACGAGTCGCCGGCCGCGTGCCGCAGCTCGGCCGGAAACTGCCGATCGAATTCGCGGCGAGTGCCTGATTAAACCCCTCCCCGGCCCGACCCCATGAAAATCCGGTTTCCTTGCCGTAAAAACAACCTCAGCCCCACCCCAAGCATGAACATGTGCGATCAATCCCCCGCCTGCTCTGCGCGCCGATGGCATTGCGCCTCGCTCGCGCTCGTCCTTGCCGTCTGCGGCCCATTCCAGGGCCAAACGCAAACGACCAACCCCCCTTCCGGTCGGTCCAGCCAGGCGACGGGAACAATCGGCGGTCGCGTCCAAAATGTCGCCACGGGTCAATACCTCAACAACGCGCGGATCACGATCAAAGGAACCGATCTCACCACGTTTACCGATGAGTCCGGGAGTTACCGGCTGGGGAACGTGCCGGCCGGCCCCGCGATCCTCGAGGTGTTCTATACGGGACTGGACGCACAGCAGATCCCACTGACGGTGCCGGCCGGACAAATGGTCGAGCGGAATGTCGAGCTGACCAACCGCGCGCTGTACGGCGCAAGTGATGTCGTCAAACTCGACCCGTTCGTCGCCGCGTCGTCGCGGCTGACGGAGGGCGAGGCGCTCGCGACGAACGAGCAGCGGTATGCCTCGAACATCAAGAACGTCGTCGCGACCGATGCATTCGGCGATGTCACCGAAGGCAACGTCGCCGAGTTCATGAAGTTCCTGCCCGGGATCAGCGTCGATTATTCCGACGTCATGCCGCTGGCGGTGTCGGTCCGCGGGTTTGATCCCAATATGACCGCCGTGACGAGCGATGGCGCGCAACTCGCGAACGCCTCGCGCAACGCCACCACGCGTCAGTTCGATTTCATGCAGGTCTCGATCAACAATGTGTCGCGGATCGAGGTGACAAAGGTGCCGACGCCGGCCAACCCCGCCAGCGGCATCTCCGGCTCGGTGAACATGGTCAGCAAGAGCGCATTCGAGCGCAGCAAGGCGCAGTTCAACTACCGCGTGTTCGGGTCGGCCAGCAGCGACGGCATGCAGATCGAGAAGCAACCGTTTCCGTTCGACACCTACGAGCGCCGCGTGAACCCGGGTTTCGATTTCGATTACACGCTCCCGATCGGCAGGAACTTCGGCATCGTCTTGACCGCCCTGTCGTCGAAGGCGTGGAACGAACAGAACATTTCGTCGATGAACTGGAACGCCACGGCCGCGAACACGGGCGCGACGCCGGCCCGACCGTTTCTACAATCCCACAACATCATCGATGCGCCCAAATGGTATTACCGCAATTCGGCGGGCGTGAAGGCTGACTGGCGGGTCACGCCCAATTCCGTCCTCTCGCTCGGCCTGCAGGCGACGTATTACCAGGATGTGAATGGCAACGTCAGCCGGGCGGCCAACGTCGGCACGAACCCCGCCCCCACGCCCGCCACGGGCACGCGCTTGACGTTTGGCGAAGACTACTCGCACAGCGCGACGGGACGCGGCACCGTCACATTCGCCGGAAACTTTCTGCACATCGACGCCCGGACTCTCGGCACCAACCTCCGCTACCGTTTTGAAAATGGCGACTGGCGGATTGTCGCGGGCGCCAATGCCTCCACGTCGAAGACCTGGCTTCGGTTTTACGAAAAGGGAAGCTTCCACTCGCTCCAAATCGCATTGCTGAATCCTGCCGGCGTCCGGGTGAATTTTGATGACATTCGTCCGGAGCGACCCGGGACGATCCGGGTTTTCGACGCCAGCAATCGCGAGATCGACATTTTGGATATCCGCAACTTCCGGCTGAACACCGCGACTGCCGGCGCCTATCGCGATCACCGGGATGATACGTTCGGCGGAGAGCTGAACGTGAAACGAAGACTGAAACTATTCGAGATTCCCACTGCCTTCCAGGTCGGCGGCTCCTACAAGGCGCAGGATCGCGATCACCGGAGAATGACCCGGGTCTTCACCTATAATCCGCCGAATCCCGCCGACCCGACGCCGGCGCCCTTCCTGGCCCAGATCTATAAAAACCGGCCGAACTATTTCGGCTTCGATAACATTCCCTGGGTCTCATCCAACAACGCGGTGACAGCCTGGGGCCAGAATCCCAATCTGTTCACGCAGACGGCCGCCCAGCAAGTCACGCAGGAGCAAACCAGAATCACGGGCACGGAGCACTTCAAGGAGATCACCAAGGCGCTCTACGCCCAGACCGAAGCGCGGCTTTTCCGCAACCGGCTGACGGTCCTCACGGGCGTGCGCTACGAAAAGGTGCACGACAAGGCCGCCGGTCCGCTCTTCGATCCGGCCGCCGTGTGGGTCCGGACGGCATCAGGAGCGTTCGCCCGCAATGCCCTGGGCCAGCGGATTCGCAAGCCCGAGGCCGGCGCCGCCGGCTCGATGGAGGAACTGCGATTGACCCGCACGGCGCTCGGAAACCGCGTGAATCGTTCCGACGACGGCTACTATCCCAGCCTCCACCTGACGTTCAACGCCACGGAGAAACTGCTGGTTCGCGCGGCATACGCCCGGACCTACGGCCCGCCCAATTTCAATAATTTGATCCCGAATACGACCATTACCGAAAACGACATCGACGACGAGATAGCGGATCCCTCGGTCATTCGCGGCACCATCACGATACGGAACCCGCAGTTGAAGCCGTGGACGGCGCAGAATTACGATCTGTCGGCGGAGTATTACACCGATAATGGCGGGCTGATCAGCGCGGGGGTTTTTCGCAAGGAAATAGCCAACTTCTTCGGCAATGCGGTCACGCTCGCGACGGCCGAGGATGTGGACGATTTCGGACTGGATTCGCGCTACGTGGGATGGAACGTAAGCACCACCTTCAACTCCGGCGATGCGCGCGTCACCGGGATGGAGTTGAACCTTCGCCAGTCGCTCGCGTCGCTCGGCAAGTGGGGCCGATTTTTCTCCGCTTTCGCGAACGCCACGAAGCTGAAACTGGAGGGCAGCCGGACCGCTTCGTTCAGCAGCTTTATCCCCGAAGTCATGAACTGGGGCGCCACGTTCACGAAAAACCCGGTCACGTTGATGCTGAAGTGGCATCATCGGGGCGAACAGAAGGGGGCGGCGCAACCGGTGCTGGGGCCCGATGCGTTTCAATATCGGGATGCGCGCACCACCCTGGACGTGAACCTCACGTATCAGGTGTGGAAGCGGCACTCGCTGTTCGTCAACGGCCGGAATGTATTCAACCAGCACTACAATCTGTCGCGCTACGGTTCGGAAACGCCCGACTATGCCAAACGCAGCTCGACGAACTCGTATGGCGTGCAATGGGCGTTCGGCGTGAAGGGGACGTTCTAAAGCACGTAGTCGAACCATGGGGCTGCGGCGCCCCCACCCCGGCCATACGAGAAACCATTTTAGTCATGAACCGCCGCAATTTCCGGACAGAATCCAGTTTCCATTCAGCCCCCGCAGTTGTCAGTCAACCAACGAAAACCCCATGAAATCCGTGCGCACCCTGATCCTGCGCCTCGCGGCGCTATTCGTGTTCACCTCCCTCG
Source organism: Verrucomicrobiota bacterium (assembly GCA_016209255.1). Taxonomy (GTDB): domain Bacteria; phylum Verrucomicrobiota; class Verrucomicrobiia; order Opitutales; family Opitutaceae; genus ER46. The sequence continues at coordinate 9,029 of JACQWL010000571.1, forward strand.
CGTTCGCGCAAGCCGTGCCCCCACCGGCGTCGACCACCCCGGCCGGTAACACCAAACCCAGCAGCGTGACCGCCGAACCCCCGGTCGAGCTTTCGCCCTTTGTCATCTCGGCATCCTCCGATGTCGGCTGGGTCGCGACCGAGACGCTCGCCGGCAGCCGGCTGCGCACGGATTTCAAGGACGTGCCCAACCAGATTGAGACGCTCACGAAGGATTTCATGAGCGATCTTGCGCTCACCAGCGTGGACCAGGCGCTGGTTTATACCGCCAACTCCGAAAACCACACCGATTACATGCCCGCGACGCCGGGCAACCAGGTTTCCAATCCGGCGGGCGGCGGACGGATCCGCGGCATCGGCTCCGGCACGCTCTCCCGCAATTTTTTCCAGGTCCGGAATCCGACGGACAACTTCAATATCGAGCGCACCACGATCGCGAGCGGACCCAACGCCATCCTATTCGGGCTCGGCAGTCCCGCCGGAATCTTCGACGCGACGCCGGCGCGCGCGCTCGTGAACCGCAACCGCTACGGCTTCGAGCTGCAATACGACTCCGAGCATTCGAGGCGGGGGACCTTCGACGCCAACGTGGTGGTCAAGCCGCAAATGCTCGCCCTCCGCTTCATGGGCATGTCGAAGCGCGAGTACACCTTCAAGCGGCCCAACCTCGATCGCGACGAGCGGCTCTACGGTGCGCTTACGTTCACGCCCTTCAAGAACACCACCCTCATTCTCCAGGGCGAGCGGGATCACCGGAATTGGAACCGGGCCGGGCGCATCGTGCCGACGGACTTCGTGACGCCCTGGCTGCATGCGGACCAAATCGCCGGCACCGGCTATACCGTGGCCAAACCCGTCTACAACAACACCAGCCTCGCGGGGATTGGGAACAACCGCATCTTCGCCCAGGCCGCGAACGCACCCGTCGTGATTCAGGACGGCGTGGTGCCGATCCGGAACTGGCGCAATTCCGTCACGGTTCGCAACCCGGCGTCGCTGCCGGGGGTGGACCCGACGTTCGACGCCGAGCTCGACATCACGCTGCTCGACCCGGGCATCTTTCCCTTCGATGTGAACCTCGTGGGGACGAGCCGCACGACTGTGCTCGGCGCCTACACCAAGACTGCCATCATCGAGCAGAGGCTCGCGGAAAATCTTTTCCTGGAGCTGGCCTACAACCGGGAGGACGCCTACAACCACCGGATCAATGCGGGCGGCCAGGCGGGAAGCAGCAATTTCCGGCTCAATGTGGACCCCAATCAGTTCATCCCCGGCACGACCACGCCAAACCCGTATTTCGGCCAGTATTACTTCCAAGGCACGGCCGGCAACGACCTCGACTTCGACGAGCGCGACGACTGGCGCGCGATGCTTTCGTACGAGCTGGACGCCGGCCGGAAGCTGGCGAACCGCGGGCGTTGGGGGAAATGGCTCGGACGGCATCGCTTCTCCGGACTTTACACCGGCTCGGAATCGGAGTCGCTCGGCCAGCAGAATTTCAACCGGAAGATCCTGGACGACCCCGTCATTCCCGGGCTGACGCTCGCCGCCAAGACCACGCGCAACTGGGCCACGAACAGCACGCGCGTTCCCCAATTTCGGCATTATATCAGCGAGCCCTACGATTACACCCGCGCGCATGGCTCGATGACCGGCGATTGGACGATGACCGACGCGAACGGTCGGCCGTTTACGCTCTACCTCGCCGATACGCCGTATGTCGCGGCGGACGGCAAGCGCCTCGCCGCGGGCCAGGTCGCCAGTGGCAGCCGGAACAAGGTATCGACCGGAATCCTGGCCTGGCAGGGCTTTTTCCTGCCCGATAGCGAACGGCGCAACCGGCTCGTACTGACGTATGGCTATCGCAAGGACCGCGCGAAATCGGCCACGCTCGACTCGGCTTCGCAATTGCGGGACTTTTCCGGGCTCTTCCCGGTCCTGTGGGACGCCGAATTCGCGCCCTACGGCACCACGCAGTCCGGCATCAACCGCAACATCGGCATCGTCGCGCGCCCCCTGCGCTGGCTCACGCTGTTCCACAACCGCTCGACCACCTTCGACCTGAACATCGGCCGGTACGATCCATTCGGCGGGGAGATCCCAGGTGCGGGCGGCAAAGGCCGCGATTATGGCATCCGGCTGGATTTGTGGAACGATAAGATAACGCTGCGGCTGAACAAATACGAAAATTCGATCGGCCCGCAGCGGGCCTCGAACGACGTCAACATCCTGCGCGACATTTTCTTCAACATCGACACCCGGGTGCAGGAGCTCGATCCCACCGCGCCGACGATCAACATCACGGACGGCAACCGGCGCGGTTTCCGCGTCGCCGGGCGGCCCAATTATTTCATCATGGTGGACGCGGAGTCGGAAGGGTATGAGCTCGAACTCAACCTCAGGCCGATCCGCAATTGGAACATCCGGATCAACGGCGCGAAGGCAAAAGCAATGGAATCCAATATCGGCAGGCCGTGGTTCGATTGGGCCGAGGCGCGGAAACCGGTGTGGGAAGCGCTCGTCGCCACCAACGGGGAAGTCGACGAGGCGGGACGCCCGGTCACCTGGAGAACGGCGCCGCGCAGCGCCACGGCACCGTCAGGC
>JACQWL010000579.1 GCA_016209255.1 Verrucomicrobiota bacterium
CTCTCACTCTCACTCTCACTCTCACTCTCACCTTCACTCGCACACCTTCCCCTTCACTTCGATGAATTACCGCCATCGTTTTCACGCCGGCAACTTTGCCGACGTGATGAAGCATGCCCTGCTCGTGCGGCTGGTCCACGCGATGCAGAAAAAGGACCAGGGCTTTCTCTACCTCGATACCCATGCCGGGCGCGGCAGCTACGATCTGGCGGCGGCGGCGGCCGGCGATTCGCGGGCGCGAAAACCGGAATGGCCGGATGGAATCGGGCGGCTGTGGACCGGCGCGGCCGTGCCAGAGGTGGTCGCCGAGTATGTGGGCCTGACGCGGGAGTTCGATCGGCAGAAGGGAAATCTTGAGGAGGCCGGCCGGTTCTATCCGGGCTCGCCGTGGTTCGCGCGGCGGCTGGCGCGGCCGCAGGATCGGCTGGCGATGTGCGAGAAACACCCGACGGAGTGCGCGACGCTTCGGGCCGAAACGGGTTCGGTCCCACGAGTATCGATCGATGAGATGGATGGCTATGTGGCGCTCCGGGCGCTGCTGCCGCCGCGCGAGCGGCGGGCGCTGGTGTTGATCGACCCGCCGTTCGAGGCGCAGGGCGAGTTTGCGCAGATTGCCGTGGCGCTCGGGGAGGCCTTGCGGCGGTTTCCGAGCGGCGTGTTTGTGGTGTGGTACCCGTTGACCGAGCGCGCGCGGGTGAACGCGTTCTTTGCGGCCGCGATTGCGCTCCGGCCGCCACCGACACTGGTGGCGGAGCTGGCGATCGCCGGGGAAATGGCGGGGCTGAAAATGCGGGGCTGCGGACTCGTCGTCATCAACCCGCCGTGGCAGATCGAGCGCGAGGCGCGGGCGGTGCTGGGATACCTGGCCGGGGCGCTGGCTCAAGCGGCCGGGGGTGGCGGCCGGGTGGAGTGGCTGATTCCGGAGTGAGGAGGCACGGGCTTTCCAGCCCGTGGGAACGGTCAATCGCGGACCGGAAAGCCTGCGCCTCTCCTACGCGGCGGGCAGGTGGCGCTGCAGCACGGTGGCGAGCAGTTCGAATCGGACCGGCTTGCTCAAAAAATCGTCCATGCCAGCAGCCAGACACGCCTCGCGCATGTTCGTGTTGGCGTTGGCGGTAAGCGCGATGATTTTCAGCGGCCGCCCGGCGAGCTTCTGGCGGATGCGGCGCGTGGCCTCGAGCCCGTCGATGCCCGGAAGCTGGCAGTCCATCAGCACCAAGTCGAACGTGGTGGACGTGGCCGTCTCGATGGCCGCCTCGCCGTCGGGCACAAACGTCGGCGTGATGCGCATTTTTTTGAGAAACAGGTCGATGACCTGCTGGTTGACGGAATCGTCCTCGACGACGAGCACGCGTCCGGACAGCGAGGGTGTGACGAAACGTGGTGTTTCCACGGGCAGCGGCGCGGTGTGCACGTCGGGGAGCTGGCACGGCAGGACAAGGCGGAAGGTCGAACCCTGATTGACCGCGCTCTGCACTTGGATTGCGCCGCCCATCGCCCGGGCGAGTCGCATCGAAATCGCGAGGCCCAGGCCGGTGCCGCCATAGCGACGGCTCATGGAGGCGTCGGCTTGGGTGAACGGTTTGAACAGGCGATCCAAGGCGGCGGAGTTGATGCCGATGCCCGTGTCGATCACGGAGAATTGCAGCACGGCGCGCGAGGCGGTGCGCTCGTTGCACGCGACGTTAAGCTCGACGCGACCGCGGTCGGTGAACTTGATCGCATTGGAGATCAGGTTGAGGAGGATCTGCCGGAGCCGGGTGGGGTCGCCGACGATTGCCCCGGGGAGGTTGTCGCCGAGCTTGAGGTCGAATTGCAGGCCCTTGTCGCGGGCGCGGGCGAGCATCATGTCGCTGACGCTGCGGGCCGCGGCCGCGGGCGGGAAAGGCGCGTGCTCCAGTTCGAGCCGGCCGGCTTCAATCTTGGAGAAATCGAGGACGTCGTTGAGCAGCAGGAGCAGCGACTCGGCGGAATCCGCCGCCGTCTTGAGGTAGCGGTGTTGCTCGGCGGTGAGTTCGGTGTCGCGGACGACGCGCAGCATGCCGAGAACGCCATTCATCGGGGTGCGGATTTCGTGGCTGATGGTGGCAAGGAATTCGTCCTTCGCGCGGCTGGCGGATTCCGCGCGTTCACGGGCCTCGCGCAGCTCGGACTCGCGCGAATCGCGGCGTGCGTTTTCCGCCTGGAGCTCCGCCGCCATCGCCTCGCGTTCAAACCGCATCACGAGCGCGTTGGAGAGCGTGCGGTGGTTGTGCAGGGAAGCGGAGGCCATGTAGACGATAAACAGCACCACGCACGCGCCGATCGTGGCCCCGACAAAATCGCCGTTGGCCAGAAAACGCGCGGCCAGCGGTCCCATCATCGCGACAAGGTACGCGAGGCTGCCTTTGCGCATGGGGAGGAGAAGCCGCGCGGAACCGGCGGCGAGCCCCGCGAGCACCAACACATGCACGATTCCCATGCCGCCACCCCGTTGGAGTGTTGGGAAAAGCCAGATGGACGCGCCCCAACCGGCGCCGGACAGCGTGGTTGCCACCACGTAGCGCAACCCCCAGGCGGAAGACTCCTCTGCGCCAGGCTCGGCGCGCTTAAACGCGGCGGCGAGCCACAAACGGTATCCACTGACGGCCACCATTGCCACCAGCCACCCCCAGAGCAACGGCGAGGACAACTCCATGCTGAGCGCGAGCGCGAACGCGATGGCGGTGGCGCCCGACGCGTACGTGGCGCTCGCCAGCTCGTTGAAGCCCATTTTCACGAGCTCGATCCGCGTCCGGGTTTCAATCGGATGCTCACGACCGCGTGCCGTCTCGTTGCCTGGGGCGGGCGCGGGGGCTGGAGTTGCCGGCGACTCAGAGGCGGGCATGTGATCTCGTCATACGGCGGTCACAATGAATATTTTGACTCCCGCGGCGAGCGCGTTCTTTGCGGCTATTTCTTATGGGCGCATCCCACTTCTTGGACAAACACCACGCCCAGGCATGGTCGCCGTGTTCGGAGCTTGCTCGCGTTCAAACCGCGCCCGCACCTCGACCGGCTCGGCGCCCGGAAAGCGTGCCGAACAGACTCGTCGAACGGGCAAGCGGGCTGCCTGCAGCTTACGAATCCAAAACCAGAGACTCTGGGCGCCGTCAGCGCCTCAGCGCTCGCCCAAACCGATTCGTCGGAACTCCTCGGCGAACAATGCCGCGTCGAAGAGCCTGGGGTGGAGCTTGAGCGGCGGGGCTTTGAACACCGGGCGGTCCCAGAGTACGTCCTCGCGTTCGACGAGGCGCATGTTCGTGGGTGGATCGGAAACGGGAGCAGGTTTTGCGAACGGGAATGGGTATGGGGAGTGCATGGCAGGTCTGGCGGATTACGACCGTTGGCTCGCGAGTTTGTGCCGTGCGTTTCGCAAAAAAACGAGCGATCCGACTCGGGCGGGATTTTTTTGCGGGAGATTTACGGGGCGGTTCGCGGTCGGGTAACACCCGTGAACATCGGCACGGCGCGCCGCGGATTTGGTGGAAACGTGGCGCGCGCCGGTCACGCCAATCTTTTGTAAACTGCGCCCTTGCAGAGTACGGGCGCGCCCTTCAACTTCGCCGAAGTTTCCTCCCTGCCCCATGCAACGAAACCCCGGTTACCCCGATTCTGCTGGCCGCGTTCGCGCACCCGGCCAGTCCTGCCGGGCGGCGGGATGATTTTTGCTCACTCCATAACCACGTTGATTCAAATTCAAATCCATGAGTAACGAAAACGTCAGCAACGAAGCCATCGCCCCGAACGCCAAGCGGCTTTTGTGGGCGGGGTTCATGGCCATCCTGGCCGCCGGTGTGGGGTTTGCCCTGCGCGGCGGCATCTTCGACAACTGGGGCAAGGAGTTCGGCTTCACCGGCGTGCAACTGGGTGCGATCGGTGGCGCCGGCTTCTCGGGCTTCTGTTTCGGCATCATCATCGGCGGCGTCATCTGCGACAAGATCGGCTACGGCAAGTTGGTGATGCTGGCGTTCGCGCTGCACGTGCTGTCCGCGATCGTGACGTTCACGGCGACCGGGGCGGGCGCGTACAACAGCCTTTACTGGGGCATGTTCCTTTTCGCCTATGCCAACGGCACACTCGAGGCGGTGGCCAATCCGCTGGTCGCGACGCTCTACCCGCACAACCGCACCCACTTCCTCAACCTGCTGCACGCAAGCTGGCCCGCCGGTCTGATCATTGGCGGCGTGCTCGGCTGGTGGTTGGATGACAAGCTGCAACTGCCGTGGAAATGGCAGCTGTCGCTTTATCTCATCCCGACAGTGATCTACGGGGTGATGTTCCTCGGGCAGCATATGCCGAAATCCGAAGCCTCCGTGCAGGGGCTCAAGCTGGGCGAAATGCTCAAGGATGTCGGCATGATGGGTGCGACGATGATCGCGCTGTTTGTGTGGTTGTTTTCCCGCGACGCACTCGGGCCGATGCTCGGCGGTCTGACGGGTGCGGCCTTCTTTACCGGTTCGGCGTGGGGTTATGTGGCGATCGCCATTGGAATCGGCGTGTGGCTCTTCTTCAGCGGACTCAGCGGCTGGGCCATTGGATCGTGGCTGTTGGTGGTGCTCTTTGGGGTGCACGCGCTGGTGGGCGCGGTCGAGCTCGGCACCGACGGCTGGATTCAGAACATCACCGGCAACATCCTTACGTCCGAGCAGGGCAAGATCCTGTTTGTGTTCACCTCGACGACGATGTTCGCGCTGCGCTTTTGCGCCAACTTCATCGAAAAACGGATCGGCCTTTCGCCCGTCGGCATCCTGCTGGTCTGCGCCATCCTCGCGTGCGTGGGCCTCAACCTGACCAGCGGCATCACGTCGTTTGGCGGCGCGTTGCTGGCGCTGGGCGTCTACGCCGTGGGCAAGACGTTTTTCTGGCCGACGATGCTCGCCGTGACCTCCGACCGGTTTCCGCGCACGGGTGCGGTCGCCATCTCCATCATGGGTGGACTTGGCATGATCTCGGCGGGTTTGGTGGGGTCGCCGGGGCTGGGTTATGCGAAGGATCGCTTTGCCAGTGAGGCGCTGGCGGAGAAGAATCCGGCGGCCTATGCCGAATACAAGGTGCCCGATTCAAAAGGCTGGCTGATCTTCAAGGAAGTTTCAGCCATCGATGGCAAGAAGCTCGCCGCCGCTAAGGATGCCGTCACTGCCGGCAAGGGCGACGAGAAACAAAAAGCGGTGCACGCCGCGGACCAGACGGGTGACCGCCGGACGCTGGTGGCGGACTCGTTCATCCCGGCGATCATGGCCGCGATTTACCTTCTGCTGTTGCTCTATTTCAAGGCGCTCGGCGGCTACAAGACGGTGCATCTTGGCGGGGCGGAGGCCGCCAAGGCGACCTGACGCGCCCGTCTTTAATTCTCAGCACGAGGCCGCGCCCGAGGGCGCGGCCTTTTTTTCTGATTCTCGGACGGGGTTGGTGGAAAACCGCACCCGGGAATCACGCCACGCGCCGCAACCGCGCCGGCGCCGCCGCTTCCGTGCGCTTTGGCAACGTCACCGTCAGCACGCCGTGGGAGATCTCGGCGCGCATGGCGGCGAAGTCGTAGCCCGAGCCCAGGCGGAGGCGCAACTGGTAATCGCGTTGCGCGTTCTCGAGGTTAAGGGCGTGCCAGTTTACGCGCACGACGTGAGGCTTGCGGGCGGTGATCGTAAGATCGGAGCCCTCGCCCTCGATTTCCACGCCAGAGGAATTCACGCCCGGCACATAGACGACGAGTTTCATCGCCGCACGGTGTTCCTGACAGTCGTAGACGGGCTGGCGGAAGGCTTCGACGGGCGCGGAGACCGTGGCCTTTGGCTGGCTGCGGGAGACGAGGGGGCGGATGATCGTATGCATGAGAGGAAAAGAAACGGAAGCGTTCCTCGGTGGTTTGGTGACCGCCGGGCTCAGAGGGCTAAACGCGTTCCGTTAAACGGATGGTTAGTTCTGGAAGCCCGCGCCGGTTTTTTTATTCCAAACGGACGCGACGACCGAACGCATCACGGCACAACGCTGCTGGCAGCCCTGCGTAAAGCGGGAGCCGGCGCGGCGGACGTGATGCGGAATGGACGCGGTCATTAGATCAGAAGAGGATACCCTGCACATGGCCGGCCGCGTGCCAAGCCTGTTTTTTGTGCCGGTGAAGATTGCGTGGCGCTGTTCCGGCCGCATCATCCCGGCATGGCTGCACTTTCCGATTCCGCGACGACGATTTCAGAGCTGAAAAACCGCGTGCTCGCGTTCGTGCGTGAGCGCGACTGGGAGCAGTTTCACTCGCCGAAGAACCTCAGCATGGCGTTGGCGGCCGAGACCGGCGAGCTGATGGAGCATTTTTTGTGGGCCACGCCCGAGGAGTCGCGCGCCATCGCCACCGACGGGGTGAAGCGCGGCCGGATCGCCGATGAGCTGGCGGATGTGGTCATCTACGCGCTCGAGTTCGCGAATATCACCGGTCTCGATGTGGCCGCGGCCATCGAGGCGAAGATGGCGGCGAACGCGAAAAAATACCCGGTCGAAAAAGCGCGCGGGCGCTCCGAAAAATACACCGAGCTGTGAATTTTCCGCCGCGGCCGGCGGAAAATTTACAAGGTTTTTGCGGGGCAAAAACCTAGCTCTGGCCGTAGCACGCGCACTGGGCGCCGCAGGGAGCAGGCGGGGGCGCGGCCTTTTGCGCGATGATGCCGTAACCGCCGGCAATCACGCGCCGGACGGGCTCGCCGGTCTCGGGATGCCGGGTGAGCGGGGCTTCTGTCATTGCCTGCTTGATCTCGAAGCGGCGCGGCTCGGCGCCGGCTTTCCGGGGGATGGTTTCGTAAACGTAAGTGGTCATGGCAGCGGAGAGCGCGCAAGAAGGTGCAGAATTCGCCTTCGCGCAAGTCGGGTTGTGATGAACTGCACCCGGTGATGCGCGAGTTCTGGGCGGACCTGTCGGTTGTCGACACATTTGGCTCAAGATCCGTTGCAGAACCAGCTGTGGGAGGGGCTTTACGCCCCGACTGGTTGGCGCATGTCCTGCGTCGGGGCATGAAGCCCCTCCCACAGTCGCACCGCCAATCGGAAGGTGCGCCCGCGAGCATTTCGAGGATGGATTTACTCTCGTCAAAGCCCGAGCCGGGGCGCAGCATCGATGTCGGAATACCCCACTCCATATTCCAGCCAACCATGACTGACGCCACCAAGGCCGTTTTTATCAGTTACGCCCGCGAGGACACCGCGACCGCGCAACGGATTGCCGAGGCGTTGCGCAGCCAGGGTGTCGAAGTCTGGTTTGACCAGAATGAACTGCGCGGCGGCGAGGCGTGGGACGCGAAAATTCGGAGGCAGATAAAGGAGTGCGCGCTGTTTCTGCCGGTTGTCTCAGCGAACACGCAAGGGCGGGCCGAAGGCTACTTTCGCCTCGAGTGGGAACTGGCGGAGGAACGCACGCATCTGATGATCCGGGGCACACCGTTTATCCTGCCGATTGTGATCGACGACACGACCGAGGCGCATGCGCTCGTGCCGGACCGATTTCGCGAAGTGCAGTGGATGCGGCTGCCCGATGCGTTGCCGACGCCGCAGCTCATCGAGCAGGTGAAACGCCTGGTCGCGCCGGCGCCGCGCCAGGCCGCCCTCGCCGCGCGGCATGTCTCGGCCGACCCGCCGGTGGTGGGCCGTGCGCTCCGCGCGCGGCCATGGGCTATGGGGGTCGCGGTCGTCGGAGGGTTGCTGCTGGTGGTCGCCGGAGTTTTTTTCAACCGCAGGAACGAGATGGCGGCGCGACGGAGCGCACCGCCCACCTCGGAAAATTCCGCCGCGGCGAAGCCGCCTCTGGATTTCGCGTCCGCGAAATCCATCGCCGTCCTCCCCTTCACCAACATGAGCGACGACAAGGAGGCCAGCGCCTTCTTTGCCGACGGCATGCACGAGGACATCCTAACCGACCTCTCCAACATCCGCGAGTTGCGCGTCACTTCACGCACGACGGCCGAGCAGTATCGCGGCACGAAAAAAACCCTCCGCCAGATCGGGCAGGAGTTGGGCGTCGCCTACGTGCTGGAAGGCAGCGTGCGCCGCGCGGGCGGCAAGGTCCGCGTCACCGCCCAGCTCATCGACGCGCGCACCGACGAGCACGTGTGGGCGAACAAGTACGATCGCGACCTCAGCGACATCTTTTCAATCCAGTCCGAGCTCGCGCAGGCCATCGCGGGCGAATTGAAACTCGCCCTTTCGCCGCAGGAGAAATCGCTCATCGAGCGCCGGCAGGGCAGATGGACCGAGTCGCTCGGTAGCTTCCGCATGGCGGTGCAGCTCGACCCGGGCAATTTGAGGACTGCGTTTGACCTCGCAAGTCTGCTGGCGGCGGGGCGACGTTTTGACGAGACGCAGGCTCAGCAGCGACGGATTGTCGAACGGCTGCCTGACGATCTGGATACAAATTTCGAGCTGGCCTACCTCTCCTTCCTGGCGACGGGTGCGACACGAGAGATGGAGGATTTCGTCGTCCGCCTGCCCGCACATCAGGCAAACTCGGATCGAGGAATCGCTCTTCGGAAACGCTGGGCGCTGTTGCATGGCGACGTCGCCGAGGTTGTGCGTCTCGATCGCATCGAGCACTATCCTGGTGTGACTGGAGCATTGGCAATGGCTGTCGGTCTCGCGACGCAGGGCGACGTAGCGACGGCTCGCGCCCGGCTCGAAAATTATCCGGTGACGCTCAGGTCTGCCGTGGAGCGCGAGCCGAACAGTCACAGCTCGTGGGCGATCTTAGGCCAAATGGAGGCGCTGCTCGGCCACAAAGACGACGCCCTCCGGTGTGCGCGCAAGGCGATGGAATTGCTGCCAGAGTCGCGCGACGCAGTTCAAGGTGCCAGATACCGGGCGGCACTCGCATTCGTCGAGGCTTGGACCGGCGACAAGGATGCCGCGATTGCGAACTATGCCCGGCTGTTGCGGATTCCCTACTTCAGTTCTGCAGGCGGCCTGAATTTTTCGACTTTAACGACAGTTCACGTGATGAAACACGACCCCCGCTACGCCCCGCTGCGCGGCGACCCGCGGTTCGAGGCGCTGCTCAACGATCCGAAGAACCACGCGCCGTTGTTTTGAGCAGGCTCCTACGCCTTCGGCCTAAACGCCTTCATCACCGCCTCATGGGTCTCGAGCCGCGGGCCGCCGATCAAGTCGATGCAGTACGGAATGGCGGGAAACACGGC
>JACQWL010000082.1 GCA_016209255.1 Verrucomicrobiota bacterium
GTGGCTGCTGGCGGTGACGACGACGGCCGGGTTGATGAAAATCTTCAGCCCGGCGCCGCTTGGCTTTCTCGACCTCGCGCGCGGGCTCCAGGCCAGGATTGTCGCCGGCGGCACACCGGCGGAACTCGCCATGTGGAAGGCGCAGTTGCTGAACAACCGGGTCGATGCGGCGGTGACGGGAATCTTTCTCCTGCTGGTTGGGATCGTGCTGTTCGCCAACGCCCGCCTGTGGTGGCAGTTCCTGACCGCCAGGCGCGCGCCGGAACTGCACGAGGAGCCGTACGTGGCGGTCAGCCCGGTGAAGGCCTGAGCCGGGTCCATGCAATCGAACCCGGAAAACATGAGTAGCTGCCGAGGCTTGCCCGCCGGGGCGGGTAACGAGGCAGTCGTTGCCGGTTCACCTCACGTTCCGCCTCCTTACGTCGGCGGCTACGGTCGACTGCATCGTTACGGCTAAGCCCGCCTTGCGTCGACCTTTTCGCCCCGGATCTTGAAAGCCCTGCCAAGCTCCCAACCGGAGGATCGTTTTTCTCCGGGTCAATGCACGGCCTTGTGGGTGCTGTGGCTGACGTACGGATCGTTCTATTTTTGCCGCAACAATCTCGGCGTCGCGCTGCCCGGCATCCAGGCGGAGTTTGGCTACACGAAGTCGCAGCTCGGCACGGTGCTGATGGTGCTCAAGCTCGCGTATGGGGCCGGCCAGTTCGTCAACGGCCAGCTGGCGGAATTCGGGTCGCCCCGCAAACTGCTCGCCGTCGGCCTGCTCGCCTCGGCCGCGCTCAATGTGGTCTTTGGCTGGAGCACGGCGCTCTATTTCCTCACGTTTGTCTGGGCGTGCAACGGCTACGTGCAGGCCCTCGGCTGGCCGCCCACGATGCGCGCGGTGGCGAATTGGTTTCCGGCGCTGCAACGCGGACGCGCCATCGGGATTATCGGCACTGGCTACCAGCTCTGCGGGGCGCTTACGTTTGTCGTGGCTGGCTGGGCGGCGGAAAAATTCGGCTGGCGCGGCGCGCTGTACGTTCCCGCGCTCCTCGTGGCCGCCAGCGCGGTCCACCTGCTGGTCTTTCTCGAGGACACGCCGGGTGCGGCCGACCGGGCCGGCAGTGGCCCGGCCGCGACGCCGGCGTTGGCGCCGCCCGTGAAGTCGTGGCGCGAAAGCATCGCGGTCACGCTCTCGAACCCCGCGCTGTGGCTCGTCGCGCTCGCGCTGTGTTTGCTCGACGCGTGCCGCTACGGTTTCACGGACTGGGGGGTGACGCATCTCAAGGAAGTGCGGAACGACAGCGTGAGCGTCGCCGCCTTCAAATACGCGGTGCTGCCCTTCGGCGGCATCGCCGGCGCGTATTTGTCCGGCTGGGCGACGGATCGGTTTTGCGGCGGCCGGCGCGTCCCCGTGATTTGCGGGCTGCTGATCGCGCTCGGGCTGCTCGGGCTCGCGTACGATCACGTGCTCCACTGGGGCCTGGGCGCGTCGACCGTCATTTTGTTTCTCATCGGCTTCTGCATTTTCGGTCCGCAGGTGCTGCTCGTCGGCACGCTGCCGGTCGATCTGGCGCGACGCGGCACGGCGGCGGCGGCGGCGGGCTTCGTGAACTTCATGGGCTACATGGGTGCGGCCGCCGGCGACAAGCTGACCGGTCACATCGCGCAGGATTATGGCTGGCAGTTTGCCGTGCGCTTCTGGGCGGCATGCGCGTTCGCCAGCGCGCTGGCGGTGGCTTTTCTCTGGAACGCGGGGCGGAAGCCGCCCGGCGCAACATGCTCGGGCTCGAGCGCGCGTTTTCGGAGCGTGTAATCACGGCCGGCGAACACGCGGTCGCGGCCCGGACCGCCAACGTCCCGGCGGACGACCGGGAAGCTGCGCTGCCAATGACATCTCGAAGAGCGGTCATTGTCGCGAAGCAGCGAAGGCGTTGCGCCTTCGTGAGTTGTCTCAGAATGACAGGGAGAAACCTAGTCCATAAACACGGTCTAGAACTCGAGCACGACGACCGACATTGCCGGGAGCGCGACGGTGAGCGTGTCGCCCGCGAGCGACGCACCGTTGAACGTCGCGGGCTTCACTGAGTCGGGCGCCGCGAAGGTGTTGTGGGTATTCATCGCTGGGGCGGTCAGGACCCGGCCGGACACGGCCCGGGCGCCGACACCGGTCAGCTTGCCCTCCACCCGGATCCCGCGCTTCGGGTCCGCGTTGGAAAACGAGAGGTGGATGCGGCCCGCGGCATCGCGCGAGGCCGAGACACTTACGGCGGGAATCTTGTTTCCCCCGAAAACGTAGTCGGGCGTCGTGAGCTGGCAGGGCAGCGAGGTGGCGCCCTGGTGCACCTTGAACATCTCGAACACGTGATAGGTCGGGGTGAGCAGGATCTTCTCCTTGTCGGTGAGGATCATCGCCTGGAGCACGTTGATCATCTGGGCGATGTTCGCCATCGTCACGCGATCGGCATGGGCGTGGAAGATGTGCAGGTTGATCGCGGCGAGGATCGCGTCGCGCAGGGTGTTTTGCTGGTAAAGGAACCCGGGGTTGGTGCCGGGCTCGACATCGGTCCAGATGCCCCATTCGTCGACGACCAGGCCGACGCGCTTCTGGGCGTCGTACTTGTCCATGATGGCGGAATGCTTCGTGATCAGCTCCTCCATTTTCCACGTGTTGCGCAGGGTCGAGAAATACTGGTCCTCGCCGAACTGGGTCGCGCTGCCCTTGCTTCCCCGCCAGCTGCCGGTCGGCAGCGTGTAATAGTGCAGCGCGAGCCCGTTCATCCGGCCGCCGTTCTTCATCAGGACGTCGGTCCAGTCGTAGTTTTCGCCGTTCGCACCGCACGCGATGCGGCTGATGGGATTCGCGCGGTCGTAGTTTTTGACGAAGGTGTTATAGCGGCGGTAATTGTCGGCATAGAACTGCGGGGTCATGTTGCCGCCGCAGCCCCAGCTCTCGTTGCCGATCGCCAGGTAGGGCACCTTCCACGGCTTGTCGCGGCCGTTCCTGCGGCGGAGGTTGGCCATCGGCGAATCGGCGTCGGAGGTCATGTATTCGACCCACTCCATCGCCTCCTGCACGGTGCCGCTGCCGACATTGAGGCAGATGTAGGGCTCCGTGCCGACCTGCTCGCAGAAGTCGAGGAACTCATGCGTGCCGAAGTGGTTGTTCTCCACGACGCCGCCCCAATGCGTGTTGATCATCGCCGGCCGCGAGGCGCGCGGGCCGATGCCGTCGCGCCAGTGATACTCGTCGGCGAAGCAGCCGCCCGGCCAGCGCACCTGCGGGGCGTCGATCTTTTTCAGGGCTGCGACGACATCGCTGCGGATGCCGCGGGTGTTCGGGATCGGCGAGTCCTCCCCCACCCAGATGCCTTCGTAAATACAGCGCCCGAGATGTTCGGTGAAGTGGCCGTGGATATTGCGGTTGATCGCCGGCCCGGGTTTCCCCGTGTCGAGTGCCAGCCGGGCCGCAGCCTCGGCGGTGTCGGCGGCGGGGGCGGACGAGGCGATCGCGACGCCCAGCGTCGCGGCGGCAAGCAAGCGGGAAGTACGCATGGGAGGAAACAAGTTGCTCCGCCCACCCGCGTTGCCGGCGAAAAATCGCCGGACCGCGCCGGGAGCGGATCGCGGCAAATCAAAACAGCCCGCCGGGAAAATGCGCGCCTGTTATTGCCAGACAGTCCGGAGATAAATGACCGCTCCCCTCGAGGGCGCCGTGCGGGATGCACCACGGCAACACCGGGCCGGCGTGAGTCGGAACGCGGCCCGCCGGCGCCGCGTTGCCGCTCAGTTACGTTAGCCGTATCCATGCAGTCGACCTTCACTTTGAGAGTGAACCGACGAGCACCAAAAGGTGGAAGGCGACCTCCGGGCGCCGTCTGGCCGCGTCCGTAGGAAAAACGCGCCCCGGATGCGCCGGAGGACGCACAGGGGCTTGTCCGCCTCCGGCGGATCGCGTTCCACCTCGAGCCGACTGCATGGATACGGCTTAGGTCGGCGGTTTGTTGTTGTTCCAGATGTCGCGAAACACCCTCCACTCGCCGTTCTTCTGCCGCTTGTAGATCAGGATCCCCTTGCAGTCATAATGAATGGGCTTCCCGCTGGGCTTCCCGTCGACGATCGGAATGTCGACCGCCGTGTCGTGCCCCTCGTCGAAGCCATAGTCGCCGGCGACGTAATTCCGCAGCACCACCTTCGTCCAGCGAGTCTTGTAGCCCGCGAAGTAGCCGGCCACAGCGGCTTTCAGCTCGTCCCAGCCGACGGTTGCGGGTGCGTCCGGCGGCAGCTGCGACGCATCCTTGTCGTACATGGCCATGACAAGGTCGGTGTTGTTCGAGTTGATCGCGGCCTCGTAGGCCTTGTGTGCGAGCAGGAGGCCAGGGTCCAATTTCGGCTTTGACCGTCGGGTTGTGGGTTTTTTGCTCATGATTCAATGCTCCTGTGAGGGAA
>JACQWL010000603.1 GCA_016209255.1 Verrucomicrobiota bacterium
ACCCTCGACCCTCGATTGCAACTGGGCTGTATCATGTAAGCCTCGAAAACTCGCCGCTAACTCTTAAACTTCCGCTAGTCCCACGAAGGAAGGCCGACGAATGAGATTTCACAGGACATTTCCGAGGCCTTGAAGCCCGCCGCTTTCGAATTTGTACCAGCATAGCCCAACCTCCAAACCGATCCAGACCATGCATCTTGCGAACCCACCCCGACGCCGAAGCGCCTTTGCGCTTTCGCATGCCATCATCACCAGCCTGCTCTTCGCGCCGTCGTTGTGGGCTCAGGCCACCGCCGGTGCGGGCGCGTCCGCCAAGCCTCAAACCGGCACCCAAACGGAGGAACCGACCACGCTTCCCGTTTTCGAGGTGCGCACTGACAAGGATGAGGGCTACCTCTCCACCCACGCGGTGACGGGCTCCCGGACCTTGGAGCGCCTCAAGGATACGCCCAATTCGATCTCGGTCATGAATCGGGAGCTGATGGACGATCTCAATATCACCACGCCCAGCGAACTGCTGGCCTATGCGGTGACGGGCCAGCCGGGTGACGATACGACGGCGACGACCCCGCAACATGTTTTTCGCGGCATCGTGTCGAACGTACAACTGCGGAACAATCTGAAGACCTTGGGCGCCCTCGATGCCTACAGCCTTGAGCGGGTCGAAATCCTGCGCGGTCCGAATTCATTCCTGTTCGGTGAGGGAACCGCCGGTGGGACGATGAACATGCTGACGAAACAGGGGCAGTTCCGGGATTTCCAGAAGGTCAACCTGCTCTTTGGCTCTTACGATCTCCATCGCATCGAGGTCGACGTCAACCGGCGGCTGCACGACAAGGTCGCGGTTCGCTTCGACCTCGCCTACCAGGATGAGGGGGGATTCGTAAATCACACGAAGCGAAATTTCAAAGGCGCCTACGGAGTCGTCACCTACCGGCCGTTTCGAGACACCTTCATCAATGCGAATGGGGAGAAGACCGTGACTCGCCGGACCGTTGCGGACGGCATCCTGGCGGATGCTTTTGATACCACCCAGCGAACGGGGGCGACGACGGCCTACACCGCGACCACGGGGGGAAGGACGCTGTTTGCGGCGACGGGGCAGACGTTTAACGTGGTCGGCCAGCGGCGTTCGTCCGGCACCAACGCCATCGTCCTCGATACAAGCCTGCTCCCGCGCGAGGCCAATTACTGGGGACCCAACGCGCATCACAACATCGACGCCGAATCGTTCAATATCAGCGTCGCCCAGAAGGTCGGAGAAAACCTGAACATCCAGGCGGCTGCGGCGCGCTACAAAATCTTCCGACACACCCGATCCAATGCCGGCTCCTCCAGCGCCGGGATCTACCTGGACACGAACCCAACCCTGCCCGGCGGCGCAACGAATCCAAATCTGGGGCAGAAATTTACGGAATACTATGTCACGGATCTGGAACATGTGGAGATGATTCACGATGCCCGTCTGACCGTGGTTTATGATCTGAAACTGCCCGTCACCACCCAGAAGATCATGGCCACGGGCAGTCTTCAGGACGACATTCCCGACCGGAGGTTTTATCGGACTTCCGAGTTTGTGGATCCGGCCAGTCCGCTTTTCAACGGCTCCCTGATCAATGCGAACACGCTCGCGGCGTACGTGGCCAACAACACGACGCTGAACAATAATCGCTTCTACCGCCGCTACTACCTGAAGGACGGCGACGGCGCGCGTTTTACCGGGAACAATCTGGTGGCGGGAACCTCAAAGATGATATTCGACAGCCCGAGCGATGGCGCCACCGGCCGGCTGAGCGATCGCAAGTTCGAAACTCCCTCGGTCGGATTCGGGGTGTCGGGATCGTATTTCAAGAATCGCATCAACACCTTGATTGGCTGGCGACGGGACGCGTTTATCCAAAGAACCCTGAGCCGGGCGCTCTACAACCACTTCACCGGCCTCGAATATAAAGTTCCCGAGACCGTGGTGTCGCCGGTGAAGATCTACAAGAATTCGATCAACTACGGCGGCGTGTTTCACGTGGCCAAGTTCGTCAGCGCGTACGTCAATTATGCGGAGAGCGTGGGCTTGTCGGCGGGGTTCGGCGGCGCGCAGCTCATCCCCGGCACCCTTCGAGGCGTCGCCGGCGGCGACGGTTACGAGTATGGACTGCGCTGGTCGTTCCTGGAGGGCCGGATCGAATCCAACTGGACCTATTACATCACCAATGTCCTGAACCAGGCGGCCTCGCCTGGCATACCGACCGCGGCGAGGAACGAGCTGGCGGCAATCTTCACCGACATCAATCAATCCGGAGGTGACTGGCAGCAGACCAAGTCGAGCGGTCTGGAGTTTGAGACCATCGCCAATGTCACGAAAAACTGGCGGCTGATTTGGAATATCGCCTCGAACGAACTGGCCACCTCGAACCGATATCCGGCGCTGCGCTCCTACCAGGCGCGAGCGAAGGAGCAAAGCAAACCGACGCCCGAGACTGACGCCTTCCTGCTCACCGTGCCCGACGGCACGCCGCTGCCCGGCTTCACCAAGACAACGTCCAATCTGGTCACCAACTACCGCTTCGATGAAGGCGTGTTGAAAGGATTCACGTTTGGGGGTGGCTTTCAGTATCGCGCCAAGACGTATCGGGCCAACTTCGACTTCAATCGCGACGGCGTGAACGAAGAGGTCTGGAGTCCGGGCTATTTCCTCGGCAACCTGATGGCGGCTTACCGCACGAAGCTGATGAATCGGGCTGTGAGCATTAATCTGAATGTGAACAATATCTTGAATAAGGATTATTTCATCTCGCGGGGTCTGGGCACGGGCACATGGGGCGGGTTGACCAGCTTCCGGATTGCGATCCGGGCCGATCTTTGAGGCGGATATTTCGCGCTACTTCGAGCGGGAGACGCCGCTATCCTCTTAGACCCTCCCGCTGAAAATCCAGTTTCCGTTGAATCGCCTCACGAGCCTTGCACCCGTTCCCCGCGCCCCATAGTATGCGGTGTGGCGGCTCCGCATTGTCGCCTGCGCGCCGGCCGTTCTTCTCTGACAAAATCATCAGCCTGCAAAGATTGAGCAACGGGCCGGCAGACCCACGAATCCCAACACCCGGCCACGGGTGACCTCGCGCCCGTGATCGTTCGGTCAGTCGTCGTCCGAAGCACGTCCTCCCGCCTGCATCCATGCGGCCGTTTTCCCCTGCCCGGCGCACGCGCCTTTGTCGTGCCATGTCGGTCAACGCCCCGAAGCCATGAAAACCCACTCCCCGAATTCGACGCTCCTCGCCCCCATCGTCCTGCTCGGCGTGGCGCCGCTCGCGATGGCCCAGGCCGTGACCGATGAAAAAAGAAATCCCCCGGAACCGGCGGTCGAACTCTCGCCGTTCCTCGTGCAGGAAAATAGCGACCAGGGCTATTATGCGTCGCAGACGCTGGCGGGAGGACGCCTGCGCCAGGACATCAAGAATCTCGGTTCTTCCATTCAAGTTGTCACCCGGGAGTTCATGGGCGATCTGAGCGTGACCGGGATCGAGGAGCTTTTCCCGTATACGACCAGCACGGAGGTCGGCGGCATCCTCGGCAATTTCACCGGCGCCACCGATGGCGGCGGGGGCGATACGAGCACGGGCGATGCGCGCCGCAACCCGGATGGCACGTCGCGCGTGCGCGGCCTGGGCACGCCCGACCGCGCACGCGATTTCTTCAAGACCGACATTCCCTTCGACGCCTACAACACCGACCTGTATCCCAATTTCGGCCGGTTGCGAGCGGCGCGGGCCGGCATCGCGCCGCACCTGACGGACGCGCTGAAGGTCGCCTACAACTACCGGATGGCCGTGGATGGCAGCTCCCAGACCCAGTTTGCCGGGACCATCACCGACACGAATGACATCGAATCGCGCGGCTTCGAGGCGGAGATGAGCTACGATTTGACGCTTGGCTACCGGCGGCGGATCCTGGGCAACCGGGATTGGACCGCCCAGCTCAACGTCCGGAATCTCCAGAACTGGCGCAGCGATCGCGTGACCGCGGTCCGGCATCAACCCGACGGCTCGATCGCCCGCGTCCGCTTTGACCCGCCGCTCCAAATCCTGCTGACCAACACGGTGCGGTTCTGAGCCAAGAAACGCGCTGGCGCCGCGTGGCGTCCGCGCAGAAGTCGGGCTGAAGCTGCGGGCGAGACGCCCGATCAGGTTACAGGGCGTGAATCGCGCTCTTGCTGACGGCGAGGCCGGCTTCCTTCACGGCTTCGCTCATCGTCGGATGCGCGTGGATCGTGCGGCCCAGATCCTCGGCGCTGCCGCCGTATTCCATGTGCGTGACGACCTCGCTGATCAATTCGCCCGCATTATGGCCGAGGATTTGCGCGCCGAGAATTCTGTCGGTCTTCGCATCCGCGATAATCTTCGCGTAGCCGTCGGTCGTCGCCGCGGCGATCGCCCGGCCGTTGGCGGCAAAGTTGAACCGGCCGACGTTGATCGCACGGCCGGCGGCCTTCGCGGCATCCTCGCCCAGGCCGACGGAGGCAACCTCCGGGCTGGTGTAGACGATCGCAGGAACGAGGTCCCAGTTGATATGACCAGCCTTGCCGGCGATCCACTCGGCGACGGCCACGCCGTCTTCCTCGGCCTTGTGCGCGAGCATCGGGCCGGCGACGACGTCGCCGATGGCCCAGACGCCGGCGACGTTGGTGCGGAGGTGATCGTCGACCTTGATGCGCTTCCTGTCGTCGAGCTGCACTCCGGCTTGCTCGAGGGCGAGCGCGTCGGTGAAGGGACGGCGGCCGACGGAGACGAGGACCTTGTCCGCCGCGAATTCCAGGGGTTTGCCGTCACGTTCGACGGTGAGCATGCCGTAGGGGCGCCGCTTGTCGGCGCCCGCGGACGAAGGACGGGCGTCGTCAAGCGACGCCCGTACAAAACCAGTCACCTTGGCGCCGACTTCGATTTTGAGGCCCTGCTTTTGGAGGAGGCGGGTGAAATTGCGGACGATGTCCTCGTCGTAGTTCGCCACGATCTTGGGCAGGAATTCGACGACCGTGACGTCACTGCCCAGCCGCGACCAGACCGAGCCGAGTTCGAGTCCGATGGCGCCACCACCGACGACCACGAGTTTTTTCGGCACGGCGTCGAAGCCGATGGCGTGATCGCTCGAGACGACGGTCTGGCCGTCGAATTTCATGAACGGCAGCTCGACCGGCGCCGAGCCGGTGGCGATGACGATGTTGCTTGCGCTGAACTGCTGTGGTCTGGAGTGGGTCAGGTCTGAGACCTGACCTACTTCGATGGTGTTGGCCGAGACGAAGGAGGCGGTTCCGGTGATGACAGTGACCTTGCGGGCCTTGGCGAGCTGGGCGACGCCGCCGACGAGTTTGTTCACCACGTCGTCCTTGCGCCGCATGAACGCGGCGAAATCGAGTTCGACGGCGCCGAGCTTGAGGCCGTGTTCCGCGGCGTGGTGTCTCGCCCAGACCACGTGTTCGCTCGAATGGAGCAGCGCCTTGCTGGGAATGCAGCCGACGTTAAGGCACGTGCCGCCGAGGGTGGGGCGTTTTTCCACCAGCGCGACCTTGAGGCCGAGCTGGGCGGCGCGAAACGCACACACGTAGCCGCCGGGACCGGCGCCGATGACGATGAGGTCGAAGGAGGGCATTGAGATTGAATCGTGCTCGTAATCTTAATCGTGCTCGTGCTCGGATTCGGGCTCTTCGGATCGAGTAAGAGCACGATTACGAGCAAGAGCACGAGGCTCAAATCCCGATTACCAACCGCGCGGGATCCTCGATGACCTGCTTCACTTTCATGAGGAAGGTGACGGCTTCCTTGCCGTCGACGAGCCGGTGATCGTAGCTGAGCGCGAGATACATCATCGGGCGGATGGCGACCTGGCCGTTGAGCGCGATGGGGCGCTCGTTGATGGCGTGGAGGCCGAGGATGGCGCTTTGCGGCGGGTTGATGATGGGAGTGGAAAGCATCGAGCCGAAGATGCCGCCGTTCGTGATCGTAAAGACCCCGCCCTCGAGATCCGCGAGCGTGATCTTGCTTTCGCGGGCCCGTTTGGCGACGTCGGCGATCGCCTTCTCGATGTCGGCCATGCCGAGCGTGTCGCAATCGCGAATCACCGGGACCATCAGGCCTTTTTCGGTGGAGACGGCGACGCCAATGTCGTAGTAGTGATTCTCGACGATGCTGTCGCCGTCGAGCTGGGCGTTGACCGCGGGCACTTCCCGCAGCGCGTGCACGGCCGCCTTGGCGAAAAACGACATGAAGCCGAGCTTGAGCCCGTGCTTCTTGACGAAGTCGTCCTGGTATTTCGTGCGCAGCGCGATCACGGCGGACATGTCGGCCTCGTTGAACGTCGTGAGCATCGCGGCCTCGTGCTGCGCCGCAACGAGACGCTGCGCGATTTTCTGGCGCAGGGGGGACATTTTGCGACGGGTCTGGCGAGGGCCGGGGGTGGTGGGCAATTGCGGATTGCGGATCGCGGATTGCGAATCGGTGGTGGCGGCGGGTTTCGACTCGCTGGCGCTCGTCGCCACGGGTTTGGCTGCCCCCGCGGCCAGCATGTCGCCCTTGGTGACGCGGCCGGCCTTGCCGCTGCCGGCGACTACGGCGGGATCCACGCCGGTTTCGGCGGCGATACGGCGGACCGCGGGGGAGGCTTCGGCCGAGACCAGAGGCCGGGGGTCAGAGGTCGGAGGTCGTAGGTCAGAGGTCGGCGGTCGGAGGTCGGAGGTCGGAGGAGATCCGGCTGGCGGCGGACTGACTTCTGATTCCTGACTTCCGACCACTGAATCGATTGTCGCGACAACCTGGCCGATCTTCACCTCGTCGCCCACGGCGGCCTTGAGGGCAATGCGACCGGCGGTCTCGGCCGTGCCTTCGGAGGTGATCTTGTCGGTTTCCAGTTCGAACAGCGGTTGATCTTTTTTCACCAGCTCGCCATCGGCGACATGCCATTTGGCGAGGATACCGGAGGAGATGGATTCGCCCATCGGGGGAATTTTGACTTCGATTGAGGCCATGGAGTGGATCTTTTTTTGGAACGCTAATCTTCGCTGATATGCGCTGATTCGGATTAGCGAGAATCAGCGAAGATTAGCGTTCTAGTTTTCAAAGGTTGAAGGCGTCTTTGAGCAACGCGGCGAGCTCGAGTTTGTGGAGGGCGAGCGAGCCGACGGCGGGGGACGCCGAGGCGTCGCGGCCGGCGTAGAGCGGCTTGCGGCCGAAGAGCTCCTCGAGTTGCGGCGCGATCCAACTCCAGGCGCCCATGTTCTCGGATTCCTCCTGGGCCCAGACGAGCCTGGTCCCGGCGTATTTCCGGGCGATTTCAGCGAGCCGTTTGCGGTGGAGCGGATAGAGCTGCTCGAGCCGGACGATGGCAGTGTCGGCGGGCTGGTGCTTCGTGCGGTAATCGGCGAGGTCGTAATAAACTTTGCCGGAGCAGAGGATGAGACGGCCGGGTTTGGAGTTTGGCGTTTGGAGGTTGGCGTTTTCCCCAGTGGGGTCGTCAAGGATCTCCTGGAAAACGCCGTGGGTGAACTCGTCGAGGCGCGAGACGGCGGCCGGGTGGCGCAGGAGCGACTTGGGCGACATGACGATGAGTGGTTTTTGGACGTCGCGCTTCACCTGCCGGCGGAGCGCGTGGAAGAAATTCGCCGGCGTGGTGATGTTGGCCACCTGGATGTTGTCCTCGGCGCAGAGCTGCAGGAAGCGTTCGAGGCGTGCGGAGGAGTGCTCCGGGCCCTGGCCCTCGTAGCCATGCGGGAGGAGCAGCACGATGCCGCTGGTGCGGTGCCACTTCGATTCGCCGGCGGCGAGGAACTGGTCAATGACCACCTGCGCGCCGTTGGCGAAGTCGCCAAACTGCGCCTCCCAGATGCAGAGCATGTTGGGGTAATCGAGCGAATAGCCGTAGTCGAAGGCGAGCACAGCGGCCTCGGAGAGCAG
>JACQWL010000582.1 GCA_016209255.1 Verrucomicrobiota bacterium
AATTTTTCGAGCAACAGCCGGATTCCGATGGACACCTACAACATCGACTCCGTCGAAATTTCCCGCGGCCCGAACTCCAATCTCTTCGGACTCGGTGCCGCCGCCGGCACGGTGAATCTCGTGCAGTCGAAGGCCAACCTGACCCGGTCGCTTTCCAGCGTGACCGCCCGCGTGGACAGCGAAGGTGGCCATCGTGCGAGCCTCGATCTGAGCCGCCCGGTGATTAAGGACAAACTCGCCTTCCGCTTTTCCACGGTGGCCGAGTCGAAGGGGTTCACGCGCAAACCCGCCGAGGAAGAAATCACCCGCTTCTTCGGCGCGGTGCAGGCCCGGCCGTTCCGCAATACCACGCTCAATGCCTCGTTCGAGCGCTACGACAACTTCTACCGCCGGCCAAACTCGCTCACGCCGCGCGACACCACCTTCGAGTGGAATGCGTCCGGCCGCCCGACGTGGGATCCGACCACGCAGCGGGTGACCCTCGCCAACGGCACGTCGTCCGGACCCTATGCCGTCGCCAATGAGAACACGCTGCTTCCTCCCGGCCTGATGGCCGGCAATAACGGTTACGGCAAGACGACGGCCTGGATCGATCCGAGCGGCGTCACGTTCTTCACGCAGAACCGCACCGCCAATCCCATCACCAGCGGCACGCCTTCGCCCTACACGAACAACAGCAACGTGCGCTACCTGCAGACCGGCACGGATATCATGCGCCGCAAGGCGAATCCCTTCCCGCTGTTCTTCGCCCCCGCCACCGCGGACAAGTCGCTCTACGACTGGTCATCGATCAACTACACGGCCGCGAATTATGGCGAGGATACGGCCAAGACGTTTCGGCTGGAGGGCGAACAGGTTCTCCTCAACTCCGCCTCCCATCTGATCGCGGCGCGCGCCGGCTGGTTCCGCCAGGAATTCGTCCGCGAGAGCTACAGCTACATCGATAACACCGATAGCGTCATCTACGTGGACGTGAACTCGAAGCTGCTCGACGGCCGGGCCAACCCGAACTTCCTGCGGCCATTCGTCGAAGCCGTGGGTCCGTTTGCCAACCGTAATCCGGACACCAAGGACACGGTGAACGGCGATCTCGCGTATCAGTTCACGCCATCAAAGCTCCCCCGCTGGCTTTCCTGGATCGGCACGCAGCGGCTTGGCGCGCACTTGGAGCGCAATCTCAACGACACCGAGGCCTACACCTACGGCCAGTGGATCGCCGACGATCATGCGTGGACCAACCGGGCGAACCGCGTCGCGGTGCCGCAGGTCACGCAACGGTATTACATCGGCGACAATCAGGGACAAAATGTCGACTACGGCCCGGCCACGCTGGCCAATATCAACGGCAGCTATAACCTGACGTGGTTCAACAACCTCACCGGCCAGTGGGTCAACGAGTCGACCCGCGTCGAGAACCTTGCCCGGCCGTCGACCGCCCGGGGCCGCGAGGAACTCCGCACAGTCAGCCTCACGGCACAGAGTTACTTCCTGAAGGACCGCCTCGTCACGACGGTGGGCTGGCGCCGCGATAAGCGGCGCACCCGGACGTCGGCCGCCGCTGCCATCGATCCGGCCACGGGCCTCGTCAATTACGCCAACTACGCCACGTGGGGCGCATGGACGGAAGATGCCACCGGCCCCTTGGGCGAGGCCACGAAGGCGTCCCAGCGCGGCGATACCAAGACCTATGGCGTGGTCGCCAAGCCGTTGAGCTGGCTCAATCTGTTCTACAACCGTTCCGACAGCTTTTACCCGCAGGTCGTGCGCTACGCCATGGATCTGAAGGGCGTCATCCCGAACGCCAAAGGCGAGGGCAAGGACTACGGCGTCAACTTCATGGCGCTTCAGGGCAAGCTGAACGTGAAAATCAACCGCTATGAAGTCGCCGAGAACGGCAGCCGCGCGGGCGAAGTCGGCACGATCGGCAACCGCACCTTCCGCCTCGAAGGCCGGCCGGAGAACAACGGCGTGCGCGACAACAACGGTTTCTATCCGTGGGCGCTGAATCTCTCGAACAGCCGGTTCGCGGCCCAGGGCATCACGCCCACCGCGGCCCAATCCGCGAGCGCGGTCGCCAGGATCATGGGCGTGACGGATGATTGGATGAGCGTGTTCCTTGCGGCCGGCCCCGGCCAGCCGCAGACGAACGGCCTCTCCGACATCGTCTCCAAAGGTTACGAGATCGAGATGACCTACAACCCGACCCGCAACTGGCGGATCAAGTTCACGGGCGCCCAGCAGATTGCGATCGATGCCGCCATCGGACCCGAACAGTTCAACTACTGGCAGGAGCGCATGCCCGTCTGGACGACCGCCAAGGATGACCAGGGCCGGCTCTGGTGGAATACGATTCCGGTTCTCGGCGGCGACACGCCTGAGACCGCGTACTACAACGGTCTGATTTCGCCGTATCTCTTCAGCGTCGCCAACGTCGGCAAGCCCCGCACGCAGGTCCGCAAGTATCGCTGGAACACGGTCACGAACTACTCCTTCACGGAAGGCCGGCTCAAGAACTTCAACGTGGGCGGAGCGGTACGGTGGGAGGACAAGGCATCGATCGGCTTCTTCGGCGCGGCGCCGTCGACGCTCCCGGGCTCCTTCCGTGGCGTCATCCTCGAACTCGATCCGAACCGGCCCATTTACGACAAGGCGCGCTACTATTTCGATCTCTCAGCCGGCTATCGCTTCCGTCTCTTCAACGACAAGCTCCGCACCAACGTGCAGTTGAATGTGCGGAACGCCTTCGAGGGCGGCCGGCTGCAACCGGTGGCCGCCAATCCCGACGGTTCGATCTATGCCTACCGCATCATCGAGCCGCGCCGGTTCATTCTGAGCGCGTCGTTCGATCTTTGACCCGCACTCTTCCCGCGCTCGCCGGTGTTTTCTCGGCCGGCTAGCGCGGGCAGCCGGGATGTCACCGCGGGGGGGCGCGAAATACGAGATTAACATCCCCGGAGTAAGCCCCGCGGCATTTGATCCGAGGGTAGGCGCCTGCTTGCAGGCGATGCTCGGCGCGCCAACAAACATCCTCTCTCATCGCCCGCAAGCAGGCGCCTACCTCCAACCAATCCAAACCGAAGCGAGCTTCGGGGTATCATACTCATCGCGAATGAAACGCCGCAACTTCCTCACCCTTGGCGCCAGCGCCGTCGTGGTCGGCGCGCTTCGCGCGAGTCGGACCCGCGCCGCTGAAACCGCCCTAGCTGCAACCGACGATCTTTTGCGCGAGCTGGTCCGCGCCAATGACGCCGCGATTCCATCCCAGCTCGCACGCCAGGAGCGGCGCGCCAGCCACCGCTGGCTCGGTGGGATCCCCAACGAATACGGCATCCATACGGTCAGCGGGACGGCCGGCTTTCTTTCCTCGCTGGTGTGCGCCGCCTGCGCTCCGGGTTCGAAGTATTTCCAGTCGGCCGGGCTGGTGGAGCCGTTGCGCCTCGCGGTGCGCTACCTGCTCGCGGCCCAGCACGACGACGGCACGGTCGATCTTTACTCGACCAACTTCCACTCGCCGCCCGACGCAGCGTTCATCCTCGAGGTGCTGAGCCCCGCCTGCGTGCTCCTTCGCGCCAGCTCCGTGCCCGTGCTCGCGGCCATCGCCACCGACCTTGGAAACTTCATCGTCAAAGGTGGCGACGCGCTCGTCACGGGTGGCATCCATACGCCGAATCACCGTTGGGTCGTTTGCAGCGCATTGGCGTGGGCCAATTCGCTGTTCCCGAATCCTCGCTACGTCGCGCGCGTCGACCAGTGGCTGGCCGAGACCGTCGATCTGGATCCCGACGGACAGTACACCGAGAAAAGCACCACGGTGTATTCGCCGATCGTCGACCGGGCGTTGATCACCGTGGCGCGGTTGCTGGATCGTCCCACGTTGCTCGAGCCCGTGCGCCGCAACCTGGAGATGACGCTCTACTACGTGCATCCCGATGGCGAGGTCGTCACCGAGGCCTCGCGGCGCCAGGACCGCTATCAGCGCGGCAGCATGGCCCGCTACTATTTTTCGTACCGGTATCTCGCGCTGCACGATGGCAACGGGCGCTTCGCCGCGATGGCCCGCCAGATCGAGCGCACCGCCCGGCCGCAACTCGGGGGCGAGTTGTCGTCATTCCTCACCGAGCCCGGGCTGCTCCGGGCGTTGCCGGCCGATGAACCGCTCCCGACCGACTACGCGAAAGTCTTCGCCTTTTCCAACCTCGCCCGCATCCGCCGCGGCCCGGCGAGCGGCACCATCCTCGCCGGCAATACGACGCTGTTCTCTTTTCGCAAGGGCTCGGCTGCGCTCGAGGCGGTGCGCTTTGCCAGCGCGTTCTTCGGCAAGGGCCAGTTCTCCGGCGACGCGCTGGAGGTCCGCGATGGCCGCTACGTGCTGCGGCAAAAGCTCGACGGCCCTTACTTCCAGCCGCTTTCCAAGGACCAAATCGCCACTGGCGAACACGTGAAGATGGCGCCCAACGGCACGCTCGCCACCGACAGCCGCGCCGTCCGCGCCCGCAGCAACATCCAGACCTTCGAATCGGTCGTCGAAATCACCGAGTCCGGCGGCAGGTTCCAAATCGCGATCTCGATCGCGGGCACGGACGACGTCCCGGTCGCAGTGGAACTTGCGTTTCGCCACGGCGGGAAGCTCCACGGCGTCGACGCCGTGCCCGATGTGAAGGATGCGTTCCTGCTCAAACCCGGCATGGGGCGCTACGTCCTTGGCGACGACACGATCGAGTTTGGTCCCGGCCGCGCGGAGCACACCTACACGCAGATACGCGGGGCCCTGCCGAAATGGGACGGCCAGAGCGTCTACCTCACCGGTTTTACTCCGTTCAAAACCACGCTGCGGATCGGCTAACCCGGATGTTTCGCACTCTTCTCGCTGGCGCAGCCACAGAGTGTTCGCCGATTTCCGCGGCCCAGCAGCCGTCCTGGCATCCGGGTTATAGG
>JACQWL010000061.1 GCA_016209255.1 Verrucomicrobiota bacterium
GTTACGGCTGCTCGAACGCCTTGCTCACCCCTTCAGTTCGCCCACCAGCAGCCGGAGGCACTCCGGCAGCGAAGCTACGCCGCGCTCGCCGTTGAACACGGTTTCCTTCATCCGCAACAGCCGGGAGTTGATTGCTCTCCGAAATGCGATGCGCAGTTTGGTCACTTGCGCGTTACGAGCTTGCCCGCCTCCGGTGGGTTGAGCGTCGAGCGTTTTCCACCCTGCCCTCATTTGCGTCCTCCGCGATCCGGTTCTGACTTCTGAGCGCCGGCGTCCGCCCTCTGGCCCTGACCTGGCCCCGGTTCCTTGAGCAGCGCCTGGAATTCCGGCACGCCGCGCAGCTTGTCCCACAGCGGGTCGAGCCGCAGCAGCGCCGCGGTCAGCGGCCAGCCCACGTTGGATTTTCCCGCGGCGGCAAGGACGCTCTCCACCATCGGCAGGGCCGCGTCCGCATCCTGCTTGCCGCGCCAAAGCGTAGCGACGGCGGGCGAGGCGTGGCTCAGAAAGACCGCGTTGTTGGAGTCGCTCACGCCGGATCGGCCTCCCCGCGGAGGGCGGCTTGACAGCCGGAGCAAGTGAAACATAGCATGTATAACATGAACACCGTCACGCTCCGGCAACTACGCCACGATTTTGCCGCGGTGGAAGACGCGGCCCAAAAGGCGCCCGTGAAGATCACGCGGCGGGGTCGCGTGATCGGCACCTTCACGGCGGCTAAACGCGGGAAGCGCTGGTCCGCGCCCGATCTCACGACCCGCGCGAAAGCGCAATTCGGCGAACGCCTCACCGCGCTTTCGCTCATTGACGAGTTGGAGCGCGAGGGCGGCCGTTGATGGAATACGCCGACACGTCGTTCCTGTTGTCGTGCTACATTCCCGATGCGAATCACGCCGCCGCGGCGGCGCACGCGCGCACCTGGAAAAAGCCGCCTCGCCTGCCGTTTACCCCGTTCGGCGCGTATGAACTGAACAACGCTTTGCGACGCCTGCTGCACAAAGGGCTGGTGCAGCCCGCCGATCTGGCCGCGGTTGCACAGATGCTCCGGGGCGATGTGGCCAGCGCGTTGCTGGAGGATTGCCCGTTGGAGGCGTGGCGCTGGATCGACACCGCCAATCAGATTTCCCGCCGGGTGACTCCGCAGACTGGCACGCGCGCGCTCGACATTCTGCACCTCGCGCAGGCGCAGATCCGAGGCGCCACGGTGTTTCTCTCGTTCGACCGGAATCAACGCCAAGCCGCGACCCTGGCCGGTTTGACCGTTGCGCCATAGCGCTTCGAACAATTTCGCCGAAATCACCGGCACGAACACAGCGCAGTCGCGAATCTGTTTTCGAATCTTCGCGTCCCACGCATCGCCGCCGCGCTTGTCGCGCCGAAGCCGCATGGCGAAGACGGACAGCTCGCTCTGGTCAAACCACACCTCGATGCCGGCGGCGCGCAGCGCCTCCGCGATCCGGCGTGCTGCATCGGTGTCCTCGTGCGCGTAGCTCAGAAAGATCGCGCCGCGGGGCGCGGAACCCGCCAGAGGCGGGCAAGCGCTCACGTCTGAATCCCGACTTGTCGGGGCTGAACCCTCAACGCTCAAGTTTCGGTCCTCCAATCTGCGATGCGCGGTTTCGTCATTGAGCGTTAAGCGTTAAAAGTTAGGCGTTGAACGTTGCCCCGCCCCGCCGGCGGGCCCGCTGTTCGTCAGAACAGCGGCGCGTTGTTCTTCGGGTCGTTGACCAGCGCCTCGAAGCGCGGATCGCCGCGCAGCGGGAACCAGGCCGTGCCGAATTTCGCTCCGTGGACGTTTTCGCCAAACGGCGTGCGCAGCAGCCGCGCGAGTTCGGCGAGCGCGCGATCTTTTTCGCCGAGCCAGGCGAGACAGCTCGCATGATTCAGACTGTAGGCCGGCCCCGCCAGCGCATCCTTGGATTCCGGGACGAGCTCCATCGCCTTTTGCGCGCAACGGAGCGCCTCCGCGCGGTTGCCGAGCAGCACCTCGGCGGCGCCCAGACTGGCCCAGAAACTCGCGTTGGTCGGCTGCTTTTCCAGCCGGGTCTTGAGATCGGTCACCGCCTCGGCGGCCCGCGTCCGCGCCTCGGCGTCATGGCCGAGCGCGGCGAACACGAACGCGGCGTTTGCGTCCTGCACGCCCCGGGCTTCGCCGAATACTTCCGTGTAGCGCAGTTGCCGGTCGAGCGCGACAAAGCCCGCGAAGTCGCCGGTCACCCGCGCCCAGATTTTGCGCAGATGAACTGCCAGCGGTTCGCGTTGCCGCTCCGGCGTCAACTGCGCCATCCCGTCCCGCCCTTCCTTGGTCGAGCCGCGGGCCAGAAACGGAATCATCCACTGCAGCGCTTGCTCCGCCAAATCGTTGTCCGTCAGCTCCACCATCCGGCGCTGCGCCGCCGTCGCCTCGTCGTAGAGGCAGAGCGCCTGCGCGGTCGAGAAAAGCGAGCGCACGTAGCGCAGGCTGCGCGGCTCGAGTTGCACGGCGCGCCGCAAGTCCTCCAGCGATTCCCGCCAACGGCCCTGCCGGCGGTGGATGAGGCCGAGCGAGCCGTAAACCACGCCATCGTTCGGCCGCAGCACGGCGAGCCGCCGGTACTGTTCGACGGCGCGCGCGTAGTCGCGGAACCCGTAATAATGATAATCGCCCAGCTTTTCGATCACCTCGGGTGCGTCGGGCGCGAGCCGCACGGCCGTATCGATCGCCGCCTTCGCGTTCGCCAGCCGCTCGGCCGATTGATCGAATTCGCTGAAATACGCAAAGGCATGAAGCGCGCCCAGCTCCGCCCACGCCGACGCAAATCGCGGATCGAGCTGCACCGCCTGCCGGAACTGCAGTTCGGCCCCGACCTGCATCGGCGCCGTGCCGCCCTGCCGCAGCTGCCGCCCTTTCACATACGCATCGTAGGCCGCGAGGTTCTCCGTGGGACGGCGGTCAAGCAGTTGTTTCTCCTGCGGCGAGAGCGCGGCCTGGAGCGCGCCGGCAATCTCGGTCGCGAGCGCGCTCTGGATCGAAAACACGTCGGTCAGGTCCTTGTCGTAGCTCTTCGCCCAGACGTGCTCGTCGGTCGCGGCGCGGATGAGCTGGCTCGAGACGCGTACCTTGTTGCCCGCGCGGCGCACACTGCCCTCGAGGATGTAGGCCACGCCCAGCTCCTGTGCGATTTGGCGCACGGTCTTCGTCGTCGCCCGATACTGCATGACCGACGTGCGCGAGACGACGCGCAGTTCGCGGATGAGCGCGAGGTTGGTGAGAATGTCCTCGTGCACGCCGTCGGAAAAGAACCCGCTGTCCTTCTCCTCGCTCATGTTCGTGAACGGCAGCACCGCGAGGGATTTCGCGGACGCGAAATCCGGCGGCGGCTTCGCCGCAGCGGGAGGTGGGGTCAAGGCGGAAGGAGATTGGGCGGGTTTTGCCGCGGCGGTTTCCTTCGCGGTCGGGCGCAGGGCGAAATAAACCGCCGCGCCAATCGCGAGGGCGGCGATCACACCCACCAGCACCGGCAGACGTGAAGTCTGCGGTAGGGCGGGTCTGTGACCCGCCTTTTCACGGGATGAGAGTTCCGAGGGCGGGTCAGAGACCCGCCCTACTCCCGCCGCCTTCTTCGGCCCCTCGAGCAGCCGCTTCACCTGCATCACGAACTCCGGCGTGGGCTCGCCGTTCGCGAGCCGCGTCCACTGGTAGCGCATGAATTCCTCCGGCACATCCGCGCCGCTCTCGGGCGTCTCGTCGATCACAACGGGCACGATGAACGCCTTGCGGCCGGCCATGTCCTGCGTGCGGTCGACGGCGAGTTTCCATTCGCGGCGGAAATAGCCCTCGGTCCGCTCCTCCGTACGCTGCGAGATGAGCGGCACAAACAGCGCGCAGGTCTTGATCTGGGTGCGAATCTTCGTATCCCACGTATCGCCGCCGCGCAGTTCGTTTTGATCGAACCACACCTCGACCCCGAAGGCGCGGAGCGCGTCGGCGATGCGGCGCGCCGCGTCCGTGTCCTCGCGGGCGTAGCTGAGGAAGACCGCGCCGCGGGGCGCGAAACGCTCAACGCTTAACTCTGAACGCTCAACGCTCAAGGCAGTGCCCTCCGGAGGGTGTGGTGAGATTTCGGCACCTGGGCGTTAGGCGTTGAAGGTTTTGCGTTGAGCGTTTTTTCCCGGTGTCCACCGGCCGTTCCGCGCGCTTGCCACGCGTGAATCGGCCGATAGCGTTTGGGCCATGCCAAATCCCGACCTGCTCGCGCGGATAACCATCGATCCGCAACTCTGCCACGGCAAACCGTGCGTGCGCGGGTTGCGTTACCCGGTCGAATTTCTCCTCGAACTGTTGAGCGGCGGCATGACGGCCGAGCAGGTGCTGGCCGACTACCCGGATCTCGAAGCGGACGATTTGCGGGCAGTTTACGCCTACGCCGCCCGCTTGAGCCGCGTCCAACGGGTTGAGCCGCTGACCGTGTGAAATTGCTGGTGGATGCCCAACTGCCACGGCGGCTGGCGCACGCACTCGCCGCCGCCGGCCACGATGCCGTCCATGTCTTTACGCTGCCAGCGGGGAACCGCACGCCCGACGACGCACTGACGGCGGTCGCGGTCCAAGAAACCCGCATCGTGGTGACGAAGGACGCCGATTTCGTGGAGTTGAGCCGGACCGCGATCACGATCCACGTGTAAGTGCCGCCGACCGCGCCGCGGGGTGCCCCGCCGTCGCGGGGCTCAACGCTTAACTCTGAACGCTCAACGCTCAAGGTCTGCCCCTCCGGAACGGCGCGTATTCCACCCTGTGGCCGCCCGGTAGGGCCTGCGCTTGCGCAGGGCCGGTTTGGCAAGGCGACGCCGTGGCTTTTACCCGCGCGATAAGGCCCGCCGCAAGCGGCGGCCCTACGGTGGGCGATGCGCAGTTTCATCACTTGAGCGTTAAGAGTTAAACGTTGAGCGTTGCGCGCCGCGCACGTCAGTCCCGCGGCGCCGCCTTCGCGAGCGCGGCCTTGAAGCGCGGCTCGGCGTGCAGCGGTTTCCACCACGGTTCGGCGTGCAGGATTTGATTCGCGCTAATTAAAATCGGACCGCTCATCGCCTGATCGAGCAGCGCGAGCGCCTGCTCCGCGGCCCGTTCCGCCCGCGCGAAGAATCGTTGCGCGTGGAGGCACTGCACCCAAGTCAGCGCGATGTCCGAGTTGCGCGGGTTCACCGCGAA
>JACQWL010000573.1 GCA_016209255.1 Verrucomicrobiota bacterium
CGCGGGCCATGAGCTCCGCCTCGGGGGCGCGACTCGCCCGGGCGGGGCGGCAGATGACCGCAATTTCGTCCAGCACCAGCACGGGATCTTCGACGAAGCTCGAGTCCGGCAGGTCCGGCGCCTCCGGCAGGACGCTCACCTTCACCCCGGCCGATTCCAGCGCCTTCGTGTAGGCGGCGTGTTGCCGCCGGGTCCGCTCGAGATCGATCGCCTGCCGCGTGAGATGCTCCAGCTCGCACCGCGCCAACGAGCGGCTTATCTCCCGAACGAACGCATGACTGAAGCGGAAGGGACTCATCGGATGCGTCAGGCTGGATTCGGCCGTGCGTAACCACGGATTACACGGATAAGGACGGATGAAAATCGAGAAGGCAGAGCAGCACGAGAAGGCGGTTCATCAAAGTGCACTCTGACATTTTGAAACTGCCGGGCGAGTTCAACGTGGATTCCGCGATTCAACCGCCCATCGTGGCCGGGCCCGTGAGCGCAGGATCAGTTCGGCTGACTGCGCGCCAAAAAAGACGAACCCGTTGGTCTCAATGCTTGGGGCGGATTTCCACGCGGAGCTCCCGGAGGCGCGGAGACCGAGGCGTCGCCCTCCGCGTTCTCCGCGCTCTCCGCGTGAGGCGTTTTGAAGGCTTGGGTCATGGCTGCGCGCGCCGCGCCGGCATTCAAATCGATTGAAAGTTGCCCGCGGCCGATCAGCCTCGTGCCCATGAACCCCGCCCAACTGACGCGACGACGATTCCTGGAAACCGGCACCGCCACGCTTGCGCTCGCCGCCGCGCTCAGCTCCCGCCCCCTTCCGGCCGCGGCGTCGGCGGCCGCCCCGAGGAAACGCGATCTGAAAAAGGCGCTCATGCTGAACACCTTTCCCGGGAAAGCACTGCCCGTCATGCAGCAGTTCGAGATGCTGAAACAGGCGGGTTGGGACGGCGTCGAACCGCGCAGCCACCTCAATCAGGACGAGGTCCTGCGCGCGCGCGACGCGACCAGCCTGGGCATCCCGAGTGTTACCTGCGGGACGCATTCGCGCATGCTGGCGCAGCCGAACCCGACCGCGCAGAAAGCGGGCGTCGATGGCATCCAGCAGGCGCTGCGCGATGCGAAACGCTATGGCGCGTCCTCCATTCTGGTCGTGCCCGGGCTGGTCAACGAGAGCATCACCTATGCGCAGAATTACGAGCGGACCCGGGCCGGAATCCGCGCGTGCCTTCCGCTGGCGGAGGAACTCGGGGTGACGATGGCGATCGAGAACGTGTGGAATAATTTTCTCCTCAGCCCGATGGAGGCGGCGCGCTACGTGGACGAGTTCCAAAGCAAGGCGGTCGGGTTTCATCTGGACATCGGCAACCTGATGTATCTCGGCTGGCCGGAGCAGTGGATCCGCACGCTCGGCCCGCGGATCGCGAAAATCCACGTGAAGGAATTCAGCCGGAAGAAAATGAATGAGGAGGGCCTGCGGCAGGGTTTCCAAGTCGAGTATCTGGCCGGCGACAACAACTGGCCCGCGATCATGAAGGCGCTGGATGAGGTCGGTTACCGCGGCTGGGGAATTGCGGAGCCCGCGTATCGTCCCGCGGGAGTCGAACCCGCCGAGCGGCTGAAGCAGGTGGCAGAAAAGCTCGATCAGATTTTCGCGAGTTGACGACGCGGTGACGAGGCAGTCCCAACCACAAAACATATTTTGGTCCGGACGAGAAGAAACGAAGCTCCTTGTAGCCCTGCGCGTGAGCGCAGGGACATCCGCCATCCCGCCGCTCACGCGGCGGGCTACAACGGTGGCTGTTTCCCAGCGGCTTTATGCCACGATTTCGCCCATCCATCGCGACTGAAAAAGCCTCATCTGCATCCAACCGCACGCAGCCTCGAACCTTCAACCCAAGTCCTTGACCGTGCCGCCGGCGAAGAAGCGCGGAAAGATCAGACTCCGGCTCGGCGGCAGATAACGTTGATTCACCATCTGCAGCATCAAACGGGAAAGACGCCGCACGTAGGTGTGCACATCGAACGTGTAGTGCGCGATCGCCGGGCTGACGGACTCGAAGGTGTGATCCTGATCCCGGGCGATCAGGGAAACGTGATCCGGCACGCTGATGCCCCGCGTCAGCAGGTACATCAGCACGATGAAAACATGCTGCGGCTTCGCCACGAACAGCGCCGTTGGGGCGTGATCGGAGTTGAACAGGTTGTCCAGCTTCGCGGCCACACTTCGGGCCGTGCCGTCGTGCCGGACGACGACTGCGTTAACGCCAGCGTGCCGGCTGGCCTCGGCGGCCGCGCTGAAACCCTCCTCGCTCGCCACATCGCCGGCCGCCCCCGAGTCGGGCACGACCAGCGCCAGCCGGCGATGTCCCTTGGCGATGAATACATTGGCCGCGTGCCGCGAGACCGACTGTTGATCCAAATCGAAGGACGGTAGCCGGACGGAGGGGTGGCACGAACCCAGGACCAAGGTGGGCAGGGAGAGCTTGGCGAACCATTGCTGCACTTCCACTCCCGCCGAGATCAGCACCGGACAGAAAACGTGATTTTCGCGCAAAAACGTTTCGAGTTTTCGCACCCAGAGACGCCCGCCCTGCGGCTGGCAGACGACCACTTCCGTGGCGATGCCGCTCTCGGCCAGGCGGGCGCGCATTTCGCTGATGTGCTGGTAAGTCCACGGGGAGACATCCGACAGCGGTTCCGGCAATATGAGTCCGAGGAGGCGCTTGGAGGTGCCCGCCCGCTGGCGAACGCGCTTGGTCGGCACCCGATTGCGCTTGCCCGGTTGAATCTGAATCAAGCCTTCCTTTTCCAGCAAATGCAGGGCCGCGCGCACGGTCGGCCGGCTCACCTGCAGCATGTCGCTCAAACGGCGTTCTCCCGGCAGGTGCTTTTCCCACAGCTTCTCCTCGATCCCCTTGCGGATCGCCGCCGCGACTTGCGACGGGAGAGAAAGGCGTTTCGGGATTTCAAGCATGGAGGTGGTCGGTTCAGCCGGAACAGTGCAGCCCCATCCGCATAACGCGTTTTGCTCCGGACTGGAAGAAACGACGGCTTTCGTAGCCCTGCGCGTGAGCGCAGGGACGGCCGGCATTCCCGCCGCTCATGCGGCGGGCTACAACGGCGCTGTTTTCCAGCCGTTGGGCGTAGGCCAGCGCGCTTGCGCGCGCTCTGCCAACGCGCCCGCGCGCGGGTTGCCTGCCGCAGCACCGTTCGGCTTTCATGATCGAGCGGACATTCGTCGCCACAGGCATCGTTTTAGTCCGCGGTTCGCGCCAAGGATTCTAACGGAACTGAAACGCATAGAGTTTGGCGCTGCGCATTTTGAAGTGCAGCCGCACCGTCCGGCCCGCAAGCGCGGAAAGATCCGTCTGCCCGCGCCAGGCCACCTGGGTCCGCACGTTGTTGCCATTGATCTGATCCGCCTCCGCCAGGGTGAAGCCGGGGATCGGCCCGCCGAATTCATCGAGGATCTCGACGCGCCCCACCCCGCCGGCGCCGGTATCAAGATTCAGTTCCAGTCGCGAACCCGCAAAGCGCAGCGGCGGCGTGATGAGGGTGCCGCCGGCATAGTCGAAGTCCGCCGAAACAAAGCCGTCCAGGCGCATCACGGCCCGGGAAATGGCCGTCAACGGACCCTTGGCCGCGGCATCCACGCGCTGCGAATGGTCGATGTTGGATCCGAAATAATAAATCCAGAGTTCGTCGCCCATCCGGATGGGACCACCGAGCAGGGGCCACAGGAACTTGGCATCGAAGGCCGCCGCCGGACCGAGGTTGAGAAACGGCTTCCGCCCACCCGGCGACATGAAATGGCGCGCGTCGCGACTGACACCCAGCCGGACATCGGCGGTTTCCGGGAACATGGCCCCGGCGACCACACCCCAGTGGTGGAACATGGACATGAAGGCAAGGTAGACGCCGTCGGCCCCAGGGTAGAGACGGACGCCGGGGCCGTAGATGTCGACGGGAGCGCC
>JACQWL010000590.1 GCA_016209255.1 Verrucomicrobiota bacterium
GACGTTCTCCCACCGCTTCAATCCCGCCTGGACGTTTCGCTGGTCGGCCTTTCTCACCGACAATAATCTGAACGACAACGACCCGCGAATCGGCGATCGAAGATGTTCGGCATGTATAAATTCAAAACCGGCCCGGCGAAGGGCCTGAGCGTCAATCTCGGGATGATCCACCTCTCCAACCGCGCGCTGGGCTCCTACCAAAACATCCCGGAAACGCTGCCCGGCTATACGATTTGGGGCGGAGGCGGCAGCTACCCGTTGTCCCGGCAGTGGTCGCTCTCGGCGCGCGTCGACAATATCCGCGATACGCGCTACTATGTCAGCGGCAATACCGTCCGCGCCCTGCTCGCCCCCCCGCGCACGTTCTCCTTCAGCGTCCAATATACGAAGTGACGAACCCCGCGCCGAACACCCCCTCGAAGCAGCGCTGAGCGCGCGCGGCCCTCAGCGCCCAGCTTCCCGGCCATCATGCTCGAAGGAATCTTTCCGGTCATTCCGACGCTCTTTACCGATCGCAATGCGCTCGATCTCGACGCGCAACGCCGCGTGATCCGCTTCGCCCTCAATGCCGGGGCCCATGGGCTGGTGTTTCCAGGCGTGGCGAGCGAATACAGCCACCTCTCACTGCCCGAGCGCGAGCAACTGCTCGCGCTGGTGGCGGTGGAGGCGGCCGGCAGGGTGCCGCTGGTCGGGGGGGCGAGCGCGACGACCGCGGCTGAGGTAATCGCCGCCGGCTCCATCGCAATGAAGCATGGCATCCGGCATCTCATGATCATGGCGCCGGTGGGACTGGGATCGGACGCTGCGGCGCATCGGGCTTTTTTTCAGCAAGTCGCCTCCGGATTGCCCGGAGCGGAGATCATCTTGCAAAACGCTCCGGTCCCGACTGGCGCGGGTTTGGACCCGCAGGCAATTATAGCGATCGCGGCGGGCATCCCGGCCATCACCTATATCAAAGAGGAAACACTGCCTTCGGGTCCCGCCATCACGGTGATTCGCGAGGCAAGGATCCCGAGTCTGCAGGGCGTGTTTGGCGGCGGCGGTGCGCGTTATATCATCGATGAGCTCGATCGCGGCGCCTGCGGAGCGATGCCCGCAGTGGAGCTGACGGATCTGCATGTAGCGTTGTGGAGATCCTATGCAGCCGGTGATCAGGTGCAGGCGCGGCGGCTTTATCGGCTGAGCCTGCCGCTGCTGGTGGCACAGGCGATTTATCGCATGAGGCTGACCAAACATGTGCTCGCGAAACGCGGCATCGCCGATGCCCGTCACGTGCGCGCAACGTTGCCGGCGATGGATGCGTTTGCCCAGCGCGATGTGGACACGATGCTCGCGGACTTGCTGGCCGAATTTCCCGCGGAGAAATGACCACCCGCATCCCTCATCTGCGCTGGGGGATTGCCGCGCTGCTGTTCTTTTCCACGGTCATCAACTACGTCGACCGGCAGACACTCTCGGTGCTCGCGCCTGTGCTGACCAAGGAGCTGGGCATCTCGGATATTGAATATTCGAACATTCTCACTGCCTTTCTCGCGGCCTATACAGTGATGTATGTCGGCTCCGGGTTTCTGGTGGATCGCTGGGGCGCGCGGCTGGCGCTCAGCGTTTTCATCGTGTGGTGGTCGCTGGCGAACATGTCGCATGCGCTCGCGGTGGGGGTGTGGTCGCTGGGCGCGCTGC
Organism: Verrucomicrobiota bacterium; assembly: GCA_016209255.1. GTDB lineage: Bacteria > Verrucomicrobiota > Verrucomicrobiia > Opitutales > Opitutaceae > ER46. The sequence continues at coordinate 1,681 of JACQWL010000590.1, forward strand.
GCTTCCTGCTCGGCTTGGGTGAGTCGGGGAACTTCATGGCGGCCTTCCGGGTGGTGAGCGAATGGTATCCGGCGAGGGAGCGCGCGCTGGTGCACGGACTCATCCAGGGCGGCGCGGCCATCGGCGCGATCATTACGCCGCCGGTCGTCACCTGGATCAATGCCCACTACGGCTGGCGGCCCGCGTTTGCGATCACCGGGGCGCTCGGGTTCGTGTGGGTGACACTTTGGCTGCTGTTGTATCACTCCCCGGCCCGGCACCCGCGTATCACCGATTCCGAGCGGGCGCTCGTGCTCGCGGAGACAGTGCCGGCGGCCAAGGCGGGGGACGTATCGTGGCGGCAGCTCGCGCGGTATCCGCAGATGTGGGGATTGATGGCGGCGCGCTTTCTCTCGGATCCCGTATGGTGGTTTTATCTTTTTTGGCTGCCCAAGTATCTTGTGGAGCAGCGCGGTTTCACGATGATCGAGATGGGCATGCTCGCCTGGATTCCGTATCTGGCGGCGGATCTCGGTGCGCTTTGCGGCGGTTGGCTCAGCGGTCGCTTTGTTGCCCGAGGCACACCGGTGCTATCGTCGCGGCTGCGCGTGATGTTGCCGTGCGCCGTTATCATGCCAGTGTCATTGGCGATTCATCATGCGCCGTCCCGCGCGGTGACCATCGGACTGATTTGCGTGGTGACGTTTGCGCACATGGCTTGGAAGACGAATCAGAACACGCTCACCAACGATCTCTTCCCCAAGCACCTCATCGGAGCCACGTCCGGTCTGCTCGCCTTCGGCACGGGGCTCGGCGGCACGCTCTTCGTTTGGATGACCGGTCATGTGGTGCAGCGATTCGGCTACGGCGCGATCTTCGTCATCATGGGCCTGCTGCATCCCGTTTCCTATCTCATCACGCGTAAATTCGTGCGCCAGCTTCTCGCCGCCTAGTGCCATGCGCATAAAATCCGTCCATGCCGTCGCGGTTCGATTGCCGCGTGATGTCGCCCAGTCACGCGGCACTGCGCGCTCGCCCACGTCGCTGGTCGGCGAAGGCGGATACCGCTGGTCGACGGCCTATCCGGTCCTCTACTCGGTGAACTTCGAAACGGCGCTCGTGCGCGTAGAGCTGGCGAATGGCCTTGTGGGGTGGGGCGAGGCGCAGGCGCCGCTCGCACCGGAGGTGGCATGCAACATCGTGGAGCATCTGCTGCGACCGGCGCTCGAGCACGAGGACTTCGACGGCACCCCCGCGCGCATTTCCGCGCTGTGGGACCGCATGTATTCCACCATGCGCGTGCGCGGCCAGAGCGGGGGCTTCATGTTCGATGCGATGAGCGGCGTGGACATCGCGCTCTGGGATCTCGCGGGAAAAATGGTCGGCAAACCCGTTTGCGCCCTGCTGTGCGCCGACCCAAAGTTCCGCATTTCCGCCTACCTCAGCGGCACCGCCGGCAACACTCCGCAGGAACGCGCCGCCTTTGCTGCCCGCTATGCCGATGACGGCATCTCGGTCGTGAAGCTCTACTACGAGAGCGAATGGCAGGATGTTCTGGCCATCGCTGATCGGTTGCCGGACACGATGCAGTTCGCGGTCGATGCCCTATGGCATCTGCCACCGGGCAACGCCATCGCGATGGCGCGGGAGCTCGATGCGCGAAACGCCCGCTGGCTCGAGTGCCCGCTGTATCCCGAGGAAGTCGAAGCCCACGCCGCGCTCGCCGCTGCCATTCGCACGCCGCTCGCGCTCGGCGAGAGCTACCGCAGTCTGCGTGAGCTGCAGCCGTTCCTGGGCATCGCCAAAATCCTTCAACCCGATCTCGGGCGTTGCGGCATCACGGGCTCCCTCGAAATCGCGCAGGCGTTCGAAGGCGAAATCATCCCGCACCTCAGCATCGCCATGGGTCCTCAGATCGCCGCCGCACTGCACTTCGCCGCCGCCGCGAAGAACTGCCTGCTCTGCGAGTTCAACCCGCACGTCCTCGCCATGGCGAACGCCTTCCTGGCATCCCCGATCATCCGCAGAGGTGGTGAGTATCTTCTCTCCGATGCACCCGGACTGGGGATCGAGTGGAACGCGCGTTTTGGCGAGTTCGTCCGGTAGGCGCGCGAGCTGATAAAGCCGCGCGATGATGCGCCCTGTTAGTTGCGCCGCCTTCGGCGAGTCAGTCAGCGCTTTTGAGCCTGACCCAGTGCTCAAGACTAATGCGCGCGGTGAACGAATTCACCAAAATGAGATTCGCCAGGCCATCGTTAGTTTCGTCCTGTGATCGCGGGCGAACCGGCGCCTTCGGTCGTCTGGGCCGCACCGGTTGCCTTAACCCCCGCCGTTTCCTCCACCCTCATGAAAACCGTTGCGCGTTGGCTAGGCTCTACCGCCCTCTCCGGGCTTGTGTCGTCGGTCACCCTCCTGGCGGCAGGCCCCGGCGCGCCACGCGACGATCTTGTTTGGCTCAAGTCCCAGGGCACGCTGTTGTTTGAGGACTCGTTTGAGCGCGAAGAGACCGGCACTGGCCTGAAAGACATTGGCAACGGCTGGGAAAATGCCACCGCCGATCGGGCCAAGGGCATCAAACAGGCCGACTTGGATCAGGGCATCCTCAAGGTCAACTCCGCCACCAAGGAGGCCGGACACATGTCCCACATTCACCACGACGCGGGTTTCCGGAACGGAGGCGTCTACCTTCGTTTCCGGTTCCCCGAGTCCGCCAAGGGCGTGCGCCTTCAAGTCGGGTTTGTGGATCGCGAAGTCAGTTCAAGCATTCACGCCGGGCACCTCTGCTACGCCTTTGTGTCCGAAGACTCCGTCCTCCTGAAGGACTCCGGCACCGGGTTCCACAGCCTCGCGATCCAAAAGCGAATTGAGGAGGGCAAGAAGGCGAACAGCGGAAAAATGCCCGAGAAGATCGCAGCCTTCCTGAAGTCGAAGGAGGTGACCGTGCCGTGGAAGGGCGATCGGGAGTGGCATGACCTCGTGCTGGTCACCGACGGAGACGCGATGCGCCTCAGCATCGATGGAAAGCTCCTGAAGGAATTTCGCTCGGAGGGATTTGCCCACCCGGCGAAACGCTGGGTCAGTCTGCTCAGCGCGAACTCGTTCTGGGTGGATGACGTGAAAGTCTGGAAAGTTAATTGAAGCGGAACTGGTGTCCATGCTCCCGCGCCTGCCCCACAGACTTGTTCGCCTTGAGTTGCTGCTCTTCGCCGCAGGCGCGCCACTCGCCCGGTCCGCGCCAGCGCCGCATGCCGCAATGCCCGAACGCCACCGCGCGTTCCTGGAGCAGAACTGCCTTGGATGCCACGGGCCCGAGAAACAGAAAGGAAAGTTCCGGGTGGATGAGTTGCCCCTCACGATTTCCGATCTTCCCACGGCGGAACGCTGGCAGAAGGTGCTCAATGCGCTGAACGCGGGAGAGATGCCGCCCGAGGATGAGGCGCAACCCGCGCCCGAATTGAAGGCGGACTTCCTGGAGGATCTGTCTCATGTGATGGTCGCCGCGCGCAAGCATCTCGGCGATCAGCAGGGCGTGATTACCCTTCGGCGGCTCAACCGGCGTGAGTATCGCAACACGCTGCGCGACCTCCTCGGAGTCGACGTGGACGTGAGCGCTCTGCCCTCGGATACGGGTGGCCCGGGCTTCGATACCGTCGGGGCCAACCTTTTTCTCACCGGCAATCAATTCGAACAATACGAGGCACTGGCGCGCGAAGCACTGGAGGACGCCTTCACCGCCGGCGCCGCCGCCCCGGTGGCGAAAAAATTCCGCTACGAAGCCGAGACGATTCATCCGACCTTCGTGAAACGAAATCGCGAGTCGCTGGACGCCATGGATCGGGCTAACCGTTGGATAAAAGCGGTGGATGACGCCGCTGCACTCCCCGAAAACGCCGCCCTCGTGGCGACGCTCCGCGAGATCGCCGCGACGGACGATGCCCTGCGTTACCACTGGAAGAAGATTCCCGGCGCTCCCAGCCCCATGACCTTCGGTTTCAATGAGACGGCGGAGGTGAACCCGGCCACGGTGTATTTGTTTCGCGATCGCACGGGATTCATTCGCTACGACGAGTATTATCTGCGGCTGCCCCGTTTGGACCAGGGCTCCTACCTGACCGTGACCTCGGGCTATGGCGGAACCGGTTTTGCCGCGACCCAAGGTCTCTCGATTCCGCGGGATTTTCCGCCGGGTGACTACGTGGTCCGGATTCGCGCGGGCACTGCGCCGGGGACTCCCGCGGACCGTCGCTTTCTCGAGTTCGGACTGAAAGGGTTTGCCGGCGCAGGCACCCCCGCGCTCAGCACGCATCACATCACCGGCACGATCGAGTCCCCCGACGTGATCGAAATCCCTTTCACCTTCAACCGTCAGAGTGCCGAACGGAATCATCGCAACCTTTTCATTCGCGAGCGGGGCCTGAACGACGGGGGCAAGGTGCAACGTCGAGTCCAGGAAGCCGTCGAACGCAACGGCTCCGGGCCCGAAGTCGCGATCTGGATCGACTGGATGGAGATCGAGCGAATCCCCGCCCCGCCGGGAACGATGGCGCCCGGACTTCGTGCGCTGGACATCGGGTGGGACGACCGCGCCACCGGGATTCCGAAGGAAAAGCTCCGGATCGCACTCGAGAATTTTGCGCGGGAGGCCTACCGCGGAGTCCCGGCGCCCGACGGCCTGGTGGATCGCCTGGTGCGGATTTACGACTCCCACCAAGCGACGGGCGGCACGCATCGCGACGCGCTCAAGCAGGCCCTGGCGGCGGTGCTTTCCTCGCCCCGTTTCCTTTATCGCGCTGAACCCGATGCGAACACGGCCCATCGCCCGCTGGATGGCCTCGAACTGGCCACACGCCTCTCATATTTCCTCTGGGGCGCCCCGCCGGACGGCACCCTGCGCGACCTCGCGGACAGCGGGAAACTCCAGGAGCCGCAGGAACTCGCCGCCCAAACGGAACGGCTCCTCAGCCACCCTCGCTCGGCGCACTTCGTGCAACCCTTCCTGACCCAATGGCTGGCGCTGGATCGGCTCGATCTCTTTCAATTCAGCCGGAAGCTTTATCCCCGGTTCGATGATGCGGTGAAATCGGCGGCGCGGCAGGAGGTCTACGAAACGTTCGCCTCTTTGCTTTGCGAGAACGGCCGACTGGGCGATCTGCTTAACGCCGATTACGTGGTGATCAACGCCCTCCTCGCCGATTATTACGGGATCCAGGGCGTGGCCGGGGACGCGTATCGCAAAGTAGCTTTGCCGGCTGGCTCTCCCCGCGGAGGGCTCCTGGGCATGGCGGCCATCCTGGCGATGGGCAGCAACGGCCAGCGCACAAACCCGGTCGAACGCGGCGCGTCGGTGCTGCGCAAACTGTTGCACGATCCCCCTCCGCCCGCGCCAGCGAATGTCCCCGAGATCGAGCGCCTTGCGGGCCAAGTGGTGACCACCCGCGAGCGCTTTCACGCCCACCAGTCGGACCCGCAGTGCGCGAGCTGCCACCGCAAGATCGACCCGATCGGATTTGGCTTGGAGAACTTCGATGCGATCGGCCAATGGCGCACCACCGACCGCTATGAAGCCCTCGACGAGTCCGGCGCGCCCGTGCCGCACGCGAGCAAGACGTGGATCATCGAGCCCAGCGGCGCCCTGCACCGGGGGCCCGCGTTCAGGGATTACTTCGCACTGCGGGAGCTCATCGCCGGAAAAAAGGAAGATTTCGCCAGAGGGTTCACCGTCGCACTGATCGAATACGCCCTCGGGCGCCCCTGCGGTTTTAGCGACGAGCCCCTGATCGCCGGCATCGTCGCGGAGGCCGGCGAGGACTCGTTCGCGACCCGCGCGTTCATGCACGCGTTGGTTCGCAGCAAAGAATTTCACTCCAAATAAAGCCCGCCCCCGCCATGAACGCTCCCCTGAACCGCCGCCACTTCCTGCGCACCAGCACCGCCCTCATCGCACTGCCGATGCTCGAATCGTTCGGCTTTCGCCGATTCGCCTCGGCCGCGCCCGCGTCGACCCTCGCCGCGCGCCCCAAACGGATGATCTTTCTCGGGTTCGGCTGGGGCGTGACCCAGCAGTCGTGGTATCCGTCCATGCTCGAAAAGGGTCCCGATTACATCCTGCCCTCCGGCCTGGCACCCCTGGGCCGCCACAAGTCCGACTTCACGATCGTGCAGGGGCTCGTCAACAAGCACGTCTCCGGCGGCCATTCCGGCAGCACTTTCTGGCTCACGGGCGCAAACGAGTTCGGCGAACCCGGACAAAGCTTTCACAACAGCATCTCGGCCGATCAGGTGGCAGCCGGGGCTCTGGGGAAGGAAACCCGCTTTGATTCGTTCATTATGGATTGCGGCGCGGCCACACAGCCGTCCGGTCATGGCCAAGGGCTCTCCCTCTCATGGGACTCCCGCGGCAAACCCATGTCCGGGCCGAGGACGCCGGTCGAGGCGTTTCACCGCCTTTTTTCGCGGGACACCACGCCGCTGGACCAGCAGCAGGCCATGTTTCGCCAGCGGCGCAGCGTGCTGGATAACGCCCTCGAAAGCGCCCGGGAATTGCAGCGCCAGCTCGGCAAGACCGACAACGCGAAACTGGATGAATATTTTCAAGGCATCCGCGATCTTGAGACCCGGTTGAGCCGCGACGAGCAATGGCTGGGCGTGCCGCAACCGACGCCGGACCTCGCCGAGCCGAAGTCCAGTCTGGCCGGTTACGAGGAAATCGAGTTGATGTATGACATCATGATCGCAGCCCTGCGAACCGACAGCACGCGGGTGCTGAGTTACCGGCAGCCGGTGACGACGCTGCTCGCCAGCCTCGATGTCCGCATCGACGCCCACACCATGAGTCATTACCCCGGCAAGGGCCCGGAGTATTTGGAAGCCTCCGAAAAGCGCGACCGCGCGCAAAGCGAGCTGCTCGCCGGCCTACTGGACAAACTCAAGGCGACCCGGGAGCCGGATGGCAGCACCCTCTTCGATCACACGACCGTCGTCTACGGGAGCAACATCAGGACCGGCCACAATCTCGACAACTGCCCCACGATCCTCGCCGGTCGCGGCGCCGGCATCCGGCTCGGACACAATCTGGTTGTGCCAAAGGACACGCCGCTCTGCAACGCGTGGCTGACGCTGCTGCGCGGATCGGGTGTCCCGGTTGAACGGCACGGGGACAGCAGCGGAGTCATCCCGCAACTACTCGCCTAAGCCACCCAAGCATGATGCGCCACGTGATTCTTCTGGCCGCTGCAGAGGTAGCGGTGCGCGCCGGCCTGTCGGCGGCGGCCCCGCCAGTCCTGCACTACAACGCCCCCGCGGCGAACTGGAACGAGGCGCTGCCCGTCGGCAACGGGCGCCTCGGCGCGATGGTGTTCGGCACCGTCAACCGCGAGCACCTCTCGCTCAACGAGGACAGCATCTGGTCGGGCGAATACCACTACACCCCGAGCCCGCAAATGCGTGAGGCGCTGCCGGAGGTGCGTCGGTTGCTGTTCGCGGGCGACTACGCCGCGGCCCACGCCCTCGCGGAGAAGACCTTCGCCTATCCCAACGACCCCCGCTACGGGCACTATCAACCGCTCGCGGATCTGTGGATTGATTTCCCCGCGTCGGTCGGCGTCGCGGCCGGCAATTACCGGCGTGAGCTCAACCTTGAAGAGGCGGTCGCCGAGACCCGCTTCACGCAGGACGGCGTGCAATTTACCCGCACGGTCTTCGCCAGCGCGCCGGCTGCGGTGCTGGTCGTGCGGCTTACCGCCAACAAGCCCGGCCGGATCACGTGCGCAGTGGAGCTGACGCGCGGCCGCGACGCGCTCGTTCAGGCCGAGGGGCCCGGCCGGATTGTGCTGACGGGCTCGACGCCGTATGGCGGCGTGCGCTTCGCCACGGTGCTGGAGGCGCGCGCCGACGGCGGTCGCGTGCGCGTGAACGGATCGCGGCTGCAAGTCGAGGGGGCGGATGCCGTGACGCTCGTCCTCGCCGCGCAGAGCACGCTTCGCCACCAAGATCCGCTCGCGATCGCGCGCGAGCAGGCTGCGCGGTCCGTCGCACAGCCATGGGAGGAACTGCGCGCCGCCCACGTGCGGGATTACCAGCCGCTCTACCGTCGCGTGACGCTCAGCCTCGGCCCGGACCCCATGGGGAGCGTGCGAACGGACGAGCGTCTCGCGCGGGTGAAAGCCGGCGCCGGCGATCCCGCGCTGGCTGCGCTGTTTTTTCAATTCGGGCGCTATTTATTGATCAGCAGTTCACGTCCCGACGCGCTGCCCGCCAACCTGCAGGGCATTTGGAACGACAGCTACAAACCGGCGTGGTTTTCCGACTACACGATCAACATCAACACGCAGATGAACTACTGGCCCGCCGAGCCAGCGAATCTCGCCGAGCTGACCGAGCCGCTGTTCGCTCTGATCGAAAAATTGCGGCCGGTGGGCCGCCAGGCGGCGCGTGATCGCTATGGCTGCCGGGGCTGGGTGCTGAGCACGCGCACGGCACCGTGGGCGACCTCGGAACTGCGCGGGACCGCGTCGCTGCTGTTCAACGACGCCGCCGCTTGGCTCAGCTTGCACCTCTGGGATCACTATCTTTTCGCGCCCGACGGTGAGTTCCTCGCGAAGAGGGTTTATCCCGTGCTGAAAGAAAGCGCGGAATTTTATCTCGATTTCCTCGTGGCCGAGCCGAAGCACGGCTGGCTGGTCGCGGGTCCGGCCGGTTCCCCGGAGAACAAATTCAAGGCCCCAGACGGATCCAGCGGCGCGCTGACGATGGGGCCGACGATGAGCCAGCAGATCGTGCGCGAGCTGTTCACGGCGTGTCTCGTCGCCGGTGAGACCCTTGGCGCGGATGAACCGTTTCGCGCTGAGTTGAAGGCCCGCCTGGCGAAACTCGCCCCGATGCAAATCGGCCGGCATGGCCAGTTGCAGGAGTGGCTGGAAGATTTTGAAGAAGTCGAACCGCAGCACCGGCATGTTTCCCATCTCTTCGGGCTGCATCCCGGCACCCAGATTTCGCCCCGCCTTACGCCCGAACTCGCCGCGGCGGCCCGGCGCACGCTCGAGCGGCGGGGCGACGGCGGGACGGGCTGGAGCAAGGCGTGGAAAATCAATTTCTGGGCGCGGCTGCTCGATGGAGACCATGCGCACAAGATGCTGCACGAACTGCTCGCGCAGAGCACGCTGCCGAATCTTTTCGACAATCATCCGCCGTTCCAAATCGACGGCAATTTCGGAGCCACCGCCGGCATCGCGGAGATGCTGCTACAGAGTCATCTCGGCGAACTGCACCTGCTGCCGGCACTGCCGTCAGCGTGGCCGACCGGGTCCGTAACGGGGCTCCGTGCTCGCGGGGGCTTCACCGTCGATCTCGCCTGGAGCGATGGAAAACTGACGCGGGCCACCGTGCGCGCGACCGCCGCGTCCCGCGCAACCCTGCGCTGGGGTGAGCGCACGCGCGTCCTTGAGTTCGAGCGCGGCGGCGCCAAGACCATCGAGGCGGATTTCTTCACCGCACCCGCTCCGTGAAGCCGCCGCGTCGTCTCCTTGCTTTCGTCCTCCCGATGGTCGGGTGGATCGCGCTCTACAGTTCACCGGCGCAAGAGGCGCGTGAGCGCACGGTGCGACTCCCGGATTCGGATGCCAATTGGAAGCGGGCGCGGCTCTACGTGGAGGAGACGCCGGATGCGGATTACCGGCATGCTTCGGCCGCGGCCCATGAAGCGTTTCGTGATCTGAAGTTCGGCGTGCGCGTTCATTGGGGACTCTACTCGATCGGCGGGCGGCCGGCCGAATCGTGGCCGTTTCTCTCCATGTCGAACGAGGAGCGGCAGCGCTATCAGCAGCTCTACCGGACGTGGAATCCTTCCCGCTTTAATGCCGAGGAATGGGTGGCGCTTTTCGAGCGAGCGGGAGCGCGGTGTTTCGCGTTCACGGCGAAACACCACGAGGGATTCTCCATGTTCGACACGCAGACCCGCGTGCGCCGCCGCGTAAACTGGACCGCCGCCGGAGGCCCCGCGATCGAGGAATGCGATCTGGCCTACAGCATCGCCGAGACTCCGTTCCGGCGCGACGTGGTGCGGGAACTGGCGGACGCGTCCCATCGCCACGGCCTCAAGATCGATCTCTATTTTTCCCACCCCGATTGGTATGACGCGGATTTCCGGCCGTGGGGGTTTCATCCCCTGCAACGGCCGGGCGCCCCGGATGCGGAGGCCGTTGCGAAACGCCAAGGCCGGCCGTTGGCGTTCGCCACCGAACCCACGGACGCGGAGGAGGGCAGGATGCTGGCGCGGCACCGCGACCAGTTGCGCGAGCTGCTGACCAACTACGGCACCATCGACATGGTGTGCCTGGACATCAGTCTCGGCGCCAGAGTCTGGCCCCAACTCAAGGCCACGCTGAAGGAACTGCGGGCCCTTCAACCCGACGTGATGTTCCGCGCGCGCGGCATCGGCAACTATGGCGACTATTACACTCCGGAGGGATTTGTGCCGGGTTCCAAGGAACCCACCGCAATGCCGTGGATGGTCATCTCGGCGCTCGGGCGCTCGTTTTCCTACGAGCCCGAGGCCACCAAATACAAAGGCGCCCAGTGGATCGTGCGGAACCTGATTGAGACCGTCGCGAAGGGCGGAAATTTCATGGTCGGGGTCGGTCCGGATGCCACTGGCAGCTTTCATCCCGCCGCCGCGGCGCAGCTGGAGCAAACCGGTGCGTGGCTGCGCACCAACGCCGAAGGCATCTACGCCACACGCCCCAGGGATGGCGACGACTGGCGCGAGGGAGATAATATCCGCTTCACCCGCTCAAAGGACGCAAAAATTGTTTACGCGTTTGCGCAGGCGTGGCCCGGCGACGAGCTGACGCTTCGCACCGTGCGCACTCGGGCCGGCTCGACGGTGCGACTGCTGGGATATCCCCCGGCCCTCGCGTGGCGCCACGACGCCGAACGCGGTTTGATCGTCGCGCTGCCGCGTGAACTGCAGGAGACGGCGCAACGCCCGTCGCCCTTCGCCCACACTTTCCGGATCGAAGTCGATTCGTCACCCTGACGCGCGGCGCTGGCCGCCACCCTCCGATCAAAGCATACTCCTCATGATCAATAAAACGTCCCTGGTTCTGGGCGTGCTGCTGGCCCTGTGCTGGCCCGCCGCCGCCCGTGCTCAAACAGGCGCCACCGCGGCGCCAACGGATTCGGCCGCCGACGTCCGCCGCCTTTCCCTGAACGGCCTGTGGAAATTCTCGGCCGACTACCAAAACTGGGGCGACAAGGCCCAGTGGTTCTCGCCGAAGACCGGCGACGGCGGCTGGGACACTTTGAAAGTGCCGGGCACATGGTCACATGACCCGCGATTCATCGGCTTCATCGGCGCGGGGTGGTATCGCCAGCGGTTCACACCGCCAGAGGTGAAGCCAGGCGAGCACGTGCGGCTCGCCTTCGGCGCGGTGTTTCGCCGCGCGCGGGTCTGGTTGAACGGCGAACTGCTCGGCTCACATGACTTCGGCTACACGCCCTTCGAGTTCGACGTCACCGACCGGCTCAAGCCCGGCGTGCCCAACTTGGTCGTAGTGTGCGCCGACAACAGCTGGACGAAGCTTTCCGGGCAACCGGTCGTCGCGTGGTGGGACGACGGCGGGATCATCCGCGACGTCGAGTTGCTCGTCGGCCCCGGCATCTATGTGGCACGGCAAAAGGTCGAGGCGGCGCCCGATCTCGCCGCCGGCACGGCCGCGGTGCGACTGCGGGCGTGGGTGCGCAACACCACGAAATCATCGCAGCGCGTGCGCGTGCGCGCGGAAATTTCCCGGGAGGAAACCTGGCTGGCCCTGCCGCCCGCCGCCGCCGAGACGGAGGTCGCGTCCGGCGCCACCGCGACCGTCGAACTCAACTTCACGCTCGCCAAAGACCAGGTGTCGCTCTGGCAACTCGACGCCCCGGTCCTCTACCAGATGCGCACGACCGTCGACGGCCACGCGCGCGACACGGTGCGCTTCGGGCTGCGCCGTTTTGAGACGCGCGGAACGCAACTCCTGCTCAACGGCCACCCCATCCGGCTCGCCGGGGCCAACCGCCACGCCAGCTATCCCGGCGGCGGCCAGGACGAGCCGACGGACGTGATCGTGCGCGATCTGCAATTGATGAAGGCAGCCGGCCTGGTCTTTCAGCGGTTGATTCACTATCCAGTCCCGCCCGCCGTCCTCGACTGGGCCGATCGCCACGGCATGCTGATGATCGCCGAGGCCAGCCACACCCATTTTCCGGAAAACGACCTGGATTCGCCGGAGATGCAGAGCACGTTTCAGCGCCAGCACCGCGAAATGATGGAGCGCGACTGGAACCACCCCTCGATCATCGCGTGGAGCGTGGCGAACGAGATTGCGGCCGACACTCCGCCGGGCGTGCGGTGGGTGAAAACCATGCGGGACTTCACGCTCGGGCTGGACCCGACGCGCCTCGTCGTGTTTGCCAGCAACACGGTGAGCAAGGCGAAGCTCATGCCGGAGGGCGAAGGTTCCGTCCATGCGGATTTCGTGTGCCTCAACACCTACGGCGCGACGCCGCAGCAAAACGCGGCGAACATCGATCGCGCCCACGCGCTGTTTCCCGACAAGCCGCTCATCGTGACCGAATACGGCCTGCGGCGCAACTGGGTGGAGGACGAGGTGGAGCGGGTGGACTGGTTTCGCGAGATGCTCGCGATCTTCCGCGCGCGTCCGTTTGTCTCCGGTGCGTCGATCTGGAGCTTCAACGATTACCGCAGCCGTTATGTCGGCACGAGTGCGAACGGCTGGCGCGAATGGGGCATCGTCGATCCCGAGCGCAAGCCCACCGCCACCTACGATGCCCTCCGCCGCGAGCACTCGGGCTTCGTCGTGCGCGAGGCGACGGTCGCGGCGGGCTTCGCCACCATCCGGCTCGAGCCGCGCGTCGATTTCCCCGTGTTTCCCCCGGTCGCATGCGAACTGCGGGTGAATTTCATGGACGCACAGTATCGGCTGATCGAAACGAAGTCATCGCCGCTGCGCACCGATGCGCCGATGAAACTCGCCGCTCCGCCGGGCACGAGCGCCCTTCGCGCGGAAATCTGGCGCGGAGGTTTCCGCACCGGGACGTTCGGCCTGGTCCCGCCAAACTGAGTCGCAATCACCGCTTCACTCCACGATGAAAATTCAAAACTGCCTGTTGCTCGGCGTGCTCGTCGGACTGATCGCCAATGGCACATCGGCCCAGAATCAACCGCCGCCACCGCCCGCGGCAAAAGTCGATCCAGCGTATGCGCCCGTCGCTGACGATCCCAAACTGCCGCGCGTGCTGCTCATCGGCGACTCGGTCTCGGTCGGCTACACCCTTGCGCTGCGCAAAGAACTGGCCGGCACGGCCAACCTCCATCGCCCGCCGGCCAATTGCGGGTCGACGAAAACCGGCCTGCGCGACCTGGACAAATGGCTGGGCGAGGGCAGGTGGGATGTCATCCACTTCAACTGGGGCCTCCACGATCTCGGCTATCGCTTCACCGAAGACTCGAACCGGGACGCCAACGGAACCTACGCGCGCCCCGACAACGGCGGCCACCAGCACGTGCCGCCGGCCGAGTATGAAAAGAACCTCCGTGCACTCGTCTACCGTCTGAAGCGGACCGGCGCGAAACTCATCTTTGCAACCACCACACCAGTGCCGGCTGACCTGAACGCATACGTCAAGGCGTCGGAACTGCCCTACAACGAGGTCGCGAAAAAAGTCATGCGCGAAGAGGGAGTGACGACGAACGATCTGTGGGCGTTCGCCACGCCGCAACTCGGCCAGATCCAGCAAGGCGGCAACCCGCACTTCACGGCCAAAGGGTCGGCGGCATTGGCCCGTGAAGTGGCGCGGGCGATCACGGCGGCCCTCGCAAATTAGGCACAAAGGACCGCTCCTTTGCATGGCGCCGTTTGGTGAACGTGTTCACTAACGAGTTCGTTGCATGTATTGCCCGGAGACTACTTTTCTCATGCCGCCTCGGGTCCGTTGTGGACCTCACGTTCGCCGTGCCCTTTAAAAGAATCGTATTCTTTACCAAGCCCATGAAATCAGTGTCCCATCACCGTAGCGTTTGCTGGCACTCTGCCATCTCGGTCGCCGCCGCCCTCGCCCTCGCCAACGTCATGCCGGCCCAAACCGTCGCGACCGTGCCGCCCGCCACGTCCGCCAAATCCAGCGACGTGGTCCAATTGTCGCCCTTCGAAGTCATCAGCGACGCCACCGACACCTACGAGGCCACCAACACCGCATCGCTCACCGGCATGAGCACGTCGCTGAACAAGGCGCCGCTTGATGCGCGCATCCTCAACCGCACCCTCATATCCGAACTCGGCGGTGGCGATGTCTTCAAGATGCTGTCGGACTTCGGCGGACTCGGGGCGATGTTGTTCGGCGGCGGCAACGAGGACCAACGCGGGATGCAGGACGGCGATCAGGCGCAGCCCGGCGGCCTTAGCAGCCGCGGTTTCACGATCAGTGAGCCGCGCCGCGATGGTTTTCTGCGATCATCGACGTCGATGTTTAACTCGTTTGACGTGGAGAGCGCGGAGGCGATCAACGGCTCCAATAATCTACTTTACGGATCGGGTGAAGCGGGCGGAGTCGTGGTGATCAACTCCAAGCGCGCCCGGGTGAAGCAGAATTCCTTCAAGTTCAGCGCCATGATGGATTCCGAGGGGACCCAGCGCTACACCGTCGATCTCAACGCGGGAACCCCGCGCTTTGGGATCAGGGTCAACGGACTGAAGAGCCAGGACAAGTATTGGCGTCCCATCCTCAGCCTCGACCAGGAGGGGCTGCAAACGGCCGTGACGCTGCGGCCCTATCGTTGGCTGAACGTGTTTGCCGACTACCGGCACTACCAAAGGGCGGCAGTGCATTCCCGGGAAGCCACGATTCGCGCCCCGACAAATCTGCTGCTCACCACCGGTGAGCGTCTCGACAACCAGCCCTCGCGCTACATCACGGGGGTCGGTGGTTCCGCACTGACAAACAACTTCGTCACGATGACCACGGACTCTTCGCTGATCGGCGCGCTGCCCCGGCAGCATTGGGTTAATGAATCCAAGTCGATCACCGTCGATGTCACTCCCAGGCCAGATCTCGCGTTCCAATTTCGATATGGGCATGATGACCGCGTCAATAACGGCATCAATGCCTCGAGCACGACCGTTTATCACCCGGATTCACCGTTGAACTTGTTCGTCGACAGCACCGGTGCACCAAAACGCGAATGGGCGATCTTTGCGGCGCCAAACGTCGGGCCGTTCTGGACTGGCGCACATGGCTACAAGTTCACCGCCGTTGGCTCGCGGAATCTCGGCCGGTGGGGCGATCACAAACTGAGCGGATTCTATTCGAATCAGGAATCGTGGTCGAACCGGCAGGAGTATCGTTACTACGAGGTCGATGCCACCGGGAACACGATTCAGAACATGGCAAACATCACGAATGGTGATTCTGGGCGGAATCTGATGCCCGCTGCGTGGATGCCGGCTTTTTCCCCCACGCTCTTCGGCGGCATTCCCTGGCCGACCACCGATCTCGTTCATCCGAACAGCGGCAAACGATATCGGCTCCATCCAATGGTTTACGCCGGCGCGGTGCCGGCCACCGCCGCGAACCCGATGGGTATGTCCGGCCCCATCAATACGACCGCCACCACGCTGCCGATCGGCGCACCCAGCTCGACGATTTACACGCTCGATGACACGAGCGAGAAAAGCACCGGCTTCAGCCTGGCGAGTTCCTTTTGGAAAGGCCGAATCGATACGATGGTTGGCCTCCGCACCGAGACCGCCGACACCATCCGCGTGACGACGCTCGTGCAGCGGGGCCCGATCAGCTACGACAGCCGCACCTACGGCATGGTCGTCGATACGCCCGTGCCCGGCATCCGCGCCTACGGCAGCTACTCGACCAATTCGAAAATCAACTTCGCGACCGACCGCGACGTCTTCAACAACATCCTGCCGCTCGGCCAGGGCAACACGCGCGAGGGCGGCCTCAAGCTCTCCCTGTGGGACCACCGCGTGTCAGGCAATATCACTTACTACATCACGGAAGCCGAGAACTTCACCGCGGGGCTCGGGACGGTGCGCAACGACGTCGATCCCGACGGCATTAACGGCCGCAACGGCGGCGGCAGCTTCGTGTTCAACAAAGTGTCGGACGGTCTCAGCGCGAGCCTTTCGGCGCGGCCGCTCAAGCCCTGGCAGGTCACGGTCAGTTTCACGCAGTCGAACGGGTCGGAGCGCAGCAACATCAGTCTGCCCGTTTTCTACAACGACGAGTTCAACACGACGACCGTCAACGGCCAACAGGTCGTAGCGATCAAGAGCGGCACCGGCACGTTCACGCCGCTCTTGGTGCCGAGCGATCCCGCCAATCCAGCGTCGGCGCAGATTCCGCTTTCGATCGCGATGATGAAGGATTCAACCAGCCCGTATTTCGCGACGCTCGATCCGGATTCCGGCCAGATCGTCAACGCCCAAAACCTTGGCCTGCGCACCACCGGCGTCGGCACGCTGCGCACGGGCCAGCCCATTGCGGGCCACCAACTCGGCTTCGTGCCGCCCGTGAATCCAATCATCGTGCGCAAGGCGGGCGAACCCACGACAGGTTACGCCGAAAACTCCTTCAGCTTTATCAACCGCTTCCAAGTGAGCGAAGGCCGCCTGCGCGGCCTCGTGCTGGGACTGGCAACCGTTTATCAAGTCGGTTTCCGCGCCTATGCCTATACCGACGCCGCCGACGGCGGAAAGCGAAAGATCTATTACTATCCCGACAAGTTCGAGAACAACGCCTTCATGGTCTACAATTTTCGCCCGACGAAGCGCGTGCAGGCATCGGTGCAGCTCAACGTCTCCAATCTCTTCGACAAGCAAGAGGTGTTGAAGCTGCTGCGCAACACAAACGGCACGGTGCGCTACTTCACCTATCAATATAACCCGCGAAATATTGCGCTCACCATGAACCTCACGTTTTGAATCGGGACGCACCCAACCGCCCTCGCCCGTCGCGGCCCCGTCCAATTGCGAAACGCGTCGTTACATCGTGGCTGCTTTGCGCAGGCTCCGCCCTGTCCGCGGCCGGGCCTGTCGCCACATCCTCCCCACCCATCCCGCGCGAGGGGCTCGCGCTCTGGCTGGCCGCCGAGGACGTGGTGCTTGAGCAGGGACGCGTCGCCGCGATCCGGGACCGCAGCGGCCACCACAACGATGCCGTCCGGCAGCTGGATGCCAGGATCGCCGCGGGCAATCCCACCGTCGTCACCCACGAGGCCGCCGGGTTGCCCGTGCTGCGTTTCAACGGGGCCTTCGTGGGTTACGAGTTCAAACCCATCGCCAACATCCGGACCGCGTTCTGCGTCGTCTCCAAACATCCGGCCGCCTTCAAGCAGTTTGCGGAGCGTTTCGTGCTCGGTGGCCGCCGCAAGCCGGACGTCGATTTTCACGTCGGCGCCCACTGGACCGACACCATCATCGAACTCGGGATGTTCAAGCACGGGAAGGTGTGGTTCAACGGCCTGCCCTGCGATCCCGCGCTCAGCGAATTCGCCCCGAAGCTGGCGGTGATCTCCTACGCGGCCGGCCGCGATGTGCTGGCTGAGCAGCTCGCCCGCGACCGCGACTTCATCGATCGCAGCTGGTGGGGCGACATCGCGGAGGTCATCCTTTACACGGCGCCCCTGGCTGATCCCGACCGCCGCACTGTGGAGGACTACCTGATGCGCAAATATTCCATCACGCCCTTTCCGCCCGTCGTTGTCAGCCGCGAGTCGGTGATGCCGGGCCACACCAAGCCGCCCGCTGACGTCTCGCCAAGGACAAAAAAATGAAAGCAGCCTGCGCGAGCACCCGGAAGAGCAGGCGGTCGTTTCTCAAGCTGCTGACGGCTTCCTCGACCGTCATTGTCTTCCCCTCCATTGTCCGGGCTCAGACGCTCGGGCTCGGCGGCGGGATTGCTCCCAGGAACCGCGTCGCCATCGGCAGCCTCGGGGTCGGCCTGCAGGGCACCGGTCTGCTGAACAATCTGTTCAACCGGCCCAGTGCGTAGGTCGTCGCGGTGTGCGACGTCGACCGCGCCCACCGGCAGGTCGCCCGCAGGTTAGTCGAGGACACCTACGCCACACAGGCCGGCGCCGCTCTCTATCGCGGCTGTGCCGAATATAACAACTTGGAGGAAATTCTCGTCCGCTCGGATATCGACGCGGTGGTCGTCGCCACGCCGAACCACTGGCACGCCCTCGCCACCGTGCTTGCGGCGCAGGCCGGCAAGCACATTTACTGTGAAAAACCCGCCGCGACCAGCATCCCCGAGGGGAGGGCCATGGTCGAAGCCGTGCGTCGCGCCGGCGTGGTCTGCCAGATTGGCAGCCAGCAGCGCTCGTGGCCCTCTTACCAGCACGGCATCGACCTCATCCGCAACGGCTACCTGGGGACAATATCCCGCGTGCGGGTCCACATGCCCGGAGGCTACAACACGACTCACTCTACCCCAGTCCCCACGGGGCCGGAAACCATTCCGGACGGCTTCGATTACGACCGCTGGCTTGGACCGATCGCGGAGCTGCCCTACCGCGCCGCCCGTTGCCATTACAACTGGCGGTTTTCCTTTGAAACCTCCGGGGGCGACATGGAGGACTGGGTGGGCCACAACTACGACTCCATGACTGTGGCGCTGGGCCTCACCGCCACCCAGCCAGTGGCCATCCGGAAGGCTTCAGCGACGTTCATCACAAACCACCCCATCTACAACACCGCCGCCAGCCTCGAGTTCGAGGCCGTCTATCCGAACGGCACCGTCGTCGAGTGCAGCAACCGCTTCCGCGAAATCCGCATCGAGGGCACGGAAGGATGGGTGGAAATGTCACGGGGCGGCAACACCTACAGCAGCAAGGCGCTCCAGCAGGTGGTGATTCCGCCGAACCGCCAGATTCTGGGCGCGGGCAACAAGCTGCCTGCCCACTACGAGCACATGGAAAACTTCCTGACCTGCGTGCGCAGCGGAGCCCGCCCGCGTTGCCCCATCGACGAGGCCCACAACAGCGCCGCCGTGTGCCACCTCGCCAACGCCGCGTTCCGCAGCGGGTGCAAGGAGTTCGCTTGGGACCCGTTCTCTGAGACTGTGATCGACGCCCCCGCGGTGGGCCGCCTTCTCACCCGCACGTTTCGCAGCCCTTGGACGTTGCCCACCTGACTGATCCCGTGGAGAAGGTCAGATGCCCATCCCGAAGCCGGCTGCTCGCAGCCGCGGTCTGGTTGTTCGCCGGCACCCGTCTCGCCACCGCCGGGGGCGAACCCGCCGGACTCTGGCAGGGCCGGCGCGAAGACTGGCAGATGATCACGACGGAGACGCGCGTCATCGAGACCGACCACCGCTTTGGTTCCGCGGAGCTCTGGCGCTGGAGATTCAACGATGCCAGGCGCCCCAAGCCGCCGATCGTCGCGCCCAAGCTCTGGACCGATCTGGCCGCCACCGCCAGACCTCCCGACGGCGCCATCGTGCTCTTTGCGGGCACGAACACCGATGCCTGGCAGTCGCCGGCAGGGAGGATCGAGGACGGCTGTCTCGTCGCCGACCGCCGGAACGGAGATCTCGTTTCCAAGGAAGACTTCGGTTCCTGCCAGCTTCATGTTGAATGGCTGGCGCCATCCGGTGCCGATGAACCGAACAAGGGCAGGCCCCGGAGCGAGAGCAGCGGCATCCTGCTCATGAGCACCTACGAGGTCCATGTTCCTGAAAGCGTCCGGGCCGCCGCGCCTACGCCGCCCATCCCGACCGGCTTCCGCTCCGGATCCGGATGCGTCATGCGCAGGTACGCTTCCGCAACATCTGGGTCGAGCCACTGGTCGACCATCCGCCCGTGATCGCGGCGGCATCCGGCGAAGTTTCGCCTTCCGTCGCGCACGTTCCCCGGCTGCACGCCGCCACAGCCGAGCGAGACCGCTCCGATCCGGACGCCCTGTTGGCAGGCTTTGCCGGATACGACGACGGCCAGCCGATGGCTGCCCTGGTTCGCATCGAGCAGTTCCTGCGCAGCGAGAGCCCCCCGGGACGGGCGGCCTTCGAACCCAAGCTCGTCGCCCTCCTCGAGGAGCCCGCGATCACGCCCGCCGCCCGCCGCATCCTTGCCGGCTGGCTCCGCTGGGTGGGCTCGGCCCGCGCCGTGCCCGCGCTGGAGCGGCTCGCCGCCAGCACGGAACTGGCCGCTTCCACGTCCATCGCGGCGCTGGCCGACATTCCCGACCCTTCCGCCGAGACCGCGCTGCTCCGGCTCCTTGCCACGGCGCCCGAATCCAGCCGCGTAACCGTCATCAACGCCCTAGGCCAGCGCCGCGCCGCCGCCGCCCTGGCACCGCTGGGCCGCACCGCCGACTCGGCGAACCCGGCGCTTGCCACGGCCGCACTCGAAGCGCTGGTCCGGCTTCGCACCACGGAATCCTTCTCGACCCTCGAAAAACTTTATGCAGCGAATCCCGGTTCACAGCCCCGCGGCCGCGCGCTGCTTGAAGCCGCCGGGGAACGCCTCCGCCAGCCGCCCGCCCAGGTGATCGCACCGGCTCGGGCACAGGCGCTTGCCGCGATCGCGGCCGTGCTGGACTCGTCGGCAGCCACACCGCTCCGCACCGAAGCCGCGGGCATCCTGATTGCCGCCGATCCCGCCCGGGCCGGAGAACGCCTCATCCCACTCTTGAACGGCGGCGACGTCAGCTTGGCCCGGCATATCGCCCGGCAGTTGGTGCTGAGCGGCCAGCCGCACGATCTTTCCACCCTGCTGATGGGCTTTGCCCGCCTGCCTGTTCCGATCCAGCAGGCACTCGCCGACGCAGCCGGCGCCCGCGCCAAACCGGACGCGCTGCCCCTTGCCCGCGCGGCCTTCGGTTCCACCGATTCAGCCGTGCGTGCGACCGCGGCCCTGGCCGTCGGACGGTGCGGCGATGAAAGCGCCGTCGCCTGGCTCGTTCCGCTGCTCACGGCCGATCCGGCGCTCGCCAGCTCGGGCCGGCAGGCCCTCGGGCTGCTGCCGTCCGGCCCGACCGACGAACGGCTGCGTGACGAGTTCCACGCCGCGGCCGAGCCCGCAATGCGCGCCAGCCTGCTGGGGGTGCTGGCCGACCGCCAAGATTACACCGTGTGGCCGCTCGCCGCGGCGCTGTGCGCGGCGTCCGACGCACGGCTGCGTTTCGCAGCCCTCGACGCCGTGGTCCGGCTGGCGCGACCCGGCAATTTTGCCGGGCTCCTCGCCCTGCGAGCCCGCCTGCGGCCGGACGACGATCTCCGCGGCTGGAGCCAGGCAGTCGTCGCCACCGCCGCCAGCGACCCCCGGCCTGACGACTGTGTCCTGGTGATACAGCGGGCCCTGGCCGAGCCCGGGGCCGAGCGCCAAGTCCTCCTCGGTGCCCTCGCCTCCCTGCGCTGCGACCAGGCCGCCGTGGTCCTGCGGGGCCTCCTGTTCTCCACCGATCCCGCGGTGCGCCAGGAGACGATCCGGGTGCTCGCGGCTTTTCGGGGTGACACCGCCTTTGTGCTGCTCCGGGAGGCGGCGCAACGTGCGTCGGAGTCCGATGAACGCATCCTGTCCTTTCGTGGATTCCTTCATCTCATTGCCGCCTCGCGCCAGGGCGAGCCGCCCGCACCACTGTCGTCCGTGCTCGAGCACTACCGCGTGGCCTGGTCGCTCGCCCTCCGCCCGGAGGACAAAGCGGCCGTCCTAGCGGCACTGCGGCCGATCAAGAGCAAACCCGCTCAGGAGTTACTGAACGAGTTGGCCGCCACCGCGACCCAGCCGTAGCGGATGGAGACCCGGCCGCATGCAGCGCCGCCGCCTCTTCCCGCCGGGAGAATCGACCTTTGGTGAACGAGTTCACCATACGGACCCTTGCCAGCCTGCGCGCTGGATTTCCTGCTGGCTCCACGTTGAACCCATCAAGGGACACGCCGGACCCCCGGCCTAGATCTGTCAACCCACCCCGAATCCATGAAAACATCCCCCCATGCCTGTCGCGGCCGCCGGACCCTTCTCCTGCTGGCCGCGGTCGCTGCCGCACTTCCCCGTTCCGCGCCCGCCCAGATCGCCGCCCCGCCGCCGCCCGCCGCGCCGGCCGCGCCGGCCCACACGGGGGACGTAGTCCAGCTCTCTCCCTTCGAGGTCGTCAGCGACACGACCGACACCTACGAGGCCACCAACACCGCGGCGCTCACGGGCACCAGCACCCCGCTCAACAAGGCGCCGCTCGACGCTCGCATCCTCAACCGCACCCTCATCTCCGAACTCGGCGGCGGCGACATCTACACGCTCCTGTCGGATTACGGCGGGATTGGCCCGATGATCTCGGGCGTAGGCTCCGAGGGCCAGCGCGGCCTGCAGGACGGGGATGGAGCGCAGCCGGGCGGACTGACCTCCCGCGGCTTCACGATCAGCGAGCCGCGCCGCGACGGTTTCCTGCGCTCCTCAACCTCGATGTTCAACGCGTTCGATGTTGAAAGTGCCGAGGCGATCAACGGCTCCAACAACCTGCTCTACGGATCTGGCGAGGCGGGCGGCGTCGTCGTGATTAACTCCAAGCGCGCACGCGTCCAGCAGCGGTCCTACCAGTTCAATTACAAAATCGACTCGGAAGGCTCGCGTGAATTCACCACCGATCTCAATGCCAGCACGCGGCGCTTCGCCGTCCGGCTGAATCTCCTGAAGAGCGAGGACAAATACTACCGGCCGCTGCTCGGCCTGAATCAGGAGGCGATCCAAGGAGCCGTCACGTTCCGTCCGTATTCCTGGCTGAGCATTTTCGCTGACTACCGCCACTACATCCGGGACGCCCCCAGCTCGCGCGACGGCACGATCAACGCTCCGTTGAATCTCCTGCTGAACACCGGCGAACGGCTGCACAATCAGTCGACGCGATATATCGTCGGCGTGGGCGGCACGGAGCTCACGAACGGGTTCATGAACCTCACCACCATGGACTCGCTGTGGGGCAAGATGAACGGCCAGTATTGGGTCAACGAGTCGAAGTCAGTCACGGTCGATGTGACCCCCCGGCCCGACCTCGCGTTTCAGTTCAAGTATTCCGACGACAGCCGGATCAACAATGCGCTGTCGGCCGGGCTCGGGACCATCTACCACCCGGACTCCACCGCCAATCTCTATGTCGACGCCAACGGCGTGCCCAAGCGCGAGTGGGCGATCCTCATGCAGCTGAACAGCGGCCCCTTCTGGACGGGTGCGCGCGGTTACCGCGCAACCGCGGTCGGGAAACGAAATCTCGGACGCTGGGGCGAGCACACCTTGAGCGGATTTCTCTCCTACCTCGAATCGTGGAACAACCGCCAGGAGCACCGCTTCTACGAACTCGATGGCTCGGGCCGGGTGATTCAAGATCTGGCCAATATCACGAACGCCGACTCCGGCCGAAATCTGATGCCGGCGGTCTGGATGCCCGCGTTCACGCCGACGCTGGTCGCCGGCGCCCGTTGGCCGGCCAATGAGGTCCTGCATCCCAACGGCAAGCGCTACCACCGCCTGCCGGTCGCCTACGCTGGCGCGGTGCCTCGGACCGCTGCGAATCCGATGGGAATTTCCGGTCCCATCAACACGACTTCGACCGCCCTGCCAATTGGCTCCCCCACTTCTTCCTACACCCTCGACGACACCCTGGAGGAGAGCTTCGGATTCAGCCTCAACAGCTCCTACTGGCGTGGCCGGATCGACACGATGGTGGGCATGCGGTTTGAATCCGCCGAGACGGTCCGAGTCTCGACGGGCGCGGCGAAAGGGCCGATCGATTACGACAGCCACACGTTCGGCGTCGTGGCCGACACTCCGATCAACGGCATCCGCGCCTACGGGAGCTACTCGACCAACTCGAAGATCGCCTTCAACACGGACCGCGATATCTTCAACCAACTCCTCCCCATCGGCAAGGGCAACACGGTGGAAGGCGGACTGAAACTCGCGCTGTGGGACCACCGGGTGTCGGGCAACATCACCTACTATGTCACCGAGGGCGAAAACTTCACCGGGAGCCTCGGCACCGTCCGAAACGACGTCGACCCCGACGGGATCAACGGTCGCAACGGCGGCGCCGGTTTCATTTACAGCAAGATCTCGGACGGCCTGAGCGCGAGCATCTCGATGCGCCCGCTCAAGCCGTGGCAGGTTACCGTGAGCTTGACCCAGGCCAATGGCTCGGAGCGCAGCACCGTCTCCCTGCCGATCTTCTACAACGACGAGTTCAACACCACGACGGCCGGCGGGCAGCAGGTTGTCGCGATCAAGGGCAGCACGGGCGCACTGTCGGCGTTGTTGGTGCCGAGCGTGCCCGGCAACCCGGCATCCGCACAAATCCCGCTCTCGATCGCGATGCTGAAGGATCCAACCAGCCCCTATTTTGCGCAGCTCGACGCCGAGTCCGGCCAGATCCTCAATGCCGTGGCCCTCGGCATGAAGACGACCGGCGTCGGCACCACGCGCACCGGGTTGCCGATCACGCAGCATCAGCTCGGCTTCGCGCCCCCGGCCAACCCGATCATCGTCCGCCAGAAGGGCGAAGCCACCACCGGCTACGCCGAAAACCAGTTCAGCATGATCAACCGATTTCAGATCAGCGAAGGCCGTTTCCGGGGCCTCGTCCTCGGCGTCGCCAACGTCTACCGCCGCGGGTTTCGCGCCTACATGTATACGGACGCCGCAGGCGGCAATAGGCGGAAAATCTATTACTATCCCGACAAGCTCGATACGAACGCCTATGCCATTTACAGCTTCCGCCCGATGAAAGCCATGCGGGCGGCCGTGCAGGTGAACGTTTCCAACGTCTTCGATCGCCAGCAGGTGATCACGCTTCTGCGGCAAACCAACGGGACCGCCCGATTTTTTCAGCACTACTACACGCCGCGCAAAATTCAATTTACCACCAGCCTGACATTCTGAGCGCACCCCGGAGCCCCGAGTCCCGGCTGGCAGATCACTGTCCGCGCAATCGCAACCGCGTCGCGCCTCTGCCCCCGCCGCTCCGCGGCTGCGGGGGCGCACCCGACTGGAACCTTCATCCATTTTCCCCACACCCACGAACCCCTTCCGTCGCACCGCACCCCATGGCAATCAAACCCTCCCTTCCACTGGTCGCCCTCTTGCACGTCTTGGCTTCCGTGCGGGCGGCGACTGGCGCCAGCCTCGTCCCCGACACGCCCAACACCGCGCCCGACTACTTCTGCACGTGGAACGTCCAGGGTTATGTCACCAGCTACACCAATCCCAGCCTCCAGGCGGACGCAATGATCGAGGCCGACCTCTTCGGCCGCGGCCCGCTCCAGAATTGGGCGGAGTTCTACGCCGGGATTCGCGGCGATCTTTATTTTGTCCTGGACGATACTTGGGACATCCCGCTCGGCGGGGGCCGCTCCCACCAGATGCGCGGCAGCATGGAAATAGACGGGGAGCGTTTCCCTTCCTTTCAAGGCAGCCCGGCCGAGCGGCTCGCCAGACTGAACCGCGACTTCCGCGCCCGCGGCTGGCGCGGCGTGGGACTGTGGATTTGCTCCGCGCGCGCCAGAGCCCGGCGGGATCCCGCGATCAACGACCATGATTACTGGGCCGAGCGCATGCGTTGGTCCGCCGACGCCGGCATCGACTATTGGAAAGTCGATTGGGGCGCGATGAGCGACATCGATGTGTGGCGGTTGAACCAATGGTCCCACGCGCTCGCCCCCCGGCTCTGGATCGAGCACGGCGGCCTCGATCGCTCCGGCGCCCGGTTGTGGCTGCCCGACAAGATCGACATCTTCCGGACCTACGATGTGAACATCAGCGTCGCGATCCCGGAGACAATCCGTCGGATTGCGCAGGTGCTGCGCTTTCCCCGGGAGGACAAGGCGTCGCGGGGCCTGATCAACTGCGAGGACGAGGTCTACATCGGCGCCGGCCTTGGCTGCGTTTACGGCGTGATGCGACATCCCTTCGCCGGCGACATGCCGAACGGCTCGCCGGATCGCGTTTTCCCCGCCGGCTTCCGGGATCTGAAGCGACGCCTCGACGAGGTCACGCGCGCCGTGCGCTGGCATCGCATCGCCCAGCCTTTCGGTGTCACCGACCACGAGGTCGTCGATACCATCACGGTGAATGAAACGCAGCACGGAGGTGGCGCCCCCGCCCGCATCGCCCGCGGCGGCCTGGCCCTGCCCGAGGTGAAAATGCCCGCAGATCAGGAGCCGCCCTATGTGTTGTGCTCGCGCCATCCGACCGGCGAAATCGCGATCGCCACCGTCGGCCGGAAGCAAGGCTCGTCCGTCGTGATCCCGCGGGCCGACGTCTCCCTGGCGGTCGGCGCCCTGGATCGGCCGGTGGGCATCTTCGGCGAATATGCGAGCCTCACGCTAGTCACCACCAGTGCACTGGGCGGACGGCGCATCCTCGCGCAGGACCTCGCCGGCTCCACTCCCGTGGACATTACGGGGGAAGTCACGGTCGCCGGCGACCGGCTCACCCTTCCCGGCGCACTCATCCATCGTGTGGGCCTGATGGCGGCGACCCCTGGAGATATTTCCGATCCGGGACTGGTTCTCGTGATCGACGGTCTCGCCGCGTTTATCCCGAAGCCGGCGATGACTCCGGCTGGGCCGCCTGTGCGGCCGCAGGTGACTGTCGAGCCCGGCAGCCGTCTGACGGTGGCGCGCGCCATGTGGGGCCCGGTTTACGGCGGCACCGACCTCACGCCGCGAATCGCCGCGCTGGTCCGCGACAACGCGCTGGTGGTCGACGCGACGGCCGAGAACCTCGGCGCCACCGGCATCCCCGATCGCTACAACCGGTTGGAGCTCGTCTACACCCGGCTCGGCCGCACGACCACCGTGCTGGCTGTCGCAGGCGAAAGGGTGATCATCGACTCTCAAGGAAATTTCCGCACCGAGCGCGCGCCGCGCCCGCCCGCCAAAGCCCCGGCCAGCCCCAAGCCGTGATGCCCTGCCTTCCCCGTTTCCAAGCTGGACCGAATTCAAGCCACCGCTTCACCTGACAATAACCATGAAGAACTCATGAAACCCGCCCTCATCCTCCTCCCTCTTCTCCTCATCTCACCCCTCGCTGCCGCCGAACCATCAGGCCGCAACGACGCCGGGTGGCTGCAGCAAAACGGCGTGCGGATTTTTCAGGATACCTTCGACCGTGAGGAGGACGGCAACGGCCTGAAGGCGATCGGCAACGGTTGGGAGAGCGCCACGGCCGACCGCGCTCCAAACGTCAAGCAGGCCGACCTCGATCAGGGCATCCTCAAGATCGCCAGCGACGGCAAGGCGGCCGGGCACGGTATTCACATCCATCACGACGCCGGATTCGCCGACGGCGGCACGACGTTGCGCTTTCGTTTCCCCGGCCTCAACAAAGGCGAGGCCCTCACCGTCGGGCACGTGGACCGCGAGATGATAGGCGTTCACGCCGGCCACCTGGGCTACGCCATCCTGTCGCCAACCAGCATCATGCTGCGCGACCACAAAACCGGCATCAGCGAAGAGAAGCTGCGGGCCCGCCGCGCCGTGTTCCTCGAGCGCAAGGAAAAGCTGCCCGCCGACCTCGACGCCTTCCTCCAAACCAAGGAGAAAACCGTTCCGTGGAAAGCCGACAACGCGTGGCACGACCTGACCCTCGCCTTCGACGGCGACGAGATGCGCCTCAGCATCGATGGCCGGCTCGTCGTCTCGCACCGCTCCGAAGGTTTCGCCCACCCCTCGAAACGCTGGCTCAGCTTCTCGGCCGCGAGCACGGTTTGGATCGACGAGGTGAAGATTTGGAAAGTGAAATGACCAACCCCAAGCCGTGATGCTCCCCGTCGCACGATTCAAAGCCGGCACGAATTCAAGCGGAACGCTGGCCTTCGCTGTCGTCCTGTCACTCGCCGGCATGCTGTTCGGCGCCGCGACCGCCGTCGCCGCGGAACCGTGGGCGCACTTCACGGGTGCGCCCGGTTTCGGCGGGTCCGGCAAGCACGTCGTCCTCATCTCCGGCGACGAGGAGTATCGCTCCGAGGAATCGCTGCCCATGCTTGCACAGATCCTCGCCGCGCGCCACGGCTTCGATTGCACCGTGCTGTTCGCGATCAACCGGCAGACCGGCGTCATCGATTCCAACCAGCGTGACAACATCCCCGGCCTCGCCGCGCTCGACCGCGCGGACCTCATGGTCGTTTTCACGCGCTTTCGCGTGCTACCGGACGAACAGATGAAGCACATCGCCGACCACCTCGAATCGGGCCGGCCCGTGATCGGCGTGCGCACGGCCACGCATGCGTTCGGCAGTTTTTCCGCGGCGACGCATCCGCCCGGCGCGTCGACCACGTATGCAAAATACGAGTGGAACCATGCGGGTGCGGATTACCCCGGCGGCTTCGGCCAGCAAGTGCTCGGCGCCACGCATCGGAACCACTGGGCCCTCCACGGCAGACAAAGCACACGCGGTGTCTTCGCGCCCGGCGCTGCGGTTCACCCGATTCTCCGGGGCATTCACGACGGCGAAGTCTGGGGGCCGACCGACGTGTATGAGGTTTTGCTGCCTTTGCCCGCGGGCTGCCAGCCGCTGGTGCTCGGGCAGGTCCTGCAAGGCATGACGCCTGACTCGGCGCCGGTGGCGGGCGAGCAGTTGAATCCGAAATGGCAGCGCATGATTCGGCCCAATGACCCGATGCTGCCGATCGTCTGGACGACGACACGCCCCGTCGGCCAGGGCGGACGCGTCGTGACGATGACCAATGGTGGCGCGATGGCCGGCACGGGCGACTTCGCCAACGCCGCGCTGCGGCGGCTGTTCGTGAACGCCTGTTACTGGGCGGTCGGCCTTGAGGCCCAAATCCCGGAGCAGGCCGACCTCACGCCGGTGACGGCCGTGAACCCGTTCAAGCTGGGCGTCACGCCGCAGGATGCGATGCGACTGATCGCACCGGAATTCACGCTGCGGGCCGGCGACACGTTTTTGTTTTTCGGCAACGCCATGGTCGAGCGCCTTCTTGAATCCGGCGAACTCGAGGCGCGACTACAGCTCGCGCATCCCGACAAGAAACTTCGTGTGCGCAGCCTCGCGTGGACGGGCGACGAGGTCGGCCACCGGCTGCGCCCCGAGGGTTATGCAGAGCACATGAAGACGCTGCTCGCCGCCTGGACGGCCAACGTCGTCGTGTTGGGCTACGGGATGAACGAGTCGTTCGCCGGCGCCGCGGGGCTCGGGGCGTTCCGGTCGCAGTATGAGACTTATCTGCGCGAGATCCGCCGGCTGCACCCGGCGGCGAAAATCGTCCTACTGGCCCCGATTGCGGTCGAGCGGCGCACGGCCACCGACGCCGACGCTCGCAACCGTGATGTCGCCGTCTACGCCGCGGCGATCGGCGAGCTGGCCCGGATCCACGGGGCGCAGTTCATCGATTTGTTTGCCGCCAGTCGCGAGGCCTACGAGCGCGGCGCGCAGCCCCTCACCACGCACGGCATCCATCTCAACGCCGCGGGCACGCGGATCATCGGCGCCACCGTCGCCCGCGCGCTGCTCGGCGCCTCGGCCCCGTCCCTCGTCGAGTCGCCCCGGCTGGCCGACGTCGCGCGCGCGGCCGCGCTGAAGCACAGCTACGTCGCGGAACTGGTGCGACCCAAAAACGGGGCGCTTTACTACGGCGTCCGCAAGCGGCCCGAGGAAAACGCCGCTGAGATTCCTCGCTATCATCAACTGATCGAAATCGCCGACGGCATTCTGCACGACCTCGCGGCCGAGCCAGGCCGGCGCTTTGCGGACTATCCCGCGCCTTCGCTCCCTTTGCTTCCGCCCGGGAAAATGACAAAATACAACCATCTGGGCGGCACGCTTAAGCCATCCGCCGAGATGCAGCAGGATCTGGTCGCGGCCCCGGGCTACGCCGTCAACCTCTTCGCGTCGGAAGAACAGTTCCCCGAGCTGCGCAATCCGGTGCAACTGAGTTTCGACGCGCGTGGGCGGCTCTGGGTCGCCACGATGCCCTCGTTTCCGCACACGATCCCTGGCGAACAACCGCACGACAAAATCCTGATCCTCGAGGACACGGATCGCGATGGAAAGGCGGACAAGTGCACGGTCTTCGCCGACGGCTTCGACGCGCTTGACGGTGTCGCCTTCCACGAACGCGGCGTGATCGTTTCCGCCCAGCCGCGGCTGCTGATTCTCAACGACACCGATGGCGACAGCCGTTCAGACACCCGCACCGAGTTGCTGCGCGGCATCGACGTGACCGATTCTCACCACGGCGGCATGGTCGCGAGCGATCCGTTTGGTTTCGTGATTTTCGCCGACGGCGTGTTTCATCGCTCGCAGTTTGAAACCCCATTCGGCGTGGTGCGAGGCATCGACTCGACGACGTTCCGACTCAATCCGGCGACGGGCCGCATCGAATCGGAGTGGCAGAGCATGACGCCCAACCCGTGGAAGGTCTCCTGGGATCGTTACGGCAACCTCTTTCAGCGCTTTGGCGGCGGGCATGTGCTCGAGGCGCTGCCCCTGACGTGGACCCCGCTCGGCGTCTATCACCCGTATGGCAACGGCACCGTGCTGAACTACGCGAAGGGCTCGGCCCTGAGCGTGATCTCCAGCCCGAATTTCCCCGACGAATTTCAGCAGGGTGTGGCCTCGGCCACGCTGCTGGGCAGCTACACCGTGTCGCTCTCCGCCACCACCGCCGACGCCGGACCCATCGTGGCGGCGAATCGGCTCGACGTGCTGACGTCGAAGAACAGCACATTTCGGCCGGTGGACGTGGAGTTCGGCTTCGATGGCGCGCTCTACGTGTCGGATTTTTCCAGCCTGATCATCGGCCACGCGCAGCACGCCATGCGCGACCCCCAGTGGAATCACGAGCGCGGCCGGATCTGGCGCGTGGTGCACACCGCCAAACCGCTGGTCAAGGACTGGCCGCGGATCGAAGGCGCGACCGTGCCGGAGCTGCTGGCGCTGCTCAAGCACTCGCAGAACATCATCCGCCATCATGCGCGCCTGGAACTCCGCCGGCTCGGCGCGAAGGCGGTGCCCGCGATCGATGCCTGGGTGGCGTCGCGGCCGCGCGTGCAGCCGGATTTCGATCAAGCGCGCCTCGAAGCCTCGTGGGTGCTGGCCGCCGCGGGCGAAGTCCGGCTGCCATGGATTACAGGGTTGATGGAATCGGCCGACCCCTTTTTCCGCGCGGCAGCGGTGCAACTCACCCGGTTTTCGAGCGACCGTCTGCCCGACGCCGCGGGCCTGTTGACTCAAGCGGCCGCCGATCGGCATCCCCGCGTGCGGATGGCCGTGATCAATGTCGTCTCACACCTGCGGCCCACGCGACCTGAGATCGAAATGGCGATTGCCCACCTGCATCCGGCGGAAACCGCCGTGAAACAGATGCTGGGCGATCTCCAAGCCGGCACGCAGCCGCACAAGGGGCGTTCGGTGCCCGTCCTGGAGATCCTGCCTGCCACCCAGGTTCGCCAATGGTTGGATCTCGGGCAGACCGGCCAAGGCGATTTGAATCCCTACGCGACGAGCGAGCAGAAACGACAGGCCCAAACGACGCCGCCGGCGACCCGCGCGTTTCGGACCTTCGTCGATGTCACGACGCCGCAGACCGCATTGCTCAGCGTGAAACACGGCTATCTCGATGTGTCGGCCAACGGCGTGCAACTCCTCACCGCCGACAGCCCTTACAGCTCCGAGCAGCAGGTGGCACTGGAACTGCGCCCGGGACTGAACTCGATCGAGATTGCTTATCGGCGTCTGAAAAATGCGCCGCCACCGGTCTTCGTTTTCGATTCCCTCGGGCAGCCATTGGGCGGTGCGCGCTTCTCGACCGATGCCGCCACCTTGAAGTCCTTCGCGGCAGCGTGGACCAGCGCCCACGCCAACGACGCGAGTGCGCTCCGCGTGCAGGCTGTGCCGAACCTTATGCAGTTTGCGCCGCGGGAACTGCACGCTAAGGCCGGCCAACCCGTGCGGATCGTTTTCGAAAATCCGGATTCGATGCCCCACAACTTTGTCCTCGTGGCGACGGGTGCGGAGGAGGAAGTTGGCCTGCTCGCCGACCAAATGGCCGTCGATCCCGCCAGCCTCGCGAAAGGCTACGTGCCCGCTTCCCCGCTCGTGCTCCACGCCACCGCGCTCGTGAATCCCAACGCGCGGGAGGAGCTCAACTTCACCGCACCGGCCCAACCCGGAAGGTATCCCTACCTTTGCACGTTCCCCGGGCACTGGCGGATCATGCGCGGAGTGTTGATCGTCGATTGAATCAACGCCGGCTTAACTTTCCCCGCCACCGCGTCCGTCGTTCGTTTCCTTTTTCTACCCATGAATAACTCGATCCGCTTCTTCTTTGCCGCGCTCGCCCTGACGGCCTTCGCTTGCTCGCCGCTCGCGGCCGCAGCGGCCAAGCCCCTGAAAATCCTGCTCGTCACCGGCGGCTGCTGCCATGACTACGTTCGACAGAAGGACATCCTCAAAGCGGGTCTCGAACAGCGCGCCAACGTGCTGGTCGATCACCTGCACACGCCCGACAAGAGCACGAAGCCGCCGCTCGCGTCGCTGACCAATCCCAATTACGCCAACGGCTACGACCTGGTGATTCACGACGAGTGCGCCGCCGGCATCGACGACGTCGCGCTCGTGCTGAACGTGCTCCAGCCGCACCTCAACGGCGTGCCCGGGGTGGCCCTGCATTGCGCGATGCACAGCTTCCGGGTCGTAAAGGATTACAGCCGGCCCCAAAAACCGGGTTCCGAGGGTGCGCTATGGTTCGACTTCCTCGGCCTCCAGTCCGCCGCCCACGGCCCGCAGGAACCCATCGCCGTCACTTACACCGATTCCGCGCATCCCATCACCAAAGGCTTCCGCGCCTGGACCACGATCAAGGAGGAACTCTACAACAACGTGCAGCCACCGGCCGTGTTTTCCGCCCATCATTCCCTTGCGACCGGCCGACAGACAGTGACGAACAAGAAGGACAGTTCCACCAAGGAGGTCGAAGCTGTGGTCGTCTGGACGAACGAATTCGGTCCGAAGAAGGCCCGCGTTTTCTGCACGACCCTCGGCCACAACAACGCGACCGTCGAAGATCCGCACTACCTGGATCTCGTCACGCGCGGCGTGCTCTGGGCAGCCGGCAAGCTCAACGCCAACGGCAAACCCATCGCCGGTTACGAGGCGCAAAAGCGCTGAACCGGAACCATCCTTCTGCCCCCAACCCATCATGGTGGATTCGCTCCGCATGCCCTGGCTATCTCGTCTCGCCGCCCTCCTCGCCGTGCTGGTCCCGAACTCCCTGCCGGGCGCGGCTCCCGCCACCCCACTCACGCCGGAGCAGATCCTGCAAAAGGTCACCTATCCGCCGGAATTCGCGGCCACCGTGTTCGCCGCGCCGCCGGACGTCTCGTATCCCGTCTTCCTCAGCGCCGCGGCGGACGGCACCCTGTTCATCGCCAGCGATGAGAACGGCTCCCTCGGACGCGAACCCAACCGCGGCCGCGTGATCCGGGCCCGTGACACCGATGGCGACGGTCGCGCGGATCACTTCACGACGTTTGCAACGATGGACAGCCCGCGCGGCGTCGCCTGGGACCAGAGCACCCGCACCCTCTACGTGATGCACCCGCCGGATCTCACGGCGTATCATGACGACAACGATGACGGCGTGGCCGATCGTTCGACCACGCTGATTGCCGGCCTCGGCTTCGGTCTCGATTTTCGCGGCGCGGACCATACGACCAACGGCATTCGCCTCGGCATCGACGGCTGGATCTACATCGCCGTAGGTGATTACGGCGCCGTCAGGGCGACGGGCCGCGACGGGCGCACGCTCTCCCTGCGTGGTGGCGGCATCGTGCGCGTGCGGCCGGACGGCAGCGGCATGGAGCAGGTCTCCTCCGGCCAGCGCAACATCCTCGCGGTCGCGGTGAGCCCCACGCTTGATCTGTTTACGCGCGACAATACCAACGACGGCGACGACTGGAATGTCCGCCTGAGCCACGTGCCCGTCGGCGCGCAGATGGGGTATCCCACGTTGTTTCGTAATTTCAGCGACGAAATCATCCCGCCGATGGTCGATTACGGCGGCGGGTCTCCCGTCGGCTCCATTTTCATCGACGAGCCCTCGTTGCCCCGCGCCTGGTCGCAGGGATTTTATTCCGTCGAGTGGGGCAGAAACGAAATCACCCTGCACCCGTTGACCCCCGCCGGCGCCTCGTGGAAGGCGGATGCGATTCCTTTCATGAAGATGACCCGCGCCAACGATCTCGAGGTCGATGGCGGCGGTCACCTCTACGCGGCGAGTTGGGACGGGGCGTCCTTCAACTTCGCGGGATCCAATGTGGGCTACTTGATTCGCCTCGTCGGAAAAAGTGCGCCGGTCGTCGCCGTGCCGGACTTCGCCGGATTGACTGTGCCGGCGCTGGTCGGCCACATCGGCGCTGGCAGCGGCATGTGGCGGCTCGCGGCCCAGCGGGAATTGCTCAAACGCGGAACCTCGGCCGCCGCCGTCGACGGACTGCGCCGCATCGCCGAAGCGCACGCGCTGCTCGCTGCGCGCGTCGCCGCGATCTTCACCTTGAAACTGCTCCAGGGCGCCGCCTCTCATCCGGCGCTTGTCGCGCTCGCCCGACAGGAGGCCGGGCGTGAATTTGCGCTCAAGGCCCTCGCCGACGACCCGCGGGTGGCCGACGCTGTGCCGGCCGAGCCCTTCGTCGCGGCCCTGGCAGATACCAACCCCCGCGTGCGCCTTCAGGCCGCCACAGGTCTGGGCCGTCTCGGCCAAGTCGATGCCGCGCCTGCGCTGCTGAAACGCACGGCCGATGCCGACCCCACGGTCGCGCACATTGCGGTGCAGGCCCTGCGCACGCTGCGCGCCACCGAGGCCTGTTTCGCCGCGCTCGACGACGGACCGGCGAATGTCCAACGCGGCGCCTTGCGCGTTTTGCAGGCGTTGCCTGAACCGGCGGTTGTTGACGGGCTGTTGCGGAGGCTGCCAACGGCGACCGGGGACCGGCGGGTCGGAATTTTCACGACCCTCGCCCGATTGAACACGAAAGAGGCTCCCTATACGGAGCCAAAGATGTGGTGGGGCACACGCCCCGACACGAGCGGACCGCTCTTCAAGCCGGAACGCTGGGCGGAAAGCGATCGCATCGAGGCGGCTTTGAAACAGCAGCTCGAAGCCGCGACCGGCGCGGAGGCCAGGCAATTCGTCAGCGTGGTTGTCCGCACGAAGGTGAATTTTCCCGGCCTGCTCGAACTCATGCTGGCCAAGGCGGGCGAAAACACTGCCGCGCGCCTCAATCTCATTGCCCCGATGATTTCGCCCAAGGCGCCCCTGCCTGAAAACCTGCTGGCCATCCTGAACAAGGTCGCCGGCAATCCCGGGGAGCCGGTTGAGCTGCGGGCGCGTGCCCTGCGGCTGCTCGTCAGCACCGTGGACCGCAACCTCGAGGCCGTCGTCGCTGCGCTTGCACCATTCGCGCGGAGCGCAGGACCGGCCCCGCTTGTCACCGTCTGGGAGGAATTCGCGCGCGACCCGCGACACGCCAAGCGCGTCAATGTTTACAGCGGGCTGGCCCGCGACCCCGTCGCCTCCAAGCGATTCGTCGGCACCA
>JACQWL010000578.1 GCA_016209255.1 Verrucomicrobiota bacterium
CTGAAGTTCAGGCGCCGCTTTTCCTTCATGTTCAGGGTCGAGCGGGTCTTCAAATTGACGTTGCCGCCCAGCGAGTCGGCGCTCGCATCGGGGGTCAACCCCTTGACCAATTCCATCTGCTCGTACAAGGTGGCCGAAACGGTGTGCAGTTCCAGCGCGCGATTCGTGCCGATGCTGGGCATGCGCTGACCATCCATCGTTACCGTGTTCAGGTTGCCGGGCATGCCGCGGACCTGGATCGCATAGTTGAGGCCCTCGTCCTGGGTAATCGGGGCCACGCCGGGCAGCCGCATCACGACTTCACCCACGCTCAGGTTCGGCAGGTTGCCATAGGAATCCATCGCCACGACGTTTTTGACGTTCTCCGCGTTGCGCTGCATCGTGAGCGCAAGGGCGTAGCCCTCGCGCTCGCCGGTCACCTTGAACGCATCCAGTTTGTAAATATTCGTGGTGAGCTCGACGTCGCGCACCGCGCGCTGGCCGTCGGCGACCGCGACCTGGGTTTTCGCGTTGTCGAGGCCGATGTAGCTGACGATCACCTCGTGATTTCCCGCGGGCAACCCCGACAGCACAAAGCGGCCGGAATTGTCGGTTTGCGTCGTAACCCCGAGCTGAGGTATCTCGACGACTGCGCCCTCCAGTCCCGTCTTGGTCGCTGCATTGCTCACAAAACCAACGACGCTTCCGTTTCCCCTGGTCGCGGACTGGGCCGGGGCCGTTGTCTGGGCAATCGAGGCGGGGGCCAGCAGAAGGCCAGTCCAAGCGGTTAAACCGACGATTAGGCGAAGCGATTTCATTGTTTTGCGATGGGTTGGGATTAACGCGCACTCTCGGGATTGAGGGTACACTTTGGGTTAGGGACTCGAATCACCAAGATGGTTTGCCAACCGTGTCAAATCCAAAGCTGTCACCAATCTGCTGAATCGGCGCCGTTTCGCCTTGATTGGATGCGGATCGCACGAGCGGCAGTTGAGAAACGCCGAATCGAAGGTCGTCCGCCCGACCAAAGTAACGCTGGCCGAGAAATGTCGATCCCTCCATGATGGAAACAGCTCTCAAAAATACCCTCCCCATGCGCACCCTCAACAACACCCGCCGTCGCTTCATCGCCCACTTCGCCGGACTCGGGCTCGGCTCGACCCTGCTGCCCGGCGTCCTATGGGGGCAAATGAACCAGGCCGGGCAAAATCGGATCACCGCAGAAATGCTGAAGTCAGCTCTGGCCCTCTCCGGGCTCGAGTTCGACGAGGACGCGCGGGCGGCAATGGTGCGCGAAGCCAATCGCAGCCTCGATCGCTATGAAAAGTTGCGGGCGCTGCACATACCGGACGATATTTCCCCTCCGTTTCATTTCACGCCCGTGGTGCCGGGAATGGTGGTGGATCGGACGCTGCGGCCGTTTCGCATCAGCACGGTCCGGTCGGTCAACCGGCCCGCGAATCTCGAAGATGCCGCCCATTGGTCGGTACGCCGTCTGGCCGAATTGATTCGCTCCAGGCAGGTCACTGCCCTCGAACTCACCCGAATGTACCTCGGGCGGCTGCACCGGCACAACGCCCAGCTCAACTGTGTCGTGACGTTTTTGGACGATCTGGGCCTGGCGCAGGCAGCGGAGGCCGACCGCGAAATCGCCGCGGGCAAGTACCGTGGCCCGTTGCACGGCATCCCGTGGGGCGCAAAAGACATCATCGCCGTCAAGGGATACGCGACGACCTGGGGCTCGGGCGCCTACAAGGATCGAATCATCGAAACGGATGCCACCGTGGTCGAAATGCTCCGCGAGGCGGGCGCCGTGCTGGTCGCCAAGCTGACCACGGGAGAATTCGCCCACGGGGATCGGCACCACCTCGGGCAGACCAGGAACCCGTGGAATCCGTCGCATGGTTCGAGTGGATCGTCAGCCGGACCAGCCGCGGCAACCGCCGCCGGCTGCGTCGCCTTCGGCATCGGCACGGAAACAGCCGGTTCGCTCCTCAGTCCGTCGTGGGTCTGCGGAGTCACCACGTTGCGACCAACCTTTGGTCGCGTCAGCCGGCACGGCATCATGGTCCTCTCCTGGACGCAGGACCGCGTCGGGCCGATGTGTCGTTATGCGGAGGATTGCGCCCTGGTGATGCAGGCAATGGCGCGGCCGGATGGGCGGGATTTGAGCGTGACGGATATACCGTTCAATTGGGATGCCCGGCTCGATGTCCGCGGGCTGCGCGTGGGATTTCTCGCCGATGGCTTCGAAAATGCAACCGGGCACATCAAGGAGAACGGCCGGAAAACCCTCGATCACGTCCGGGCCTTGGGCGTGAAGCTCACGCCCGTCGACGTGCCCCGATTCCCATATTATACTGCCGCCCTGTCGGTCGAAAAGGCGGTTTTTCATAGTGAATTTTTCCTGTCGTCCCGCCACCAGCAAATGGCGCGACCGGACTTGGCGGCGGGCTTTCGGGCGCCGCGCCTGATCAGCGCAGTCGATTACCTCGTTTCCCAGCGGGCGCGAACGATGATGATGATGAAGTTGTCCGACGCGACGGTGGATGTGGACGTCTGGTTGTCGATCGGCACACATTCCAAGGCCGGCGTGATCGAGGAAAGCGACGGTCCGACCCAATGGCACAGCGAGATGGCCAACCTCGCCGGATATCCGGCCCTCGCCGTGCCCAACGGCTTGAACGAAGCCGGCACGCCGACCAGCATTACGATCTACGGCCGTCCCTTCGCCGACGGCAAGGTTCTCGCGCTCGGCAAGGCTTGTCAGGATGCCGCCGGCTTTCATCGGCAGCATCCGAAACTGCCAGCGTGAATCTTGAACAGCCGGTCCGTTTCCTCCCCGCCGCCGCGGGAATCTCCGCCGCCAAAAGGTTTGATACCGTTCTTGACCGCGTGAGGTGCTGTTCTAGGAGTTCTCCGGAATCCAGCCGCCCTTTGTTCGCCGCATCGCAGAATCATCCCGAACTTAGCTCCGCCCGTTCCACCAACTCCTCATGCACGCGCCGGTCAACGTCCAGATCATCGGTCACGAAGTCGCCATCGTCTGGGACGACGGCGTCGAATCTTTTTTTCCATTCGAGAAGCTTCGCGCCGCCTCGCCCAGCGCGTCGAACCAGGGCGAACGCGACATCTTCGGCCACCGCTACGGTGGTGACGGCCCGAGGAACTTTCCGGGCGTCGAAGTGCTCGGCTGGGAGCGCATCGGCAACTACGCGCTCTGTTTCATTTTCAGCGACGGGCATCGCACCGGGCTCTACAGCTTCGACTACCTGCGAAAACTCGCGGAAAAGACGTAGGGGCCGGCCGGCCGGCGGTTCGACGATCGCCGGCGGTCCATCGTTTTCCCGCAAATTTCCAAGAGATTCAATTTCCATGAGCACCCACGTCTTTCCCGCCCGCACGACGACCGCCGACATCGAGCTGGGGTCGACGCTGCAACCAAAATTCAGCCCGGACGGCCTGATTCCCTGCATCACCTGCGACCACGAGACGAACGAAGTGCTGATGTTCGCGTTCATGAACGCCGAGGCGCTCGCGCAAACCCTCAAGACGAGGAAGGCCACGTATTGGAGCCGCTCCCGCGGCAAACTGTGGATCAAGGGCGAGGAATCGGGCAACGCCCAGCTCGTGAAAGAACTCCGGGTCGACTGCGACCAGGATGTCGTGCTGCTCCGGGTCGAGAATGTCGGCGGCGCCGCCTGCCACAACGGCTACAAGTCGTGCTTCTATCGCAAGCTCGCCGACGGCGCAAATGCGGACGAGCCCACTTCCTTGAAACTCGAATTCGCCGCGCGCCGCGTCTTCGATCCGGCCACGGTCTACCGGAAGGAATAGACCTCTGGCCGGGAAGCAGCACGATGCGCCCGCGGTGACCGCGACCAACGGATAACGAATTGCAGTCAAGTCGATCCATCCCTGTGATGGCGCCCACTCATGGCCCGCCAACTTCGCTTCATCGGCGTTCTGCTGCTGATCAGCCTGATCGGCTCGTCGTCCGTGGTCTGGACGCACGAGCACGGCGATTTCGGCCGTGCTGTCGGGAACAAGCCGGACGCTTCGTCCGGCAGCGAAGCGGAGCCTACGCCCCCTTCTTCAAGCGCTTGGCGAGCTTCTTTTCCTTGGCGGTTCTCAACGGCGCCTTCCGGGTGTCCTTTTTCGAATTTTGGGACTTGGCCATCTTGCATCCTTTCTGTGTTTTTCCGTCGGAGAGTGCCGGGGAACGCCGGGTCAGGACGACGGCATCCTGCCGGATTGGGTGATGACAGGTTCCCCGGCGTCAGTTGCGGTCCGATTCGCGCGGTCGTCAATCTGCAAAAAAACATAACGCACCGGGCGAAGGGCTGAAGGTTTACTTTTCCCGGCAAATTCATTGCCGGCGCCAGATCGGCTCACTACCAGATCTCCACAAATGACAGCCGCATTTTCAATGCATCGAATCATTTCCCTGGGTCTCTGGACGCTTCTTTTGACCACGGGACTGCGACCGGCCCGCGCCACCGACGCACCTGTTGTCGCCTATCCGGATCATTCGCGGCTGCTCATCGTGCGGGACGCGGCGGGCCATGAGCGGCCGGTCAAGACGCAATCCGACTGGGCCGAGCGCGTCGCGCACGTGCGGGCCAACATGCAACTGGTGATGGGACCGCTGCCGGATGCGGCGCGGCGCGTGTTACTCGATCTGGAAATCGTCTCGGAAGAAACGACGGCGAGATACCTGCGGCGAAAGGTGAAATTCACGCCCGAACCGGGCGACCGGGTTCCCGCATGGCTGCTGATCCCCCACACGTTGCCGGCCGGCGGCCGGGCGCCGGCGATGCTGTGTCTTCATCAAACGACCAAAATCGGGAAGGATGAGCCGGCCGGATTGGGCGGCCGCACGTCGCTTCACTACGCGCACGAACTCGCCGAGCGGGGATACGTCTGCATCGTCCCCGATTATCCGTCGTTTGGCGAGTACCCCTACGACTTCAAGACCACGGGAGCGCATTACGCCAGTGGCTCGATGAAGGCGATCTGGAACAACATCCGCGCCGTCGATCTCCTCGCCGCCCTGCCACAGGTGGACTCGAATCGCCTCGGCGCGATTGGCCATTCGCTGGGAGGCCACAACGCGCTTTTCACCGCCACGTTTGATGCCCGCCTGATGGCGGTGGTTTCAAGTTGCGGGTTCACGCCGTTCCACGACTACTACAAGGGCAAGGTGGCCGGCTGGACGAGCGATCGTTACATGCCCCGCATCCGGGATGTCTACGAAAACGACGCCGACAAGATCCCGTTCGATTTCTACGAAATTCTGGGCGCGCTCGCCCCGCGCGGCTTCTTTTCGAATTCACCCATCAAGGACAGTAATTTCGACATCGGCGGCGTGCGCAAAGCCTTCGCCAGGGCCGCGGACGTCTATGCGCTGTTCGGAACAGATGATGGCGGAACGCCGGACGCCCGCCTCAAGCTCGCCACGCCCGACGCGCCTCACGATTTTCCCGCGCCCGAGCGCAAAGCCGCTTACGAGTGGCTGGATGCGCAGTTGAAGTGAACGGCGGCCGCGGTCCGTCGGATCCGCGCCCGGCGCGGCTCACCTCACGCCCGGCGCCAGCCCGCGCTCGCTCGCCTTCGCGAACGCCAGCACCCGCTGAAACTCGGCGCTCGCCGCCAGCTCGTGGCTCGCGAGTCTTTCGAGCGCCTGCGTGCGGTTGAGGCCGTCGCGATAGAGGAGGCGGTGAATCTGTTTCACGCGGTCGAGCTGTTCCGGCGTGAAGCCATTGCGCTCGAGCCCCACGCGGTTGATCGCCCGCACCGCCGCCGGCGTGCCATCGGCAATAAGATAGGGCGGCAGGTCATGCACCAGCTTCGCCGTGGCCGACAGCATCGCGTAGGCGCCGAGCCGGCAGAATTGGTGAATGCCGCCGTAGCCACCAATGACGACATGCTCCTCCACCACCACATGCCCCGCGAGCACGGCGCCGTTGCTCATCACAATGTGGTCGCCGAGCACGCAATCGTGGGCCACGTGGCAGGCCGCCAGGAGCACGTTGTCGGAACCGATGCGCGTAACGTCGCCATCGTCGGTCGCGCAATGCACGGTGACGTACTCGCGAAACACATTGCGATCGCCAATCCGCAGTCCGGGACGGCCGCCCTTGAACTTCATGTCCTGCGTCTGGCCGCCGATGCACGCATAGGGAAACACCTCGCACGCGCTCCCCAGCACGGTATTGCCTTCGACCGACGCGTGGTGGTGAAGCCGTGTGCCCTGGCCAAGGGTCACCGTCGCGCCCACGTAGGCATACGCGCCAATCACGACGTCGGCGCCAAGCTGCGCGCCGGACTCGATGATCGCCGTCGGGTGGAGCTTCGCGGCCATTCGCTCAGGCAACGTCGGCGTTGTCGACAATGGCGAACATCAGCTCGGCCGAGGAAGTCACCTGGCCGTTCACGACGCACTCCCCTTCGGCAACGCCGAACTTGTTGCCGCGGTTCTTCGTCATTTTCACGTTAATCAGGATCTGATCTCCGGGCCGGATCGCACGGCGAAACTTCGCCTTGTCGCAGCTCATGAACAGGGCCGTCTTCCCCTCGGTCGAAATCCGGCGCAGCATGAGCACGCCCGCGGCTTGCGCCATCGCTTCAATCTGCAGCACGCCGGGCATGACCGGATTGCCCGGATAGTGCCCTTGGAAATACGGCTCGTTAATCGTGACATTCTTGAGCGCGGTGAGCTCGTCCCGCCCTCTGAATTCGACGATGCGGTCGAGCATCAGGAACGGATAGCGGTGCGGCAGCGTGTCGAGCACGCGCCGGATATCGAGCGAGGTCTCGGTCTCGAGCACCATCGCCCCCCCGGCCGCGGGGGCCTTCTTCTTTGCGCCGCCGTTTCGCTCCTGCAGCTTGGCGAACAACACCTTCGTGAGCTCCGCGTTGATGGCGTGGCCCGGGCGGGTGGCGACGATGTGCGCCTTCAGCGGCAGCCCCAGCAGCATCACGTCGCCGATGATATCGAGCATCTTGTGCCGCACGAACTCATCCTTGAACCGCAGCGGCTCCTTCGAAATGACCTTGTCGCCGCGGATCACGACCGCGCAATCGAGCGATCCACCCCGGATTTTTCCGAGCTTCAACAGTTCCTCGATATCCTCGTAAATCGTGAACGTCCGCGCCGCCGCGATCTGCGACTGGTAAACCTCGGGATCGATCGTCAGCGACAGGTGCTGCGTATGAATGCCGCGATCGTCGGCGGAGGTGCAGGAGATTTTGAACTCGTCCGACGGCAGCGCGATGATCGAGGAATGGCCGCGCGTCACCGACACGGGCGCGTCGAGCTGAAAATACACGCGCTCCTTGTCCTGTTCGACCGGTTCCCCCTGGAGGATCAAATTCACAAACGGCCGCGCCGAGCCGTCCATGATCGGCGGCTCCGAGGCGTCCATTTCCACGAGCACATTGTCGATTCCGCAGCCGTGCAAGGCACTCAACACGTGCTCGACCGTGTGGATCTTCGCGTGGCCGGACTGAATCGTGGTCGCCCGCACCAGATCGGTCACCAGATCGACCCGCGGGCGCAGTTCCGGGGCGCCGTGGAGATCGATGCGCTTGAACGTGATGCCGGTACCGGCCGGCGCGGGTTTCATCGTCAGCGTGACCGCATCGCCCGTATGGAGCGCGCTGCCTTTGATCGAGACTTCGCGCGCGAGGGTCCGTTGTTTCATTGCGTTGGCCCACTCTCGGCAACCGGAGCGGTCCAGCGCAAGCGTGGAGATGGCGGGCGGCGCTCCGCATGACCGTTTTTGCCGCCGCCGCGCGCGGTTGTGGGTCAGTTTGAAAATTGTAGCGGCGGTCTATGACCGCCGGCCCCGGGGACGTCGGCGCTCATAGAACGCCGATACTGAAACTGACCCGCTACCCAGCGCGCGGGCGGCTTGACAGTCGGCGGGCCGATTTGCCACTCTCAACCTTTTCTCCACGCCAACACTTCTCTCCGAAACGATCCACCGTCATGCCCGCAGCCAACGACATTCGCAAAGGTCAAGTCATCAAGTTCAACGGCGAGCCGCACCTGGTCATGGAAACCCAGCACCGCACGCCCGGGAATCTCCGCGCGTTTGTGCAGGTCAAGATGCGTAACCTCCGCTACGGCAAAGCGCTTGACCAGCGATTCGCGTCGACCGACACGATCGAGGTGATGCCGACCGACCGGCGCACGCTCGAATTCAGCTATGCCGATCGCGGCGCGTACTCCTTCATGGATCCGGAGAGCTTCGAACAGATCGATCTCACGGAAACGCAGCTAGGCGACGTGAAGAACTACCTCGCCGCGGGCGGCAAGGTGGATGTGCTCTTTGTCAACGATCGTCCGCTCTCGGTCGACCTGCCTTCGACGGTGGAGCTCAAGATTGTCGAGTCGGCCGACGGCGTGAAGGGCGACACCGCCAGCAACGTGCAGAAACCCGCAAGACTCGAGACCGGTCTCGTGGTGCAAGTGCCGCTCTTCATCAAGGAAGGCGAAGTCATCCGCGTCAGCACGCTCGACGGTTCCTATCTCGGGCGCGTTTGAGCGGAATGCTACGGGAAGACCTGCGGGAACTCCACGTTCGGGCGTGTTCCGAAATCCGCCGTCACTTCCGCACCGGTATGATCACGTCCGGATGGGTCCGGCA
The DNA here is from genome assembly GCA_016209255.1 of Verrucomicrobiota bacterium. Lineage (GTDB taxonomy): Bacteria > Verrucomicrobiota > Verrucomicrobiia > Opitutales > Opitutaceae > ER46. The sequence goes on from JACQWL010000578.1 coordinate 8,634, forward strand.
GTGCCACGCCGACGAATCGTCGGCCCGCACCGCTTTCGCGTCGCATTTCGGGCACGATGGCGTCGTGTAGTCGCCGGCGGTGATTTCCTCCATCAACTCCGCCCGCGCCGAATCGGGCAACGCGTTGAGTTTCTCCAGAAAAAGATCCCCCGAGAGCAAGGTCAGGTGCTTCTCCTCGGCAAAATCGCGCGCCGGAATCGAGAACTTGCCCGTCGTCACCACATAACCGCGCCGGATGTCTTCCGCCGCCAGCACCGCATACAACTCTTGAACTGGCTTCGCATCGATCAAGCCTGACGGGTGCGCGATGCAGTGCACGCACGCAAAGGGCCGCGGCTCGCCTTTCCAGGAGATTTTGACGTGAACCGGACTGGACGGGCCGGTCTTCGTCCGAACCGCGACAACGCCAGTCTTGCTGTAGTACGAAGCGACAAGCTCCTCGAACCGCTTCCATTCGAGCTTTGCGAGGAGACTGGCGTCAAACATCGCCGCCGACCCGGTCGATGCTTGCACGCTGAACGGCGTCTGCGATACGGCGGTCGCCGCCAGATCGAGCTGGCGCTGCTGGCGTCGCCAGAGCAAATACCCGCCCCCACCCCCAATCACCAAAAACGCGATCACATAGGTCTGCGTGGTGAAAATACTCTCCACCGGTTCCGGAAAATCGGCCTCATGCAGACGACGACGCGGCACCCTCGCCTTCCCTTTCGGTTTCTTCTCTGGCGCCGGCGTGACGGATGCTTCTTCCGACCTCGCCGGATCGACCGTCTCAGCCAACACCACGGGGTCCGCCACAGATTCAGTCGTCGTCCTCGCAATCGATGATCCCGCCGGAGCGGCAACCGGCGCCGCGCTTGTCGCCGACGCGGCCTCGGCTGTCGCCGTCGGCGCCGGAGTCGCCGGCGAAACACCCGGCCTCGGGCCCGAAGCCGCGGTACCGGCCTGGGCCGGCGCAGTTGCAGCAGCATCAGGCGCGGGCGCCGGGGGTTGTGGCAGGCTGTCCTGCTTTGGAGCGGAACGCCCGTAACCGACCGTTGGCGGACGCACGAATTTTATCGCCAATTGTGGCTCTGGCGGTGGTGGCGGCGCCACCGGTGCGGCCTGGACACCGCCTGCAAGGTCTGGGGTCGCAGTCGGCGCCGCAGCGGGC
>JACQWL010000072.1 GCA_016209255.1 Verrucomicrobiota bacterium
CGATAGACGAAACGACCACCTTCGTTCGTGAGCGGAGCGGCGGACCCGCCGAGTGGGCGAGACCAGACCTCCAAATCGCCCGCGCGCACGACGCTGCCGTTGTCGAACGAGGACGCGAAAAACAGGGTAAGGCTCGCCTTCGAATTGCCGCTACCGCGCCGGGCCATGGCGAGCCAAGCCGCCTCCTCCTCCGGTTTCAACCCAGCCGGTGGCTGCGGCACGGCCATGGATTCGAGACCGGAAACCGCACGCGTTCCAAGCGATCGAGAGATGGACGACGAAGGTGCGGAGATGGCAAGGGAACTGGCAATTGCCGGGAAAGACTCGGCCATCGACTCGGTGATGGGACGGTTGGCGGACGAAGTGGAGCAGGAGGTAGGCATCATTATTGATAGGAAACTCGATCTTCAGGGGGATCGGATCCGGGAGGGGTTTAAGGGGAGGGTGACGGGTGGAAACTGAATCAGACCCCTGTAGTCCCCCAAGCCTCAAGCCCACATCTCCGGTCTGCGCACCGAAGAGCCGGTTAGAGGAGATCCCACGCCGGAAATTTAACAACTCATCCGGTTTCGACGCGGCACAGGCGGATATTCGGGCGTCGATCGTGGCGATCATGATCGTGAAGAGACAGACCTCTGGCCGCTCGCTGTCAACCCGCGAGTTTTTCAAACCGACTCCATCGCATCTGCCTGGACGAAGTTGTCGGCTGGGCCGGATTGCTCGGCGCCGCCGGACCAGAACACCGGCTCGCCGTCGGCGGCATCTGCCTGTGCGCTGCACGCAGACAGGTCGGGCTGGGAGCAATCGTCATCGAACAACTGGCCCTGCCCGGTGGCCTCCGCCGGGGCTTGCGGGGCGAGCGGCAGCTCAATGCCCGTCTGGTCGAAGTCCTCCCCGAGCGCCATCACTTCCGCCCGGTAGCGCAGCGGCTCGTCACGTGGCCGTGGATACGGCAGCCGCGACTCGAACGGAGGCGGGTCGACCGGATAGGCGGCGCCGCCTGCCTGTGCGGTGCACGCAGACAGGGAGTCGGCGGCCACCAGCACGGTGCCTTCAGGGACGGGCGGGCCGTGGGCATACGGTCGGTCATGGGATCGGCCTGTCTGCGTGCACCGCACAGGCAGGATGAGCCCGAGCGGAGCCAGCACGGCGTGAATCTCGGCCGCGGTTTCCACGACGGCGATGGGCCGGAGCAGCCCGGAGCAGAGCGGGCATTTTAGCGGGTCCACACCCAGACCTGCTTGATCAACTTGCGCCAGCCGGTGCGGCGCCGGCGGGGAGGCGGCGGGAGTGCGGTGGGCACCGAACCGGCTGCGGCCGTGGCGTTGACGGCGGCGGCGCGGAGGCCGCGGCTCTTGTTGCTATACCAGCCGTTAGGTTGTCGCGCCGCGCGAAAACCATAGAAGAGAAAATCACCGAAAGTTTGGAGAGCCATGACGAGGCCGGGCTGGGCGGTGGGGCAGTCGGTGCGGAGGCGAAGCCAGGCGGTGATGGCGAAATGGGCGGCGTGGTAGAGGTGGTCGAGCAACGCGCGGTCCCGGAGGAAGAGCGTGCGGATGAGCCGGGGCACGGTGAGCACGATGTGGCGATGGGGCACGGCTGCGCAGATGGTGTCGGCGATGAAAGCACCTTCGATGAGCGTGCGGCGCTGGTGGCAAGGGGCGCAGAGGCCGCGCTGCTTGCAGGAAAAGGCGCGGAGGAATTCGTGGCCGCAGTCGGGCCAACGGAGGCGGGTGAAGCCCGCGTGCAAATCGCCACACTGGAGAAATGCCTCGATGGCGGCGGTGGCGTCGGGAGACAGGCCGGGGAGTTTCTCGGCGTGGTCGTGGAGAATCTGCCAGACGGGGGAGACGCGCGGATGGCGGGGGCGGTAGCGGACGCAGACCATCTGGGGAGGGGGCCCACGCTTGCCGTTTCGCCGTGTCGGCCAAGCGTCCGCTCCACCCGAAACGTGCGTAGGATCGATCCAATAAGGTCAGCCAGCGGAGGAGTTGGCTGGAACCGCTCACGGTGGTTTGGTTTGAGACCCCATGGCCAACGGAGTTACCGGGCCGACCCACACCCAGCATGTCTTGACGGGATTTGCTAATTCTTCGGCGGCGTCGCCTGAATAACGAGCAAGGTGAGTGCCTCCGGTGCACGTACCGCGTGCGGCACGCGCGGCGGCAAGTGCAAGAGTTCACCGGGTTGCAACAGTTGGGACCGACCCTCAACGAAGAATTCGCACCGACCAGCGATGACCTGCACCAGCACGCGCGCAGAACTGGTGTGTTCAGAGAGTTCCTGCCCTTCAGCAAATTTGAAAAGAGTGGCGCGCAGGCCAGGTGCGGTGAGAAGCGCCTGGCTGACAATGCCGTGGGCGACTTGGTTGACGGGAATTTCCAGCGGACACGAGCCGACCGAGTCGGGCGAAAGCAAAGCGGAAGGTTTCATTCGCGCGAAAACTGGGTCTCCCATGAGCCGTCGTGGCGACGTTCGGGGCGGGCGTGGAAACCGTCGGCTTGCAGCCGCTCGATCAACGGGGAAGGCAGGAACGGCGTGACCAGCAACAGCCGCTCGCCGGGCGCGAGGCTGGAGACGGACAGCATGATTTTCTCGAAGGGCTCCTCGCCGCGTGCGATGAGCGGACGGACGTCGAGAGTGCGGGGCTTGGCCATGCTGCCTGGTTTCATGACGGCCTCACCATTGGAGGACGGTTTGCGCGTAGGCGAAGCGGGCGTCGCTCGCGCCCCCGGTCTGTGCGAGATAGCGGCCCGCGGCGAAATAGGAGAACCCGAAATCGAACGCCACGCGCGCGTTGAGCGCATGCGAGATCACGAGGTCGGTCTCCTGCCCGGCGCGGCCCGGCGCGGCGCGAGCGGCCGGCGTGAGGGCGCGCACCGGGGTGACGGCGTTGGCCCGGAACCAGGTGTCGTTCGTGTTGGCGAGATCGAAGACATGATGCTCGAGCCGCGCCTTCGTCTGCTTGGAAAACGTCGCCGAGGCCATGAGGGCGAACTCCCGCAGGTTCTTCCAGGCAAAGACATCCATGCCGCCGTAGAACTTGTGGTTCGTCGGGAAAAGATTGAGGAACGACTGGGTCTTTGCGTCCGCGGGGTTGCGATCGCCGGTGGCGTAGTTGAACTCGCCATACAAACGCAGGGGGAGGCCCGGCGCCTTCGTGGTGAAACCGACGCCGGCGTGCAGGGCCCAGGCAGCATGGTCGATCCATGCCGGCCCGGGAAAAACGAACGCCGCGCCGACCTGCTGGCGGCCGCGCGTTTCGCCGGTCTGCCACGCCAGCTCGCCGTCATAATCGACGCCGTCGAGTTTTTCCGGCGGGCCGCCGGTCCAGCGCAGGCCCAGGGTCGCGACTTTCTGCGGAACGTCGTAGGGCCGCGCGGTGCCGGCGCCGGCGACGCTGTAGAGCGTGTCGTTTTTCTTGTGCCGCCAGAAAACGTACGGTTCGACCTTCAGCGTATCGCTGGCGGCGAAGCGGGAGTAGACGCCGGCGAAAATGTCGTCGGCGCTCGAATGATTCGCGTGCCAGCCGGTCTGTGAGGTGGGCTGCATCTGCACGACCGAACCGACGAAGGCATCAAGCCCGCCGCCGACCTTGGGCCACGTGACGCGGGCCGCATCGAATGAGCGGGCGAGGTTGTTCCAATCCACCGGCCCGACCAGCCGCTCGTCGCCGAACGCCAGGAGCTGGCGGCCGACGCGCACGGTGGCGTCGCCGGCCTTGAAATCGACGTGGAGCTGACGGAGGTCGAGCGGATCGTCGCCCTCGGCGCCGAGGATGTACGGCACGCCGGGGCGGTCGGAGCCGAGTTCGCGTGAGTCCTGGGCCTGGGCGTAAAGCGAGAGCGCATCCGAGAGTTTCCCCTTGAGGCCGAGGCGCACGCGGGTGAGCAGCCAGGTGTCGTCGGTGGGCGAGGCGACGGCGCGGTTGAAGGTGAAGTTCTGTTCGCGCGACTCGACGCGGAGGCGGACGTTGAATTCGGGCTGCCAGGCGGGCGGTGCGTCGGCGGCAAACGCCGCAGCGGCGAGACCGAGAAAGGCGAGCGGGCTTTTCATTGGTGTTGGGTCCGATGCCGCGGAGCTCGTTTCGGCTTGGTTGAACGAGCGGATAGAGGGCAGGATTTCACGGCAATGAGGAGAGGTTTTTTTTGTAGGAGCCTGCTTGCAGGCGATTCGATACCCGCTCGGTCGGCTTGTGCTGAAAATCGCCTGCAAGCAGGCTCCTACAATTGGATCGGTTTTGACTCGGGGTCGAATTCGACGAATGCCTCGGGCTTCTCCGAGGATGTTTATGCTCCGCCGGGTTTTTTCGCGGCGAGCACGACGGCCTTGGCGGCCTCGGAGACGTCGCCCTGCAGGCCCGGGCGCTGGTGCGTGATTTCCCCCTCGAGGTTGAGTATGGTGATGAGGTTGGAGTGCGCGAACTGACCTTGGGCATCCTGCTTGAACTTCACGCCCAGGAGCATGGCGAGGTCCTGCACGGCCGCGTTTTCGCCGCGCAGGAGCGCCCAGCTGTCGTCGAGGTCGGAGCGTTTGCGGTAGGCGTTGAGCGCCGCGGGTACATCGCGCGCGGTGTCGAAGCTCACGAGGACGAAGCGGGCGCTCTCGCGCACCTCGGCGGGCAGCAGGGCGCGCAGGCGCTGCATGTCGCTCGTGAGCACGGGGCAGGCGTATTCACAGCTGGCAAAGAACATCGCCAGCACGACGGGCCGGCCCCGGAGCGAGGCGAGCTGCACGGGCTCGCTGCGATCGTCGATCCACGTGGCGTCGAGCTGGTAGAGCGAACGCGCGGTCACCGGCGGCGCGGCGGCGATTTCCTCGCAGCACGGTTTCTTGCCGGCGAGTTCCGCGGGCTTTTCTGCGGCGCAGCACGCGGGCTTGCCGGGCGCGGCGTCCGTCGGGGCCGGCGCGATCGCCCCCGGACCGACAATGTTGCCGGCCACCTGCCCGACCGTGACTTGGACCGGCGGCACCGGCGCGGAAGCATCGCCGGCCAGCAGGCTCCGGCCTAAGCCGGAACGATGCAATAGAACGTAGCCGCCGACGTCAGGAGGCGGGACGTGCGGTGAGCCGGTCACGCCTGCCTCGTTACCTCGGCAGCTACGAGATATTGCCGGATTCGACTGCATGGATCCGGCTACGAGGAGGGCGGTGAGGACAAGGGCGGATTGCGTTTTCATTCGGATGGTCTGGCCAATTGGCTGGACGCGACTGAGGATCGGGTGGCGGACTGTGCGCAGCGGAAGCCGAGGTTGGGCACGGCGTAGTTGGCGCGCAGGGAGCTGCGGAGTCCGGCGCGCATGAAGGCGGGATAGTTGGTGAGATCGCGAGCGTCCGCCGCGCCCGCCCCGCAGAAGAGCGTGCGATCGAGCCCGTTGTCGCCGCGCGACTCGCCGGTGACCATCGCGGTGTTGAAGTCATCCACCCACTCCCACACGAGGCCGAGGAGATCGCGCGCGCCGAAGAAATTCGTCGGGCCGGACCCGGCGGCAGGCAGCGGATCGGGTGTCGGGCGGCCGAACCACGCGAGCGCCGCCTCGGGGAAGCCGCGCTCTTTCGCGCCGTCGGCCGTGGTGAAGCCGGCGGCGGCGGCGCGCTCCCACTCGGCGGTCGTCGGCAGCCGCTTGCCGGCCCACGTGGCGTAGGCGCGCGCGGCGAACCACGACACCCGCACGATCGGCGCGGCGGCCGGCGCACGGGGGCCGAGTTCGAGATCGCCGGCCCAGTCGCCGAGGTAACCGCGATCGCTGAAGAGCGGGCTCACCCGCGAGCGTTGCCACGTCGGATTCGCGCGGACGAAGGCGAGAAACTCGGCGTTGGTCACCGGCCTTTCGTCGAGCCAGAATGCCTCGACGGGCACGCGTTCGGGTTCGTCCTTGGTGCGGAGCAGCGGCGTGTAGCTGCCGGCGGGAATGAGCACCATGCCCTCCATCGCTGAAGCGACGGAGGACTGGCCCGCCAGGGCCGAGGCTGGCAAAGTGGTTTCCGCCCTGGCGGCCGACGCGCACACGCCGAGGATTGCGGCGACTGCCAACGCGAGGTGGCGTGGTGTGGGTTGATGCTTGGAGAGCATGGGAGGTTTTTTGTAGGAGCCTGCTGCCAGGCGATTCGAGACTTGGTTCGTCGGCGTGCGCTGAGAATCGCCTGCAAGCAGGCTCCTACATTTGGTGTTGCTCCGGCTTGGAATCAGCTTTGAAGAACGCTCCAGGGCATTTCCTTTATTGCCCGTCGCGGCGCACGCGCTTCACCTCGTCGGCCGAGACCGTGCCGAAATCGTTGCCCCAACTGTTCATCACGTAGGTGAGCACGTCGGCGACTTGATCGTCGGTGAACTCCTGCGGTGGCATCATGTTGTTATAGGGCTTGCCGTTGACCGTGATTGGGCCGCTGAGGCCCTTGAGCACGTTGCGGACGGCGCGCAGTTTGTCGGCCTTCAGGTAATCCGAACCGGCGAGGGGCGGAAACACAGCCGGCAGGCCCTGGCCCTCCGCCATGTGGCAGACGAAGCACGCGGTGAGAAAGACCTTCTTGCCACGCTCCATCTGGATTTCCTTCGTGATATTCGCGATCTCGGGGATCCGCGCGATCGCCGCGGCCATTTGAGCGACGAGCTGCGCCTCACGCGTGCTCGCGACCGAGCCGGCGGCCGACTGCTGGCCGATATAAACTTCGTCGATTTCCTTGCCCGAGTAGAGCACGCGGGTTTCGGGGCCGGTGACCTTGAGCATGCCGAGCGCGCCCTTGTTGAATGCGCGCGAAAGCGAATGGTCGACCAGGATGTACGTGCCGGGCACCTCGACCTTGAACTCGGCGATGGTCGAGCCGCCGGCCGGCACGAGCGTGGTCTGGACGTTTTCCTGCACGAACTTCATGCCGCCCTCGGGCCAGAGACGGTCAAAGATTTCGCCGATGACGTGAAACGAAGAGGTGAGGTTCGGTCCGCCGACGCCGAAGTAGAGCCGCACCGTCTCGCCGACCTTCGCCTGCAGCGCCTTGTCGCCCACGAGGGCGCCGACCGAGCCGTTGAACACGACGTAGGTCGGGCGTTCGTCGGTGGCCTTGACGTTGTCGAAAACCTGCAGGCCGGCCTCGCCGGTGGGGCCCTGCGTGTAGATGTCGCCCTGCATGACGTAATACTCCCGATCGGCGGGCGGCATGCCGTTTTTCGGCTCGACGAGGATGAGGCCGTACATGCCGTTCGAAATGTGCATCGGCACGGGCGCCGTCGCACAGTGGTAGACGTAAAGGCCGGAATTGAGCGCGGTGAACGTGAACTGCGACGAGTGGCCCGGCGCGGTGAACGACGAGGCGGCGCCACCGCCGGCCCCGGTGACGGCGTGAAGGTCGATGTTGTGCGGGACCTTCGAGGTGGGGTGGTTGTTGAGGTGAAACTCGACGACGTCGCCCTCGCGCACGCGGATGAACAGGCCCGGCACTTCGCCGCCGTAGGTCCAGAACGTGTATTCCACGCCGTCGGCGAGGCGCTTCGTGACCTCCTTCACTTCGAGATTCACCACCACCTTCGCGGGGTGCCGCCGGCCGATGGCCGGCGGCACCTGCGGCGCAGCCGTCAGCACGGCGACCTCGAGCGGCAGATCGGCCGCCAGCGGTGCGCCATTCGGCTTGGCGGTGACGGGTTGCTCGGAGGAGAGCGCGCCGAGCGGGGCCAGGGTGAAGGCGATGAGGGGAAGCAGAGCGGCGCGAAGCCGCGGATGGGACGGTGGGTTATTCATGACGTTGCAGTTTTGGTGACGAGACAGGTTACGACAAAAAGCGCCGGCGCGCCTTGACGGGGGTCAAGGGAGCGCCAGAAAACCCGGGCACGGCACGGAGGTGCAGAGTGCTCGGGCGCCTGGTGGGAGCGCGCTGGGAGAATGGCAGGCAATTCACGTTCTGGCTGCGTGAAACTTGCGAAACTCTGCGCGAGATCTGCGAATTTCATCGGGGCCATGCAGCGGCGAGGAGGGCGCGGCGGGCGGCCGCGCGATACGCGGGCCGGGCATCGCCCAAGGCGGTGCGGAGCGGCCGGCGGGCGAAGAACGCCGACGCCAGTGCCGGCGCGAGCCATCCGCCCGCCGCCGACGGCGCGATCAGCAGGCCGAGCGCGATCGGTTCAAAGGCGAAGGCCCAGCTGCCGTGCTCCTTGGGCAGGACCAGCTCGCGCCAGGAAAGGGGCGGCACGCCATCCCTGAAAATGCACGCCGCCTGCGACGATCCTTTTCAATCCATTGACGGCGGAGGCGCCGGAGGCGCACCAGTTTCGCGGCTCTGCCCGCCTCTGGCGGGATTTCGCGGATGCCTTCGGCGGTGCGCCTGCCTGCGCCGACCTGTCGGCGTGCGAGCACGCACAGGCAGAGGCTTCGGCAGGCAGGTCGGCCTTTATCCGCTTCATCCGCGTTATCCCTGCCTGCCGGCAGGCAGGCGCGGTCAATATGTTCGGGGCATTTCTTTCCGTTGCGGCGCGGCCAGACTCTATCTTCCGTGTGCGCCGTGGAGCCGCTCGCGGTAGGACGTGGGCGGTTCGCCGGCGATGCGGCGGAACACCCGGTTGAACTGCGAGAGCGACTGGAAGCCCGCCTCGTAGGCGGCCTCGCTCACCCGCATGTGCGGGTTGAGCAGCAGGTTCTTCACTTTCTCCACCCGCACGCGGGCCAGGTAGTCGGTGAACGTCATGCCCGTTGCCCGCTTGAAGGTCTTGCAGAAATAAAACGCGCTCATGTTCACCGCGCGCGCCACGGACGTGAGCGAAAGTTCATCCGCGTGGCGATCCGCGATGAAGCTGCGCGCCTTCACGATCGCGGGCGACTCGGCCGCGCCCTCCTGCACCATCAGCTGGTTGCTGAGCGTCGAGAGATGTTGCGCGAAAATCGTGAGCAGGCGCAGGATCGACTCGTACTGCTTCTTCGTGACCACCCGCGTCTGAAAATACGCCTCCTCCAGCTGCTTCACATCCACCTCGGCGCCCCATTGCACGAGCTGGCGGGCGGTCTTGGCGAAGTCCGCGCTCGTCGGCGCATGCAGCAGTATCTGCCCGGTTTGCAGAAACGCGATCAGGTCGTCACCCACGCGCACGGGCACGGCGGAGTCGCACAAACCCGCGAAACACTTGAGCGTCTTCGGCGCCAGCTGGGCTTCGTCCTCCACTCTTTTTTGCAGCTGCAGGCAGGCGGCGCAGGACTGGTTCGAACGCGTCATGAGCGCGCAGAACGGGGCTTCCTTCGGATCGCCGTGGTGGGGCAGGTCGAACGCCTCAATCGCCCGCAGCCGGATCGGCAGCCCGGTCGTTTCCCGAAACGCCTGCTCGTAGTCGCGGTAAATCTGCGATCGTTTCAGTTGGGCGACGAGCGCGCGGCTGTGCTGCGGGGAAACCTTTCCAGACGACATGGGAGAGGGACACACCAAAGTTACCTTTCGATTGGTCAAGCGGCAAGATGTTGCGCCGTAAAGTTTCGCGCCCGCGCCAGGTCGCGCTGCAACTCCGCGCGAAAATCCGGATGGGCGATCGAAATCAGCGCCTCGCCGCGCTCGCGCAGCGATTTGCCGTGGAGGTTGACGGCCCCGTATTCGGTCACGACCCAGTGCACATGGCCGCGGGTCGTCACGACGCCCGCGCCGGCGTTGAGCTGCACGACGAGGCGCGAAACCTTGCCGCGGGCCGCGGTCGAGGGCAGCGCGATGATCGGTTTGCCGCCGCGCGAAAGCGCCGCGCCCCGGATGAAATCCATCTGGCCGCCGATGCCGGAGAAGATCTTGTGGCCGATCGAGTCGGCGCAGACCTGCCCGGTGAGATCGATTTGAATCGCGGAGTTGATCGCGACCACCTTCGGGTTCTTGCGAATGACCGCGGTGTCGTTGGTCCAGTCGCACGGATAAAAGGCGACGAGCGGGTTGTCGTGTACGAAATCGAAAAGCCGCCGCGTGCCGCTGATGAAGCTCGTGACAATGCGGCCCACGCCGACCGCCTTGAGACGGTTGGTGATGGCGCCAGCCTCGACGAGATCGACAATCCGATCCGAGAACATCTCGGTATGGATGCCGAGGTCGCGCCGGTGGCGCAGCCGGGAAAGGACGGCGTCGGGAATGGAGCCGATGCCCATCTGCAGGGTCGAACCGTCTTCGAGCAAATCGGCGACGAGTTCGCCGATGCGCGCCTCGATGGGGGTTTCCGGCGCCGCCTCGTGTTCGACAAGAGGGCGATCCGTGGCGATGAAGGCATCGAGGCGGGAGAACGGGATCACGTTGTTGCCGTGCGTGCGGGGCATTTGTTCGTTGATTTCGGCGACGACCGTGCCCGCCGTTTCGGCGGCGGCCTTGGCCACGTCGCACGACGTGCCGAGGGAGCACATCCCGTGGCGGTCGGGCGGCGAGAGTTGGAGGAGCGCGACGCCGAGCTTGACCGCGCCGGAGAGAAACAGGCCCGGGATGTCGGAGAGGAAAACCGGCACGAAATCGGCGCGGTTTTCGGCGACGGCCTGCCGGAGGGGTGCGCCGGTGAAAAGCGACACCGAGCGAAACTCACGCTCGCGGCCGCGATCCGCAAACGGCGCCGGACCGGTGGTGTGCAGGTGGTAGAGCCGCACGTCGGCCAGGTCGCGGCGCGCGCACAGCGCCTCGACGAGGGGGGCTGGCGTGGCGCAGCCGCCGTGGATAAAAACGTTGGTGCCGCTGTGGACCAGCGATGCCGCGTCGGCGGCGGATACAGCGCGGGATTTCCAGTCGATAGGCATGATGAAATGGGTTCGAATCGACGCTAGCCGCTTGCCCGCGCGTGCGAAGCCCGGAATCTGCGCATCGGCTGCGAACTGATGCGCATTTTTTGTTGCGACATTCCCAGTGCTTCTGCCCGTGGTTTTTGAGCGCACCGTTAAGAACAACTGATGCGCAGCGTCAGCCAAGCAATGCGAAGCGCATGTTCCCAGGCGGTGTATGTTTGCTTCATGCTCGCCACTCACCCATTTCCGGCCATCCCCGGCGCGCGCGGAAAACGTCCAGCAATACCAGTCGATCCTCCCCCACCCCGTGCCGTCCTGGATGCCGCGCACTACGGCAGCCAGCACGGCTCGCGCAGCCGGATGGCCATCGCACTCCTGATCTCGGCCGGACTGCACGCCGGGGTGATTTTTGGCCTCGGTCACCGGGAGAGACCCGCCGCCCCTCGCGCCGATGACAATGGCATTACGATCAATATTACGATGCCGCAGATCAAGGACTTGGAGGAACCGGAGACCTTTGCTGACGACGGCGACGTCAAACCGCGGGACGACGCCGCATATGTACCGATGCAGATGGACGCTCCGGTGCTGGCGTTGCCCACCGACTTCGTGCAGCAGCTCGATTTCTCGACCCTGCTGGAAAAGCCGGACCTGACGCAGGCGAAGGTTTTTGTCATTCCGGACGCCGTCAGGCGCGGCGGGAAAATATCCGACAAGTTCGGGATTATCTTCAATCTCGCGGACCTCGACCGCACGCCGGAACCCCTCTTCCAGCCCAAACCAATCTACCCGATCGCGCTCAAGCGCGAAGCCTGGACAGCGACCGTCCACGTGGAGTTTATTGTCGATGCCCAGGGTTCCGTGCTCAACGCGATGGTCGTCGACTCCACGCACCACGGATTCGATGCCGCGGCGGTAACCGGGGTCTCCAAATGGAAATTCCGTCCCGGCATCAAGTCCGGCCGGAAGGTGAACACGCGGATGCGGGTGCCGATCATTTTCAAGGTCGTCGAGGGGATTGACTGACCTGGCAGGCTATCTCCGGCGGGGTTCAAGTCGGCCAGACGACGATGACATTCAATGCCGCCGGCTCCTCCGCGCTGCGGTTGCAACTGGAGGACCTACAGGGGGCAAGCGTGACCGTTGACCGAACGGTGACCGTGAGTCTGACCTCAGCTCCCGGGATCACGAGTGCCACCATGGCAAACGGCGGTCTCGGGGTCAGCTTCAGCTACACAATCACGGCGACCGATTCGCCGACAATTCGCCAAAATGTCTTGGGAATCTTCGAAAAGCTTGACCTACGTCAAGGCCGAGCGCGGGGAAAGTGCGTATGCATTTTATTATGAAGGTTGCACTGTGCGATTTCTTCTGTGCCTCTTCGCGTTGTTCGCTGTTCCACGTTTGCCTGGGCGGACGCAAATCGCGTTTCTGCGCAAACGACGACGGCGATCCGGGCGAAGTTTCCCGGATGGACGCCGGATCAAGGCGACTGCCGGCACGGTGTTGAGATCCACCGCATCGTTGGTGCACGCTCACCGATCACAGTATGATTCGCATCCACCACCTGTTTATTTCGCCGGGTCACAATTATTTCGGCCACCACGGCGGTCCGCCCGGCGACCATTCCGTCATCGCGGCAGACGCGGCGGAGTGCGTGGCCGGAAGCGGCATTCGCGGTGATCGATTTTTCGACTTCAAGGCAGACTATAAGGGACAGATCACGTTTTTTTCGCTGGAAGTTTTTGCGGCGCTGCGGCGCGAACTGAATCTGCCCCATGCTCAACCTGCCGCCACGCGCCGAAATGTTTTTGTCAGCGGCGCGGAGCTGACCGAGCTGGTCGGACGGGAATTTGAAATCCAGGGCGTGCGCTTTGCCGGCGTGGAAGAATGTCGCCCTTGCTACTGGATGAATCACGCCTTTGGCGACGAGCGCGTCGAGAATTGGCTCACGGGCCGCGGCGGGTTGCGCGCGCGGGTGCTCACCGACGGCATTCTGCGCCGAGATATGAGAGGGGAAATAATTGCCCACCCGAGCGTGCTCCAACCTAGGCATGCCCAGCCAGTTTAGGAACCCTGCAAAGAGAGAATGGCACTTCCTGCGATGCCGATGAAGGCGGCTGTTTTCCCAAAAAAATGATCCCCGAAGCGTTAGACCGAGACAACGCTGTCGCAGTTGTGCGCGAGGCACTTCGGATGGTGAAGTATCCAGGATATTCGCGCGACATCGATTCCTTTGGAATGCTCAAAGAGGTCAGGCTTCACGACGCAGTCATCCATGTTTATTTGGAGATCGGTTCGGCAATACCCGAGACGGCATACCAAATCCAGGCCGAGACGGGGCGGATTCTCAGAGGTCTGCCCCAACTGGAGGGCCGGGAGATTAGGGTGGAGTTCGGCGAGAGCATCGAGCGAACTCCACCGGTTTCCGGCCGTCCCCTGCCGCCGCTGAGTCCCATGCAAGGGGAAACCTTGAAGGGAGGCGGGTTTTTCGATCCGGATCCGATGGTTGCCGCCACGGCCCGACCGGACCTCGCGCCCGGCGCAGGCTACGACGAATACGGGCCGGAGGCGCTCGGCGGGCCGATGGGTGACCGAAGTTCGACCAAGTGGCAAGGGACAGTCCCGGTCTTCCAGTGGGAGATTGATCCGTCCGCCCCGGAGCGGCACGAATACGGCGAAGCGGAGAAGGAGCGTAACGGCTGGCTCTTTCGCACGTGGTGGCAGGTGCATCCGGCGGGGCTGGTGTATGCCTCGATTTCGGCAATTCCGGATGAGGACACTGAAGAGCGGACGTTCGCGCGTCCCCATCCGATTGGACGGAACGTCGCGGTCAACTTGGTTTACGATCTGCGCCGGCAAGGCGTCGTGGCCGTTTATGGCACCGCGCAGGATTTTCGGCCTTTTGTGGAAGTGTTCTTGGAAGGCTTCGGCATCGGGAAACCCAATCAACCGGGTGAAACGTCGACCGCACAGGAGAAGACATCATGAGCAACAAAGGCAACGGTAACGGCAACGGCAATGGTTCACGCTGGTTTCGCGTGCTCGACGAGCCGCGCGACTGGGAGGATTTCTATCGCAAACGCTGGAGCTACGACCGTTCGGTGCGCACCAGCCACGGCGTCAACTGCTCCGGCTCGTGCTCGTGGGAAGGGTTCGTCAAGGACGGTCTCATCTGCTGGGAGCTGCAGAAGACCGACTGGCCGCAGATTAACTCCGACACGCCAAACTACGAGCCGCGCGGCTGCCAGCGGGGGATCTCGTCCTCGTGGTATCCCTACAGCCCGGTGCGCCCGAAGTATCCCTACGTGCGCGGCGTGTTGCTGGAGATGTTCCGCCAAGAGCGCGAGGCGGGCAAAGACCCGGTCGAAGCGTGGGCCTCCATCGTCGAGAACCCGGAACGCAAGAAGAAATACCAGACCGCGCGCGGCAAGGCCGGCTGGCGGCGCGTGAAGTGGGAGGAGTCCACCGAAATCATCGCGGCGTCGCTCGTCTATACGATCAAGAAATACGGACCGGATCACATCGCCTCGTTCTCGCCGATTCCGGCGATGAGCATGGTGAGTTTCCTCTCCGGTCAGCGGCTGAACAATCTGCTCGGCGGCACGATGCTCAGCTTTTATGAGTGGTATCACGACCTGCCGCACATCATGCCGATGATGTGGGGCGACCAGACCGACGTGTCCGAGTCGGCCGATTGGTATCAAAGCGTGTATTGGATCGTCGTCGGCTCGAACTTGCCGATGACACGCACGCCCGACGCCCACTTCGCCTCGGAGCACAAGTTCAACGGCGGCAAGATCACCAACCTCGCCCCGAATTACTCGGACGTGACGAAGTTCGCCGATCTTTGGGTACCGGTGCGTCCCGGCACGGACGCGGCGTTCCTCTCCGCGTGCATCCACGTCATCCTCCAGGAATTTCACCACCAGAAGCAGGAGCCGTACTTCATCGAATACACCAAGCAATACACCAACCTGCCGTTCCTGGTGATGCTCGAACCGGCGGACAAGCCGGGCGAGTATCTGCCGGGACGTTTTCTCCGCATCAGCGATCTCACGGGCTTCGAGGACGAACAGCATCCGGAGTGGAAAATGGTGATGCTCGACAGCCAGACCGACGAGATTCGTCTGCCGGGCGGCTCGGTCGGCTTCCGGTGGGAAACGAAGAAGCCCGGCCGCTGGAATCTCAAACTCGAGGATCAGAAGACGGGCAAGCCCTACGATCCGGTGCTGACGCTGCTCGGCATGTCGAAGCAGGAAGCCGGCGTGCGCTTCGCCGATTTCAGCGACACGTTCGACGTGCATTTCGGCACGACGATTCCGGGCCTGGGCCGTCCCGCGCGCGAGATCCTGCGCGGCGTGCCGGTGAAACAGCTTCAGCTCGCCGCCGGCAGCACGGTGCTCGTC
>JACQWL010000580.1 GCA_016209255.1 Verrucomicrobiota bacterium
AACCGCCGCGGTTTACCCGCCTCCGGCGGCGCCAAAGGCGACCAGGGTTTTGCCAATAGCCCGGACGCTCCAGGCGGCTGAGACCGCGGCCAAGATCATCGAACACGCTGAGGCTGCGCCTGAGAGAAGAGTGTGAAAAGTTCGGGCTAACGGCGACTTCTCCCAACCCTCCGGCGCGATCTCCGCCCGCACATCCGGCCCGCCGAATCCGTGCGGAAAACCCTCGTCGAAGAGCGCCTTCAGCTCGGCGTCGGTCAGGCGGGTTCGTTGGTCCTCGTTCATGGCGTTGGGGCGGGGAACATCTCATCCCGCCTGGTTTCGCGCCAGCAGTCTTGCGGTGCAGGGGCAGGGAGATTCTCTGGCGGGAAAATGGCGGTTATCTTCCTGCCCCAGATGTTCCTGCCCCAAAATTGGCGCTGATTTGCTCGCACCGCTTGGCCCAAAAAAATCTCTTGATTTGATTCACCGGCAGGCGATTTCCGGAGAGTCGCCCAGGATGCCCCACCGGGCGCATCTCCCGACCGGCGATGCCTTGGCCGCCGGCGCGTGGTTCTCATAAGGAACCTGATATCCGTTCTCGACGGGATTTGATTCGGTCTGATGCTGGGAATTCTTTCCCCGAGGCCGATCGGCTTTCCCGGATTGCGCCTTTCACTTTTTGCCCCGCAAAATTTCACAGATTCCACCAAGCCCATGACGAAAAAGATCCCCATTGCCCTCCTCGGCGGCTGGCTCGCGCTGGCGCTTCCGTCATCGCGCGTTGCCGCCGCCGGCTCCCCCGCCAGCGCTTCCGCTCAAGCCCCGGCCTCGATTTCCGGCCGGGTGCAAAACGTCGTCACCGGCCACTATCTCAACAACGCCCGCGTCGCCGTGCGCGGCACCGATCTCGTCGCGTTCACGGATCAGTCCGGCACCTACCGCCTCAATCGCGTGCCGAGCGGCGCGCAGGTGCTCGACATCTCCTACACCGGACTGGATGCGCAGCAGATTGCCCTGCAACTCTCCCCCGGCCAGGAGGCGGCACAGAACGTCGATCTGACGAGTGCCGCGCGCTACGGCGCCAGCGCCGGCGTGGTGCAGCTCGACGCGTTCACCGTGTCGTCCTCCCGCGAAACGGACGGCCAGGCGATCGCGATCAACGAGCAGCGTTACGCGCCCAACATCAAGAACGTCGTGGCGGCCGATTCGCTCGGCGACGTGATGGACGGCAACATCGGCGAATTTCTCAAGTACGTCCCGGGTGTGACGCCGGAATACGATTACGAGGACGGCACGACGGTCTCGACCGTGTCGATTCGCGGGTTCGCCCCGCACATGGTGGCGGTTGCCAACGACGGCGCGCAAATGGCCAACACCTCGAACGCGATGGGCGACTCGCGCGCCTTCTCGTTCAATCAGACCTCGATCAACAACATCTCCCGCATCGAAGTGGCGAAGGTTCCGACGCCGGCCAACCGCGCCGACTCGCTTTCCGGCTCGGTGAACATGGTGAGCAAGAGCGCGTTTGAGCGGAAGGACATGCAGTTCCGCTACACCCTGAACCTCGCGGCCAACAGCGAGAACTTCAACGTGCGGAAGACGCCGCACACCACGGACGAGAACGTGTACAAGATTCGTCCTGGCGGAAATTTCGATCTCACCCTGCCGATCAACTCCAAGTTCGGCATCGTGATGACCGGAGCGGCGACGGACCGGTATGCGAAGCTGCACTACTCCTACAAGACCTACAACCCGGGCGGCACGGGCACCGGCGCGTCGGCATCGAGGCCGTTCCTGCAGACCTACCGGCTGCTCGATTCGCCGCGCACGTTGGTGCGGCAGTCCATCGGGATCAAGGCCGACTGGCAGGTGACACGCCATGGCGTCCTGACCGTCGGCGGCCAGGTCAGCCACTTTCAATCCACCCGCATCGCCACCGAGTTCACGGCGAGTGCCGGCACCAATGCGGCGCCCACGCCCGCGACCGGCACGCCGTTCAGCTACGGCGACGATTTCACGGTCGGTGCGACCGGCCGCGGCTCGGTCACGCTCGCCGGCGCCACGTCGACCCATATCATCACCGACGCGACGGCGGGCAATGCCCGCTACCGCTACGACAACGGGGTCTGGAAGGTCGCGGTCGCCGCCGACAAGTCGCGGGCCGAGGGCGGCTATCACGATCAGAGCGAGGGGCATTTCCGCCAGATGGCGATCTCGCTGCGCAATCCCTCCCGGCTGGTCTTTCGCAATATCAATGCCGTGCGGCCGGAGACGCTGCAGATCTTCGACAACAGCAACCGGGAGGTCGACCTGTACGACATCAACAACTACCAGTTGACGACGGTGAACTCGACGCCGCGGAACACGCGCGAGGACTTCGAATCCGCCTCCGCCGACATCGGCCGCCAGCTCGAGGTCCTGCGCTTTCCGATGACGGTGCAAATCGGCGCGCAGCAACGCACGCAGACGCGCGATATCCGCCGCCGGAACGAGAACTGGACCTACAACGGCATCAACGGCGACCGATCGCCCGCGCCCTTCGTTTCGCCGGTCTACAAGGGCCAGTATCACTATTACGGTTTCCGCAACCTGCCCCACCTCTCACCGATCCTGGCCTGGAATGCCGATCAGGCGACCCCGGCGCTCTTCACCAAGACCGCCGCGCAGCTCGTCACGGAGGAAACGTTCCGGATCAACAACTCGCAGCTCTTCGAGGAAGCCGTCACGGCGTACTACGCGCAGTCGGAGTTCAGCCTGTTCAAATACCGGCTGAAGGTGCTCACCGGCGTCCGCTATGAAAAGACCGCGACGGAAGGCCTCGGCGCGCTGGTCAATCTTAGCGCGGTGTGGGCGAGAAATCCGGATGGCAGCTTCGTGCGCAACGCCGCGGGCCAGCGGGTCCGGCGCGCCGATGCCGGTGCCGCCAGCTCGATGGAGCAGTTGCGGCTGACGCACCAGGAGAGGAAGTTCCGCGCCGACCGCACTTACGACGGCTATTACCCCAGCCTCCATCTGAACTATGATGTTGCCGAGAACCTCATCGGCCGCGCCGCGTACGCCAAGACCTACGGCCGGCCCAACCTGAACAATATCATCCCCACCGCGCAGGTCGACGAAGCCGATCTGGACGGCGACCAGCTGGGGAATCCGGCCGTCGTGCAGGGCAACATCACGGTCACGAACACCGGGCTGCGCCCGTGGTCCGCGCACAACTACGATCTCTCGCTCGAATATTACACCAAGACCGGCGGCCTCATCAGCGGCGGCGTGTTCTTGAAGGACATCACGGATTTCTTCGCCAACACCGTCCGCATCGCCACCGCCGCGGATGTCGAGGAACTGGGCCTCGATCCGCGCTACATCGGCTGGCGCGTCAGCACGCAAATCAACGGGGGTTCTGCCCGCGTGTACGGCGTCGAGTTCAACGTGCGGCAATCGCTGCGCGAGCTGGGTGCGTGGGGCCGCAATTTCAATGTCTTCGTCAACGGCACGAAGCTCAGACTGGAGGGGGATAGCGAGGCCGCCTTCAACGCCTTCACCCCGGAAACCCTGAACTGGGGCTTCAGTTACAGCCGGCGGGCCGTCGCCTTCATGGCCAAGTGGAACTACCGCGGGAAACGGCGCCTGGGCGCCCAGCCGCAGATTGGGACCGGCGCCTACGAGTTCGACGATCGCCGGCTGACGCTCGATCTGAATCTCGATTACCAGCTCAAGAAATGGCTGCAACTTTACGTGAACGCCCAGAATGTTTTCAACACCCGCACCATCACCATGCGGTACGGCCCGGCGACTCCCGATTACGCCAAAATTTATCTCACCGGCGCCAACGGCGTGGGACTTACGATGGGGGTGAAGGGGACGTTTTAGCCAGAAAACTTCACTGCGGCTTTCGGCCGCAAACGAAGTCAGACAAGACAATTAACCGCAGATGACACAGATGGCGCGGATCGTCTGAGATTTTCCTGCCTTTATCTGCGATATCAGCGCAATCTGCGGTCAAGAATTTTGCAGTTTGAGATTCGTCGGAAACCCGGAAGTTCCAAACCGAAATCAACCTCTCCACCATCCTCTCATGAACTCTCCCAATAACGCCCCAAGCCGCCGAAAATTCCTGCAAACCGCCGCGGTTGGCGCCGTGCTCGGGCCCTATACCCTCGTGCTGGGCGGCCGCGCCGTCGCCGCCGGATCGCGGGGTGCTCCTGCCGCCGGCTGGCCCAACTTTGCCAAGGGCGAGGTCGTGCGCACCGGCGGCCAGTTGACCGCTGACGGCCGATTCGTCGAAACGCAGCGCGCGCTGCCGATCGCCGGGCGCAGCGACGTGCTCATCGTCGGTGGCGGGCCGGCCGGAATCGGCGCCGCGCTGGCCGCGGCGCGCGCCGGCGCGAAAACGCAGTTGATCGAGACGGCCGGTTGCCTCGGCGGGGTCTGGACGGCCGGCATGCTCACCAAGATCATCGATGGCGGCAACAAGCCCGGGATCATGAAGGAGATTCTCGCCGCCATGGTCGCGCGCGGCAGCTTGGTCGCGAAGCAGACCCAGGGCGCGATCTACGATCCCGAACTGATGAAGCTCGTGCTGGAGGAAATGTGCGTCACGGCCGGGATCAAGATCCGCCTCCACACCCACCTCGTCGGCGCCGTGACCGATCAACGCAACCGGCTGGTCGCTGTCGTGACCGAATCCAAGTCCGGCCGGCAGGCATGGGTCGCCGACCGCTTCATCGACTGCTCCGGCGACGGCGATCTCGCGGCGCAGGCCGGCTGCCGCTTCGACGTCGGCGCCACGGCCGATTGCGAATGCCAGCCCATGTCGCTCATGGCGCTGCTCGCGGGGGTGAACACGGAGCTCGTGCCCGAGTTCATCCGCGAGATCGGCGGCGGTGAGGCCAAGACACGTTTCTATGAGCTGATGAAACAGTCGGGCATCAACCCGTCCTATCGCCAGCCCACGCTGCGCCATCTCCACAGCGGAATTTTTTCGCTCATGACGAATCATGAATACGGGGTGCCCGCCTACGATGCGGATCAGATCAGCGTGGCGACGATTCGCGCCCGCGCCGAAATCCATGCCATCGTGGCCGGTCTGCGCAGGATCGGCGGCCCATGGAAGGACGTCGCGGTCGTGGCCACCGCCGAGCAAATCGGGATCCGCGAGGGGCGCCGTGTACGTGGGCGGCAAACCGTCACGGCCGCCGACCTGGCCCAGGGAAAGAAAAGCGACGACGGCGTCTGCCGGGTGACGTTCGGCATCGACGTGCACGATGTCTGGTCGGACAGCACCAACCCGAAAGGTGCGGACGTCATGGAGAATGTCCGTCGCGCCCGAAAGCAGGGGGTGAAGCCCTATGATATTCCGCTGCCGGCGCTGATCGCAGGCGACGTCGACGGATTGATGATGGCCGGCCGTTGCATCAGCGGTGATTTCATCGCGCACGCCAGCTATCGTGTCACCGGCAATGCCGTCCCGATGGGCGAGGCGGCGGGGCTCGCGTCGGCGGTGTCGCTCAAGAAGGGCGTGCTGCCGCACGAGCTGTCGTGGCGGGAAATCAAGGCGACGTGATTCATTCGCGGCCTGATTTTATGCACCAGATTCGTTGGCTCCTCCTTCGTGGCGCGGGGCTCCTTGGTTTGACCGCCGGTCTCGCGCGCGCCGAATCCGCCGACGTCGTCATCTACGGCGCCACCCCTTCCGGCATCGCCGCCGCCATCGCAGCGGCGAAGGGCGGCCACACGGTGTTGCTCGCCGAGCCGACGATCCGGATCGGCGGCATGACGACCAACGGCCTCTCGCACCCGGACTTCCGCGCGTTCGAGGCGCTCAGCGGCACCTACCATGAGCTCACGCTGCGCACGCTCGCGTATTACCGGAAGACCTACGGCCCCGATTCGCAGCAGGTGAAGGACACGTTTCGGGGGACCCATGCCGAGCCCAAGGTGAACCTGCTCCTGTTTCAGCAGCTGCTCGCGGAACACCCGAAGATCACCGTGCGCACGCAATGGACGCTTGCCGGCGCCAGGACCCGCGGCCCCGCCGGCAACCGCTGGGTGCAGGCGGCGCATTTTCGCGACCCGGCCGGCAAGGAGCACGTTTTCGAGGGCAAGATCCTCATCGACGCCACCTACGAGGGCGATCTGATCGCCGCGGCGCAGGTGCCGTATCGCGTGGGCGTCGAGAGCCGGGACGAATACGGCGAATCGGCTGCGCCCGAGGACAGCAGCGGCGATTTGCAGGGCTACAACTTCCGGCTCACGATGACCCAGGATCCGGCGAATCGGGTCATGCCCGTCGCGCCCAGGGGTTATCGGCGGGAGGATTTTGCCCCGCTCCTCGATTTGATTGCGGCGGGAAAAATCAAGCAGGCCTTTGGCGGCTACACGGATCGCGACAATGTGTTGAAGGCGCAGATTCCGATCCTGCCCAACGGCAAACGCGATATCAACGACGTCTCGAATGGTTTCGTGCGTCTCTCGCTGCCCGGCGATCAGTTGATGTGGCCCGAGGGTGACGCCGCGACCCGCCAACGGATTTACGACGAGCACGTGCTCTGGAACGTCGGGCTGATTTATTTCCTGCAGAACGACCCCGCCGTGCCCGCCGCGATGCGCGAACCGGCGCGGACGTGGGGCTTCTGCCGGGACGAGTTCGTGGAGACTGGCCACCTTCCGCCGCAACTCTACGTCCGCGAGGCGCGGCGGATGGTGGGCCTGCGCGTGTTCACGCAAAACGACACGCCCCACGCGCCCGGCGATGCCCGGGCCATCCTCCACCGCGACGCCATCGCGATCGGCGAGTACGGGCATAGCAGCCACGGCACGCGGCACGAAGGGTCACGTTTCGGCGGGAAGCGTCACGGTGAGGGACTCGGCGTGGTCTATGCGCCGTATCAGATTCCGTATGGCACGATTGTGCCGAAGGATGTCCGCAACCTCCTCGCCCCGGTGCCGGTGAGCGCGTCGCACGTCGGGTTCTGCGCGATTCGGCTCGAGCCGGCTTGGACATCGCTCGGTCAGGCCGCGGGTCATGCGGCCCATCTGGCGCTGCAGCAGGAATCTCCCGACGTCCGCGCCCTGAACGTTGCCCAACTCCAGCGGCTGCTCCACGCCGACCGGTCGGCGACCCTCTACGTCAACGACGTGCCGCGCGACAGCCCGGATTTCCCCGCGGTCCAATGGTGGGGCGCCGCCGGCGGGCTGCACGGCCTGGCGCCTAAGCCGGCCGGCTCGCCGCGCGGCAAGGCCATCCAGGGCCAGTACTCGGAGGGTTGGCTGAATCACGCGGCCGACCTTGCCCGCGTGCTCGATGCGACCCTCGCTTCGCGCTGGGAAGCGCTCGGGCGTGAACTCGGCCTGCCGGTGGAAAAACTGCCGAAAGCCGACGGTCGCACGACCCGCGGCGACTGGATCCGCGCCGCCTTCAGGGCGGGCGGTTGAGCGATTGCGTCGCGATGGAACGTTGACGCCGGACCGTCTCGCTGCGAAAGGCGGTGGCGCGTCCACCTGCTGCCAGTCCCCCCGCCGAGCGGCCTCAGGACCAAACGACCACTGACCGGCATGAACCCCCGAAAGAATATGAACCGAAAAAATTCCGTGGTCCTGTTGGGCGCCTGGATGGCATTCGCCTTGGCACCCACGACCCCCACTCACGCCGCGGCCAGCAACCCGATCGCTCTCCCGGAACAGCAGGCTGGCAGCGTCGCCGGCCAGGTGAGCAACGCGGCCACCGGGTCGTTTCTCGAAGGTGCCGTCGTGGCACTGGCCGGCACGAACCGTGTCGCGATCACCGATCGTGAAGGCCGCTACGAATTCAGCGGCGTACCCGGGAATCAAGTGAGGCTGTTCGTCAGCTTCTCCGGTCTGGATCCGCAGATCATTCCGGTGCCGATGGCCGCCGGGAGAAAGGTGGTTCGCGACGTGGGGCTGACCGCGGAGATCTACAAGTTGGATAAGTTCACGGTCGCCGGGGAGCGCGAGGGCACGGCGAAGGCCGAAACCCTCCAGCGGCAGGCGCCGAACGTAAAGGCGATCGTCTCCGCCGACACCTTCGGCAACGTGGCGGATGGAAATGTCGGCAACCTGCTGCAGAATGTGGTCGGAATAACGGCTGACTATAATGGAAATGACGTCCGTCAGGTGAGCATTCGCGGCGTCGGCTCGGAATTGAACTCGGTGACAATGGACGGCCAGCAGGTGGCCACCTCGCAGTCGGCGGGCGCGGGGCGGGCCTTCGAATTCGAGCAGGCGTCATTGGGCAATGTCGAAACCATCGAGGTGACGAAGGCGCCGACGCCGGACATGGATGGAGCCTCGATCGGCGGGAGTGTGAACCTGGTGTCCAAAACCGCGTTCGATCGCGCGGCCGGCCGGGTTCTCGCCTACACCCTCGGGATCTCCACGACGCCCGAAAACCACACGTACCCCACGGGCCGTTGGAAGCAGCCGATCGCGGGGATTGGCCCGTCGATGAATTTCATGTACACCGACATCATCGGGGTCAGGAAGAACATCGGGATCACGCTGACCGGCACCCTGCACAGCCATCCGGGCGGCAGTGAAATCATCGCCAATTCATTTGAGCGCAAGAGCGATCCGGGGCCGGTGTACAACTTTTCGACGACGCGCACGTTGGGCGGCGGCACCCGGTCGCGCATCGCGACCGGCTTCCGGCTCGATTACCGCTGGAGCGATCAGACCACGATCGCGCTCAACACGTCCTACAATTTCTTTCACGAAAATAACGATTCCCGCGCGCAAGCCCTGGCCACGACGCAGACGATCGCCACGGTGGATGCCAGCGGCAACCGGACGGGCGGCGGCTTTATCAATCCCAATTACTCGGACACCTTCACCCGGGTCCATGCCGGCGCCAGTTCGACCAGCGTCATCACCAACACCACGAACGACAAATCGGGCCGCACCTACCTGTTTTCGCCCATGGTCAGGCATCGGTTCGATGGCGGCCTGAACATCAACTACAGCCTCAGCTACTCGAACTCGGCCACTTATTACGACGTCTCCCACCATGACGACAAATACGACTCACGGCCCAAGGGCACGGTGACCTACCGGCTCGCGAATGTCGGTTGGAGCGTCGACCGCACGAAGGACCGGTTCTTCCCGCTAGTCACGCAGACCGAAGGGCCGGATATGACCAATATGAACAACTATGGCACGCTGCTGCTGACGCAGACGGATCGGCGCGGATTCGATACCGTGATCAGCGGCAGGTTTGACTTGAAGAAGGAGCTTTCTCTCGCGCGGCCGACCTATCTCAAGACGGGTTTCACCTATCAACAGCAGTCGCGCAAGTACTGGCAGGATCCCCGCCGGTACAATTACACCGGTCCGGATGGAGTCCTGAATACGGCCGATGACAATGTCGGTTTGGGGCAGTTTGCCGATATTCCCCACACGCCCCACGCGGACGAGAACAAGGTCTTCAAGGACGGACTGGCGCCGTGGGCCAATGCCTTTGGCGTGGCCCGCCACCAAAAACTGTATCCGGAGTTCTGGAAGGAGGATATCGCCTTCACTTCGGGAAAGCTGACGAGCCTCCGGCTGATCGATGAGAAAATCGCCGCCGCCTACATGATGGGTAATGTCCGGCTGGGCCCGCTCTCGGTTTTATCCGGCGTGCGCGTCGAAGACACCCGCGATGCCGGCGAAGGCCCGTTGAGCCAGATTACGCCGGCCGAGGCGGCGCGGCGGGCGGCCTGGGTCGGACCCGTGACGGACGCGGAACAGCGGCGCCGAAATCTCGCCCAATTTGGCCGCCGGTATACGAATCGCGGCCAGTACCGTTTTTTCCTCCCGGGGGTGCATCTGAAATATGAGCCGCTCGCAGGTTTGGTGACGCGGTTGAGCTGGTCGACGGGGGTCGGCCGTCCGGACTTCGGCTCGATCATCCCCAACACCACGGTCAATGACACCGCCCAGACCGTGGCAGTGACCAACCCGGATTTGAAGCCGCAGTACTCCAACAACTGGGATCTGACGCTGGAATATTACTTCAAATCGCAAGGCATGGTGTCGGTGGGTGCGTTTACGAAGAAGATTAAAGATTACATCGCCACGGACAGCAGCCAGTTCGTTCCGGCCGGAGCCGACAACGGATTCGACGGCGAGTTTGTCGGCTACCGGATCAGCACGACCACCAACAACGGCGATGCGAAGATCGAGGGCCTCGAGTTCAGCTACCAGCAGCAGCTGACTTTTCTGCCCGGCTGGTCGAAGGGATTTGGGATCTATGCCAACTTCACCAGGCTCAGGACGGCAGGAAACAATTCCGAATTCGCCGCCGGCCCGGGAGGCAGCGGCACCACGGCTCTCGCCGGGTTTTTGGACACGACGGGCAACATCGGACTCGGCTATCGTGGCTTCGGCCTCGATCTGCGGATGCAGGCGGTCTTTCGCGGCAAGTTTCTCGTCGCCCAATCCACCAATGCGGCCCTCGTGCAGTGGCAGGAGCCGAAGTGGACGTGGAGTTGGAAGTCGCGCTATAATTTCTCCAAGAGAATCGGCGTCTTCCTCGACGTGGAGAATGTTTTCGCCGAGCCCCTCAACCGGATTTATGCGGCGTATCCCAACCGTGTCATTTCGTACCGGACGTTCGTCACGAAAATCGTGACCGGGATTCAGGGACGGTTTTGATTCGAAGACCGGGGTTTTTGACCAAGCCGATGTCACGAGGTGGCCCTGCAGGTTGTAGGAGCCTGCTTGCAGGCGATGCCAGGCGCACGCTGACTGACAACCTCTCTCATCGCCTGCAAGCAGGCTCCTACGAAAACCGCCAGCCCCTCTGAGATCATCTGTTTTCGATACGATCACCCTCTATGAACCGACGTGATTTCATCGCCACCGCCGCGACCGGCGCGGCCCTCGCGGGTCTCAGCTCCGTGACGCCCACGCGCTCTCGCGCACAGCCGCGCCCGGCGGGGAGCCCCCGGGTGTTTCGCATTTGGGCCACGAGCGATCCGCATGTGGGCACGGACCAGCGTCGCGGACGGGAGAGCCTGGCAGAGACCATTCGCGATTCGGAAGAAGGGGGGAAGGAAGGCGGGCCTCCGTTCGAGTGGGACATCGCCCTGATGCTGGGGGATTTTTCCGGCAGCCAGCAGACGCCCGACGATGCGGAGGGTGCGGAGATCGTCCGGCAGTTTGGGGCGCTCCGGAAACACCGGCGCGAGGCCATCTACGAGGTGGTCGGCAACCATGACGCCAGCGGGCCGGACGAGCCGACCCAGTGGTGGTTCAAGAAGTGGATCGATCCGACCGGGGAGAACACGAAGTTTTCCGGCGTGGACTCCCGCCGGCGGCCTTATCCGATCGAGGGGACGTGGGAGCGATATTCGTTCCGGGTCGGAAACATGCTCTTCCTCATGATGGGAGACCGCAATGATGGCGGTCCGCCGGTGGGCCGGGGCAAGCGGGGCGGCTATCCTTCCGGGGCCGTCACCGGCGAAACGTTCGACTGGTGGCAGCGCCAGGTTGAGGCCAATCCGCAGTCGATCATCGTCTCGACGCATCACCATATGTTGAAGGAAACGACCGTGGCCTCGGGTCCGTGGGAGGGCTACGTGCGCGGGAAAGACGGGCAGTGGGTCAGCCATTATCACGGATATTTTCCCGACGGAGGCCCGGAGGGCGCCTCGTATTTGTACTATGTGGACGGCAAGCCCGACGCGCAGGCGTTCGAGCGCTACCTGGCGGCGCATCCGGGGGTCATCGATTTCTGGATCGGCGGCCACACGCATACGAATCCCGATGACCGCAAGGGCGGCCGCTCGCATATCGAAAAGAAATGGGGCGCGAATTTCATGAATTGCTCGGCGCTCAGCCGTTATCACGCCAGCAAGACCACGATCGCTCTCAGCCGCCTGATGACATTTTCGGAGGGAAGCGACGAAGTCCTGATTCGGTGCTATCTGCACACGTCGGATTTCGCGCCCCAGGGGTGGTATAAGCCCGCCGAGCGACGGGTGCGAATGGGCAAGGCGTTCAAGCTGTAGGCCCGGTCGGTGGCCGGGCGGGCCGCAACATGGCAGTCTATACGCGAGGCCATGATGCCTTGCGCGTCATGCAGGGCCGAGCTCCGCCGACGCCGAAGACGACGTGGACGAGGAGGAATAAAAGCGGTTGCGGCATGGCGGCGGGTTGACGGGGGTTTGAAAATCTTTCTACCAACAGAATCTTCCTACCCTTAATCCAGCGGAACTTGGGGTAGGAAGTTTACCCGCCTCCGGCGGCGCCGAAGGCGACCAGGGATTTTGTTGGTAGGAAGATTTCAGAAGGCGGGATTTCGATCCATCGTGTTGCGCCATCATGGGGTTTTTGCGTCGCCCCAGATGCGGGCGAGGGTGGCTTGGATCTTTTGCTCGAAGCGGGCGACCAGTTCGCGGTTGGCGGCGACCAGCGCTTGCTCGGCTTCGATCTCCGCCACGATGGCTTGCTGCGTGGCGAGGGGTGGGAGGGGGACTTTGAGATCGTTCAGAATGCCTTGGGAAAGATTTCGGATGTTCGCACCTTGGCCAACCGTCTTGATCATTTCCGCGAAATCCCGGGATTTGAAGAAGTGCGCAAAGAAGAGCGGCATGGCCCGCGCATCTTCGATTCGGCCTCGAATCGTGAAGCCGGAAAACGTCGTCGGTTCACGCGGTGGAGGAACGAACAACGAGCGACCAACAAGGTCAGGATTGCCGTTGGATCGGACGAAAAGAATGTCGCCTCCTTTGACGAGTTATTCTTTCCCGAGGGGTGCGGCTAGATGCACTTCATCAAGGTCGTCGAGTGGTGCGTAGAGATTGGACTGAAAATCACTCACTCCGATGATCTTCACGGTGTGCCCCGAGGAAGTCTTGTCGAAGTTCAGGCCGTTCTTGAACGAGCAGATTTCACTCAACGCAATGATCGGCCAGTCGGGGTGGATGGGGACGTGGGGGCGGTAGTGGTCGAGGACGGCGCGGGCGCCGTTGATGAC
>JACQWL010000581.1 GCA_016209255.1 Verrucomicrobiota bacterium
GACAAGGGCTTGCTCGTCCTCCGGCGAGCTTCGGCGCGCCACAAGTTTGCCGCCACGTCGTAGCCCGCAGGGGGAAGACGGGAGGTCGCCGTCCGCCTTTTTTTGATGCTCGTCGGTTCACTCTCAAAGTGGAGGTCGACTGAATGGCTTTTGGCTAAGCGCCAGCAAGCTGGCGGCCTACATTTATCCGTCCAAACCGGAAAGCCCGGCTGGCGCCGGCTTCCGCCACGAAACGGATTGGCCCGGGAGCGCCGGCCGGTGTAGCCTCGCCGCCACGGCCATGAACCACGCACTCCAATCGGTTGTCCGCGTCCTGCCGTTTCTGCCTGCATTGCTCTTCGGCGCGGAGGCACCCGTCCGGGCGGACGGTCTCTTCGCCCGCGACAACCTGATGGCGTGGTGCATCGTGCCCTTCGACGCGAAAAAGCGCGGGCCGGAGGAGCGGGCGGCGATGCTCGATCAGCTGGGATTCAAATATTTTGCCTACGATTACCGCGCCGAGCACGTCCCGACCTTCGAGGCCGAACTCGCGGCGCTGAAGCGGCACGGCGTGGTTTTGGCGGCGTGGTGGTTTCCGACCACGCTCAATGCGGAGGCGAAGATGACGCTCGAACTTTTCCAGCGGCACGGCGTCAGGCCGCAGCTCTGGGTCAGCGGCTGGCGCGGCCTGGCGGGCATTCTCAACCACACCGACGAGGACGCCGCGGCGCGCTTGCGCGACAATCTCGACGGCCTCGACTGGCTCGTCGCGCAACTCGACGGCCGGCCCGCCGGGCCGCGGCCGACGCCGCGCTCGTGGTCGGAGCCCAGGCCGGCGGCTCGCCGCTCCGTTGCTCCCTGAACTCCCGGTTTGTCATTCTGAGCGCCAGCGAAGAATCCAGCAGCGCGACCGCAGGCGTGCATCCGGCTGGATTCCTCGCTTCGCTCAGAATGACAGGTTAGGAAAGTTCATTCGTGAATATCACCCAACGCGACGGCGTTCGTTCGCGCCCTCGCCACGGCACGTGAGAAGGGCGGCTCACCCGATCCAGATCGGACTCGCCCAAGCCACGTGGCCGTTGTGCTGCCGGACCCGGACATAGTAGTAGTCCGCCGTCGCCCCGCGCGGGCGCCGGTCCTGCCAGCGGATCCGCGCATTCGACTGACTGGGGCCGACGAGCCGTTCGATGATGAAGCTCTCGCTGGGAAAACTGCCGGTGATGGTGACGACGTTGTTCTCGACCAGATCGCGCAGTTTTGCGGTCACGGTCAGCCGCGAAGGCTGGCGCAGTTCGACGATGAGCTCCGCGCCCGCGTTTGCCTCGAGGTCGCACACAATAGCCTTGGTCGGATCCTCGCGATACCCCCCGGGACGCGAGGTCGGCGATTCGAGCCGCAACTCCGTTGGCGACACCATCGCCAGCCGGTCGCGAAAGGCCTCTCCGAAAGGCGCGTGCTGGAAACAGCCGTGCGCGCGCTGAAACGTGCCGCCCTGAATCCGGATGCTCATGTCCCAGGGGCAGACGCGGTCGAGCGCGAGTTGTCCCCACGGGCCCCAGCCGTAGCGAATCCGGCACTTCGCCTTGCCCGGCAATTGCAGCGGGCCGGTGATGTGGTCCTCCGGAAAATGGCGCTGAATCACGCGCCCGTTGCGGAGCAGTTCGACCATCTCGACGGCATCCTGCCCCTCGACGCGCACGTCGAACTCGCGCTCCGCGGCAAACGGCAGTTCGGCCCCCATCGGTTTTCCGTTCAGCGTCACCTCGAGCAGGATGCGGTCGCCGCTGGCGGCGTACGTCCGGCGCGCGCGCACGGCCTCGAAGAGGCTGGCCGGCCGCAGATCGTCGGCCCACACGCCCAACACGCCCTCGCCGTAGGCGCCGGGATACCCGAGATGATCGTCGCTCGACGCGACGAACCCGAAGCGCGTGCCCAGCGCGAGCCGCGGTGCGACCGTGTTCTTCGTCCAGCGGCCGCCCTGGCTGTGCGTGATGTAGTCGAACGGTCCGCGATCCGATTCGGTGCAGCCGTGCTCGGACATCATTTCGACCACCGGCGAGACCCGGCCGCCGCGGAAGTACTTCCAGTTCGCCCCGCGCCAGCCCTCGAGGTAGCCGAGATGATGCGGGATCGCGATCGCGCCCTTCGCCCCGGCGAAGTCGAGCAGTTGGTCGACGTGGTCCGGCAGGAAGAGCTCGGGCTGGTCGCGGTCGAAGATCATGCAGTAGTCGCCGAACACGCTCGAGTGCCACTCGTACCCGAGCAGGGCGGTGAACGTGTCCGTCGTCGCCTCCTGGAGCAGCCGGCGCGTCTTGGTCCAGTGCGCCGCGTGGGATTTGAAGCCGTTGACCCAGAGCATGTGGCGGTCGCCGGGCATCTGGGGCATGTCGTGCCACGACGCATGGCCGGTGAACGCAAAGAAATCGAGATGCGCCCGCGCCAGGTCGATCGAGCGCTCGAGCGAGCCCTTCGCGTAGCCGACCGCGTTGTGATTGTGCAGGTCGCCCCAGAACAACCGCCGCGGCGCGTTCGCCCCGGCCGCATGGAGCTGGCTGGATTGGCGCAAGCCGGCGAGCATGCCGGCCGCTATCGTGGCGCCAACAAACTGGCGGCGGGTCAGGGCGGGAGCGTGGTGGTGGGCGTGCGGCCTCATGGAACGGGAGTGCCAGGCGGACGAGGGCAGGTCGCGGATGTTTGCTTTGAATCTGAACGCGTCAGACCGCGGAGCCAGTCAATTCCTGCCGCCCGCCGGCTTTGGGGCACATCTCTGTTTCTTGCAAACCTGCTTTCCGGTTCTTGTAGGGCCTGCGCTTGCGCAGGGCCGGTTTTGGGGGAGCGCTGCGGGTGTGCGCATCAGACGGCCCACCGCAAGCGGTGGCCCTACAACATGCAAGAAACTGAGATGCGCTCCCGGCTTTGTCCCGGCGACCCCCCGGAAAGGTCAGAATCTCAAGTCGTTGACCACGGGAGCGCCCGCGACTGTTGTTAGCGCATCATGACAACGCGCCTGTTTTTCCACCTCGCCATCGCCGCCGGGCTGATGCTGCCGGTCCGGCCGACGCTGGCGCACGAACTTCCCCACTCCTTCGAAGACCGGCCCAAGGCTCCGCCGACCGTGGACCCCGGGCCGGACGCCGCCGTGCTCCGTATCCGCATCGTCGATGCCTCATCCGGCCAGCCGGTCTCCGCCACCGTCAGCGTGAACCGGGGCGCACAGGAGCCGGACGATCATCCCCTGGTTGACTTCAGCCTGCGGAACAGCGCCAACCGCCACAAGGGCGCCATCCGCCTGCGCGAAATCCCGTACTACTTCTACGCGGACGGCCGCTGTGACGTGCGCGTGCCGCCGGGTCCGGCAACGGTCGAGGTGCGCAAGGGCTACGAATATCGCCCGGTCGAGGTGACCCTCGCCGCCGCGCGCCGGGAAACGGTCGAGGTGGAAGTCCGGCTGGAGCGGGCCATCGACATGGCCGCCCTCGGCTGGTATTCAGGCGACACCCACATCCACATGGAGCGGACGGGCCGGAACGACGACACGCTGCTCGCGGTCACTTCCGCCAAGGATGTCCGCTACGCCTATCTGCTGTCGATGAACACGGCCGGCTACGATCAGGGCGGCGCGAAATACGAATCCTTCCGGCAGCAGACGGGCCTGGGCGATCGCTCCGTGGCGCGGCGCGGGCCCTATCACATCACCTCCGGCCAGGAATACCGCGTGGGGCGGCTCGGCCACGTCACGCTCGCCCTGCCGGATGAGTACGTCCCGGCCAGTGGCCCCACCGCCAATGTGAATCAGGGACCCTCCCTCGCCATCATCGCCGATCAGACGCATGCCTTGCGCGGCTTCATCGGCCTCGCCCACGGTGGCTACTTCAACCAGGAGGCGGACCGGCTGTTGCTCGATGGCAAGATGGATTTTTTGGAACTGCTGCAGTTTGGCGAATACCGGAGCCTCGGCCTGGCCGGCTGGTACGATTTCTTGAACATCGGCTACCGTCTGCCGATGGCGGGTGCGTCCGACTTCCCGCCCACCCGCGAACTATCGAGCGAAATGACCTACGCCTGGAGCGAGTCCGTGCCCACCCCGCGCTCCTTCGCGGAGGCGCTCGCCGCCGGCCGCAGCTTCGCGACCTCGGGCCCCATGCTCTTTCTGACCGTGGAAGGCCAGAAGCCCGGCGCCATTCTCCGGTATCCGGAAAAATTCGACAGCAAGCTGGGTGTCGACCTGCGGGTGCACAGTCCGCAGTATCCGGTGCGCTACCTGGAGCTGATTGTGAATGGCACGGTGGTGGAGCGCCGCTTCGATCCCAACGGACGGTCGGAATGGTCGCTCCGGCACCTCCTGCCCCTGCGCGCCAGCAGCTGGATCGCCGCCCGCACCCATGGCGATGCCGGCACCGACGCGCACACGAATCCGGTGTACGTTTACGTCGGCCAAACCCGGTCTTTCAACGCCGCCAGCGCGCGGCAGATCATGGCCCGGCTCGACGGCTCCATGGCCGCCATTCCGAACCCCGAAATCGTCGCGCGCCTCGGCGCCTTGAAAGAGGAGTTGAACGCACTTATCCGCGACCGGCGTTCCGCACTGCCGCTGCCACCGATCGGCCCGTGAGGAACCCAAGAATCACAACCTGAATTCGGCTGCCGGAACCATTCAGGCAACCACGGACGAGCTTAGCGCAGCGCGGTCGCAACCAAACCTGTCCAAGCGTAATGGCCACAAAAAGGCACAAAAAATCGGAGGGCGCACGCAGCTCCCGAGGCGCCTATAGGCGCGCGGGAGATCTTCGCCTGGCGGATGGCCCCCTTTTTGCGCCTTTTTGTGGCCATGAGTGCTTTCGCGGCTTGCGTGCATTTTCAGGGATAGTGAGCGGCCTTTTCCCCGGACTGCGCCGGGAAAAAGAGGCTGTGCAGCCGGGTACCAAACCCAAACAGCTTGAAACGCGGAGCCCGCGAAGAACGCGGAGGCTCGCGCGCCTTCGGCGGGACCAAACGACTCTCCGCAATCTCCGCGTCCTCCGCGTTTAAGACCTGTTCGGGTCATTAAGACAAACATGTTGGTCTTAGTTTGTGAATAGTCAGACAGAGGCACGGATGCAGCGGATGGAATCCGGTTTTGGTGCAGCAGCGGTGAATTGCTGTCTGGCAAACATCGCGATGGGATTCACCGGTCTAAAATTTCCCGGCGAATCCGTGTTTATCCGCGTCCATCCTCGGTTCAACTTCATGAACTCAACCGCTACAAAACGGTTTCTTCCCCTCGCCCTCGGTGCCGCGGTCTGCTATCTCGC
>JACQWL010000615.1 GCA_016209255.1 Verrucomicrobiota bacterium
CTTGTCGGGGGTGGCCGCGGCCCCCCCCCCCCACGCCCCTACACTCACCAATTGGTTTGCACGGCTCAACGGGTGAACGGGGTTCTATTGCATGGACCCGGCTCAGAGCTGCTTCCCGGGCAATAGCGGTTTCGGATTTTCCACCCAACCGGCGGGCCGCTGGCCCTTGCCGGGCCTGCCCAGGTCGCCGATTTCCCCGCGGGCGCGTTCGGCCACCGCGAGCAGCCGCTTCACGACGTCCGGGTGTTGCGCGGACACCTCGCGCTCCTCGCCCACGTCGTTCCGCACATCGTAGAGTTCGAGCGACGCGGGCTTCGCGGCGCCCTTCCCGGCGGCACTGCCGATTTTTTTCTCCAGCGGCAGATAGAGTTTCCAGGGGCCGGCGCGCAGGGCCTGCAACTGCTCCAGGCGATAATAGCAAAAGCCCGCGTCGTCCCACGGCGACTTCGCTCCGGCCTGGCCGAAAAGCAACGGCCGGATGTCGTATCCATCGATCGGCTTCGCCGGTGGTGCGGCGCCCGCGAGCCGCGCGAAGGTCGGCAGCAGGTCCATCGTCGAGCAAAGCTCGTCGCAGATCGTACCGGCGGGAATCCGGCCGGGCCAGCGCATCACGCACGGCATCCGCATCGCGCCTTCGGAGGTATCGTAGCCATAGCCTTTGTACGGGGCGCAGCTGCCCTGCGGCGGATTGCGTCTCACCGCGCCATTGTCGCTGGTCCAGATGACCAGCGTGTTGTCGTCGAGCCCGAGACGCTTGAGCGCGGCCATGATTTCGCCGGTGCTCCAGTCGAGTTCCTCGACGCTGTCGCCGTACTCGCCGTTCTTCGATTTGCCGCGGAAAGCCGGACTGGAAAACGGATTCGCCGTCGAGCCGGGCATCGTGTGCGGGATGTAGGCGAAGAACGGGCGGTCCCGGTGGCGCTCGAGAAAACGGAGCACCTCCTCGGTCGTGCGCTTCACCAGATAGTTCCGATCCACCGGTGCCTCGATCACGTTCTCGCCGCGCATGAGCGGCAGCTCGGGCCAGGTATCGGGCGACTTGTCCTTCGTCATGTCGTCGCTGTAGGGAATACCGAAGAACTCATCGAAGCCCTGCCGCGTGGGCAGGAACGGCGGCTGATCGCCGAGGTGCCATTTGCCAAAAATGCCCGTCGCGTAACCTGCCGGCTTGAGCACCTCGGCGATGGTGGTCTCGTCCGGGTTGAGCCCTTTGGGCGAAAGCGGCTGGAGCACGGCGCCACCCTTGGCGCTCACGTGGAGGTTCACCCGGCGCGGGTAACAACCGGTCATCAGGCTGGCGCGGCTTGGCGTGCAAACGCCGCTGGACACGTAGAAGCTGGTGAACTTGGCGCCCTCCGCCGCCAGGCGATCCACGTTCGGCGTGCGATGAAGCTTCGAGCCGAAACACCCCAGGTCGCCATTGCCGAAATTGTCCACGAAGATGACGATGAAATTGGGCGGGCGCGCCGTCGCCGCGAAGCTCACCGGACCAAGCGCCAAACTCAAAAGAGCAACGAACAGCCAGGCGCCCCGGCATTGCGAGCGCCGCCGGCGAGTGGGCTGAGAATCGGATATCATCGGAGGAATCTGTCAGCCGTAACCATGCAATCGGGGTGAGCCATGAATGGACACCGATGAATACGAACTTGCCAAGCGATTTCGGACCGGGCCAATCCGAAGCCCGGCCGGCGTGTGCGCCGGGCGCACCATTATTGACGGTACCCGCATCGGTGTGCATGATGTGATCGGTCTGCTCCAGAACGGCGAAACCATTGACACGCTAATCCCGCGTTGCTTCCCGGATTTGAAGCGCTCGCAGGTTTACGAGTGCCTCGCTTATTACGAGGATCACCGGCCTGAAATCGACAGGCTGGTGGCCGAGCAGATGGCCGAAGACTCGCGGTCAGGTTCTTCCTCGATCACGACGTGCCGGACGATCTCGCATTGCTCCAAAGCGACGCTTGGGAAAATGAGCATTTGATTTTGCCGGGGAGGTGGGCTTTTTTGCTGTTGTGAGCACTGCAACGCTGTCCCGGCCCAAGGCAAAGCGTCGATGGACCTACGACGAATTCGCGGCTGAGTCGCCCGAGTCAAATCTACCCACGGAATTATGGGATGGAGAAATCATCATGTCTGCTGCACCCCGGCCAACTCACCAACGGATTGCTGCCCGCACGTGGCGGTATCTCGATGGATTTGTGAGCGTACGAAAGCTCGGCGAAGCATTTATCAGCCCGATCGATGTCGTGTTCAGCGGCCGCAAGGCGGTGCAACCGGACGTCGTTTACGTTTCCGATGCGCGGAAATCGATAGTGGAGGAGAACTGCATTCGGGGCGTGCCGGATTTGCTGGTCGAAGTAATTTCCGAGGGAACTTGGCGGCGCGACCGCGTGGACAAGAAGGCGCTCTACGAACAATTCGGCGTCGCCGAGTATTGGATCATCGATCCCGATTCGCGGCTGATTGAGGTGTTCACCCTCGCGAAGGGAAGCTACCAGTTGCACGCCCGCAGTGTCGGTGCGGAAAAGGCGGGCTCAAAGATGTTGACCGGCCTAAGAGTCTCGTTCGACCAACTTGAATCGTAAGGCGGGAAGGCCCGGGCCACGCTCACGGCCCCGCCATTGTCGCGGGCGCAGTGGTGCGCAGTAAGACGGGGTCAAGGCCGTTCGATGCTCGCGGGTGTCCAAGAAAGCCCCGAATCACCATTGGACGGGGCCGAACATCGAACGGCTGACCCCCGTCGGATCGGCGCCCCGTCGGATCGGCGTCGGATATCGACGCGACCCCGTCGGACTCTTCAAAGGACTTGCGTCCGAAACCGCTTATTCTAACGTCTCATCATGATTTCCCTGCTTCGCCAAGCACTGTCGCGGCACCCCTTCTATCCGGTGACGCTGGTCATGGTTGATGGCGAAAAGCTGGTGATCGAAAACGAGAATTTCGCCGCGGTGCTTGCCAAGGCCGGATTACTCTACGTCGAAAAGCCGGATCAAGAGGAGCCTTTGTTTTTGAATCTGTTATTGGTTCGTGAAGTCCGCACGAAGGGGCTCACGCCGGAGTTCAAAGACTAGCCCCACGGCCTCGGTGCGATCGCGGGGGCGGCGCCCGAATTCTGGAGTTCAAAAACTAGCGCCTAGCGGCCTGACCCCATCGGATCGGCTCCCCGGCTCCGTCTCCTTCTCCTCGACCGGAGCCGCCGTCGCCGACGCGGCGATCAGGCCGCTGGCCTCGGCTTCGGCCAGCGTGTGTTCTCGGAATGCCCCGGAGCTTGCTCCGGGGATGTTTACTGCCTCGTTACGGCCGAGGCGGCGGCTTGCGATTGGCCCATACCAGGCCGGCCTGTTTTTTCAGATCGGGCGCCCGATCGAACAGGCTCACGAGGTAACCGATGCTCATCGTCGTGAGGCAGCCGCTCATCGCGTACCAGGTGAACGAAATCCGCGTGCCGAAGCAGATCCAGATCGTCATCGCCAACCCCGCGAGCCAGCCGATCAACGCCCCGCGCGCCGTGGCCCGCCGGACGAGGATGCCGAGGAGGAACAGCCCGACCAGCGGCCCGCCGATCAGCCCGATGATCTTGTTCGTCGCTTCCAGCAGCGTGCCGAGGCGCTGCACGAGAAAGGCGAGCGCGATCACCAAGGTGCCGTACGTGAACGTCAGCCAGCGCGCGATATTGAGCTGGTTCTTTTCCGACAGGTCCGGGCGCCGCCACAGCCGCTGGTAGAAGTCCACCAGACTCGCGGAGGTGAGCGAATTGATGCCCGCCGAGATGGTGGACATGCTCGCCGCATAAATTGCCGCGATGAACAAACCCGGAATACCGTGCGGTAATTCGTTCACCACGAAGTAGGGGAGAATCTGGTCGGCCTTCTGGATCCTGCCCGCCACGAGCGGATCGCCATGGACCTGGTAAAACGCGTAGAGCACGAGGCCCGTCCCGTAAAACACCGCCGTGACTGGCATCGTCATCAAGAGTTTCATCCACAGTCCGCGCTGCGCGACCTTCAGGCTGCGGGCGGAAAGATAGCGCTGCACGGAGACCTGGTCGGTGGCCATCTGCACGAGGTGCATGAACGACGCGCCGATCAGCAGACCCCACAGGGTCAGGCGCACGGTGGGATCCGGGCTGAAGCTGAGATCGAGCCGCCCGCCTTGCTTGCCGAGTTCGATCACTTGAGCCATTCCGCCCGGCACCCTCGAAAGGGCGATGACGACGATGGTGACCTGCCCGCCGACCAGCACAAGGAGCTGCATCACGTCCGTCCAGATCACGGCGCGCATCCCGCCGAAGGTCGTGTAGATCGTCGTCAACACGCCCGTGCAAAGAATCGTGAACCAGAGCGGCATCCCCGTCGCCTGTTCCAGTGCGAGCGCCGGCGCATACGTCGCCGCCGCCAGCCAGAGCAGCACGCGGACAATGAAGGAGGCCGAGGCCAGGGTGCGCAACTGTACGGAGAAGCGTTCTTCGAGGTATTGATACGCCGTAAAAAAGCGCGAGTTGTAGTAAAACGGCAGGAACACGAGCGCCGTCACCGGCGTGGCGACGAAGAACGCCAGGTTGACGAGGTAGAAGATCGGGCCGTTGGCGTAGCCCTCGCTCGGGGCCGCGAGAAAGCTGATGCCGGAGAACAGCGCCGCCAGCACCGTCATCGCGATAATCACGCTGCCGATGTTGCGACCGGCGAGGAAGTACTCGTTGAGATCGCGCTGCCCCTTGATGAAGAGCGTGCCGATCGCCACGGTCGCGAGGAGGTAGGCAACGAAGACGGCCCAATCAAGCGCCGAGAAATGTTCCGATAGTTGCGTCATGCGGGGTTGATGAGTGCGGGGTCTCTGGGGGCCCAGACCGGCCGGGCGGACGATACCCTGAATCGACGATTCGATCCCTCGGGGCGTTCGGGGTGGCCGACATGGGTAAAGCTGCGAATTGGACCGGGTCCGGCGATGTGGTCAAGGTTCCTGCGGCGCAATTTCCGGCGTGCAAGGAGATGTCGACTGGCGCTCCGGCCCGCCGCTAATTTTTACTGCTTTCAACATGAGAGCTAACCGCCTGCCTGTAGGAGCCTGCTCGCAGGCGATTCGGGCGCTTTCCGTCGACACACGCTGAAATCGCCTGCAAGTTTACCCGCCTCTGGAGAGCAGGCTCCTACAAAAACCCGGTGTTCGTCTCATTTTTGACGTCACTTAGAATTCCCAACGTCGAGCCGCCGTAAAATCATGAAATACCTCCTCGCCCTCGTCCTTTTATCGTCCACGGCGCATGCCGGGATCGCCCTCCATCAAAAGACGGAGAAACTGCCATTCGATTATCAAGGGCCGTTCACCCGACTGGGCGATGGCACGATCCTCGGCGTCGAGGCACAGGAGGCCATCGTCAGCAAGGACGAGGGCAGGTCGTGGGAGCCCAGAAGGATTTTCGACCACGGGAAGTTTCTCGCGAGCGGAGAACGCGCCTTGCTGCGCACGAAGGAGGGCGTGGTCCTCTTTGCGTTCCTCAATCGGAAGGAGTTGGATTTTCGATGGGATCAGGCCAGGGGCGGACCGCAGGAAGGATGTCGCGTCCCGGTGTACGTTTCGCGCAGCGCCGATGACGGCCGGACATGGGCCGCTCCCGTGCTGCTGCAGGATGGGTGGTGCGGCGCGGTGCGAAACATGATTCAGCTCCGCAGCGGGCGGGTGCTCCTCGTGTGCCAGAAAGCCGTGCGCGATCCGGGCCGGCACGTGACGATCAACTACTACAGCGACGACCAGGGCCTGACGTGGCAGGCCAGCAACGTCATCGACCACGGCGAATACGGCGGCTATGGCGATCACGGGGGCGGGTTGGAAGGCACGGTGATCGAGAGGCGCGATGGTTCGCTGAAACTCCTGCTGCGCACGCCGCAGGGGTGCTTCCAGGACATGACCTCGAAAGACGGCGCAACCTGGACCAACAGCATGCCGAGCACCATCGAGGCCAGCGATGCGCCGGGCATGATGATGCGGCTCGCGAGCGGCCGCGTGGTCCTGCTCTGGAACCGCTACATGGACCCCGTGAAGAAACTGGGCCGCCGCCAGGAGCTCTCGATCGCGTTTTCGAACAACGACGGGGTCACTTGGGCCATGCCCCAGGTGATCGCCACGAACTACATGCCGCCGGGCGGCAAGGACTCCGGCTACCGGCTGTCTTACCCTTATGTGTTCGAGCCGGCGCCCGGGCATTTGTGGATCACCACCATGCAGGGCAACCTGCGGCTGCAACTCAACGAAGCCGACTGGTTGCAGCCCGTGGAGCATCCGCTGGACGGCATTGCGGTGCGCATCATCACGCTCGGTGACTCGATCACCAAGGGTGCGAGGCCGGGGGTGAAACCCAACGAAGCCTTCAGCGCGCTGCTGCAGGCTGCGCTGCGACAGGACCAGCTCCGCGTCCAGGTTCATAACGTGGGCATCGGGGGCGAGCGCACGGACCAGGCGCTGCACCGGCTCGACCGGGACGTGATTTCACAGCGCCCGCATTTTGTGACGATCATGTATGGGACCAACGACAGCTGGGTGGACCTGGGCAAGGCCGGAAGCCGCATCAGCGCGGACGCCTACGAATCGAACCTGCGCGAAATCATCCGGCGGCTGAAGGCGGCGAACATCCAGCCGATCGTGATGACAGCGCCGATGTTTGGGGAGGAGAATCCCAAGAACGGCGCGGGCGAGGAGGCGAACGTGCGCATCGCCCGTTACATGGAGCGTTGCCGCAAGGTGGCGGAGGAAGCCCATGTGCCGCTGGTGGATCATTTCGGAGAGTGGGGCGCGGCGCAGAAGAGCAGGCAAAAACTCCAAGCCTGGACGACGGACGGCTGCCACCCGAACGTCATCGGCCACGCGGACCTCGCGCGGCGGATCGCCCAGGTGATGCGGCCGCTCGTCAAGTGAGCAATCCCGAGGTGCCGGGGAGTGGGTCGGATCGAGAAATTGTAGCGGCGGTCTATGACCGCCGTGGCTGGGAGGTTCGTTGCTCATAGAGCGCCGCTCCCGGAAACTGACCACTACCGGCATTGGTGAAAACTGTAGGAGCGGCTTTACGCCGCGATGATCCTAAATTCCGCCGTTCCCTCGAATGAGCCACTCGCTGGCGCTCGTAGCCACAAGCGCCAGCGAGCGGTAACTGCGGAAGGCAGGATGCTCCACCGACCCAATTCTGGGCACGTGCCCAGAATTCGGAATTTGCGCCGGCACGAACGGTGCTTTGCGGCCTGATTTCGGCGGTGCAGCCGCAACTGGAGCGCCGGTCAATTGTGAACGGCCGTTCACAATCTGGAAAGTCTCGGCGGGGTCGTGTCGGCAATCGAGATCACGGCGAAGCGTGAGGCCGGGCCGAGAAACGGAACGGCGAAACCGCGCTCGACCTCGGCCGGGCCACGGCTTGCCGCTTGGCTTTCGTCAACCCGCTCTGCACTCTCATCGCATTACTGGTGGAAACCACTCGCTTATCGCTGCCACGCTCCAGGATTTCGACTGCTATCCGCTGCCCACATTCAACCCTGCCCAGCCGCCATGTCTTCCATTTTCACTTTCCTGGAGCGCCTTCCCGTGCGCATCGCGCCGTGTCCGATCATCGAGGCGGTGTTCGAAGCGCGGTTCGTCAGCACGGAGCCGTGGGCCACGCTGCCGGGTCTGCTCTACGGGCAGATTCGCGAGCGGTATCGCGACCAGTTGAATCTGCCGCTGCTCCAGGTGCCCGAAC
>JACQWL010000604.1 GCA_016209255.1 Verrucomicrobiota bacterium
CTGAAAATTTGACCGTCCAGTTACCGGTCTGAAGATGCAATGCGGACGGGGTCAGGCAGTTCGTCTTTCGGAATCGGTGCACCGGTAGTTCTCCGTTCAAGCCGCGGTAAACGTCGAACGGCCTGACCCCGTTTTCGACCGGTTATATCGACAACACCACGAAGACCAACGCGGCCGACGGCGAGCTCGTGTCTTGGCCCGGCGGCGCCGAGCAGTTCGTCCCGGCCGAGGACTTCGTCCAGGCCGATGCGCTGGAGTCATTCTGACATTCTGAACACTTGCCCGTTGACGGCGAGCCGGCCGGAGGTTTGCCTCCACGCATCGTGAAAGCCACGATCAATCCGAGAGTGTCCCCAAGCGCCCAGCCGGTGCCCCCGATTTCTTGAACTTCTGCCCTTTGATCAGCGTCGTCAGGCCGTTCTCGCGGCAGGGCGGCGATGTGGCCTTCCGTTGGCTTGGGGGACTACGGAGGTTGCCTTGGTTTTCCACTCGCGCCCTCCCCTCCCCGGCCTGACCCCATGAAGATCCAGTTTCCTTTCAGTTGCTTGCTTCTGCTGACCGCGATGTCGTCCGCGGCTGGGCAGCTAGAAGCTTCGAAACGACAAACAACGATCTACCGCGACGCCTACGGAGCTCCCCATGTTTTTGCTGCGACAGACGCTAACGTGCTCTTCGGAATGGCGTACGCCCTCGCTGAAGACGATTGGCCGCTGATAGAAGAGAATTACGTGCGCGCGCTCGGTCGTTCCGCAGAACGCGAGGGCGAAGCGGCTGTAACGCGAGACTGGATGGCGCGAGCACTCGAGATTTCGCGTTTCTCGATCGAGGAATACAAGCGGGCGACGCCGCGCATGCGTGGCTTGCTCGATGCGTATGCCGCTGGTCTGAATGCGTATCTCGCGGCGCACCCTTCGATCAAACCGCTATCCGGTCGCGTCGAGTCGTGGTACCCGCTCGCGCTCATCCGCTACAAGTACTATCTGCTCGAATTCGTGGGCTATGCCGGGCTGCGACAGGCATGGACTGCACGCTTGCTCGAACACGGCTGGCCAGTGGGGAGGAACCTGCCACGAACTTCATCCGCGCCGGACGTTATTGGTCGCGAAGAAAGTCCGTTCGGATCGAACGAATGGGCGGTTGCGCCGTCTCGCACGGCATCCGGCCACGCGCTGCTGTTGATCAATCCGCACCAGTCGTTCGTCGGTGTGCAGCGATACGGCGAGGTTCATTTGAACAGTCGCGAGGGCCTGAGGTTCTCGGGTTTGACCGTGTTCGGATTCCTGCTGCCGTACATGGGCAACAACCAATATCTCGGCTGGGCATACACCGACAACATGGCTGATCGCGGCGATCTGTACGCCGAGACATTCGACGACGTGCAGCAGCCGCTGCGCTACCGATACGGCACCGGTCACCGCGACGCGCAAAGCTGGACGGACACGATTCGTGTGCTCGACCAGGGTCGCCTTACGGCCCGGGAGTATAAGTTCTGGAAAACGCACCACGGTCCAATCGTAGGCCTCGCTGATGACAACCGTCCGCTCAGCATCAAACTAGCACGCTACGAAGAGGGCGGCTGGTTCGATCAGTGGGATGCGATGATCCGATCGCACACGATGCAGGAATGGAAACAGGCGGTGGCGCGGCTGAACGTCGCATACATGAACAACATGTATGCGGACCGCGCCGGCAACATCGGCTACATCTACGGTTCTGCGGTGCCGCGTCGCGACACTGCTTTCGCCTATGCCGGCATCGTCGATGGCAGTGATTCACGGGTCGAGTGGCAAGGGTTTCACACGCTCGAGGAGCTGCCGCAGGTCTTCAATCCGTCTGCCGGCTACTTGTTGAACACGAATTCGACGCCTATGACGGCGACCCACGACGTGCCGTACAAGCGCGAGCAGTTCCCGCGCTACATGATCGGATCCGAAGGTGACAATGCCCGTGCAGTCAGCTCGCGAAGAGTGCTCGAGTCGATGGCGGACGTGACCTTCGATGAGTTTGCGCGCGCCGTATGGGACACGCGCTTGAGCGGCGCAGACGCGATAATCTCGGGAATGACCGACGAGTGGAACAAGCTGAAGGCTGCAAACGCCGCCGATCTCAATGATGAGGCTCGTGCGTTGCGCGCGCGAACCGACGTCGCGCAGGCTCTCGATCGGCTGAGCCGCTGGGACCGGCGCGCAGACACTGCTTCGGTTGAGACGACCTGGCTCGTACTCACCAGTGAGCGGCGCGGAGTCGCTGATCGGCGCCGCGACACAGCACCGTGGCCGTGGTCGCGCGCGCTCGCTGAGTCGTCAGACCTTTTGCAGAAGCGTTGGGGACGAAGCGACGTCGCGTGGGGCATGATCAACCGGCTGCAGCGACCTTTGCCGGGCGCGCCCAACGCGCTGGACACAACCCGAGTCAGCTTGCAAGTGGGCGGCGCCCCGGGTGGGCTTGGTTCCGTTTTCACCTTTCACAGCGAGCCTTTTGGGGATGTGAGCCCGCGCATCGGCGTATCGGGCAACTCGTTCGTCAAAGTCATCGAATTCGGTCCGACCATCCGCGCCCGGTCTGTTCTGAATTTCGGG
Source organism: Verrucomicrobiota bacterium (assembly GCA_016209255.1). Taxonomy (GTDB): domain Bacteria; phylum Verrucomicrobiota; class Verrucomicrobiia; order Opitutales; family Opitutaceae; genus ER46. The sequence goes on from JACQWL010000604.1 coordinate 2,580, forward strand.
CAGCGTGGTGATCCGGCGTCGCCGCACTTCTTCGATCAAGCCTCGCTCTACGCCAAGCGCAGCTTCAAGGAAGCCTGGTTTTCGGAGCAGGATGTCAAGCGTAACGCGGTACGGACGTACGTTGTGAGCGCCGATAATTGATGATTGGCATCATCGCTCATCGTTTTAGTCGCAGAGACGCCGCCATGCGGACGGGGCCGTTCGCCGTTCGGAATCGGTGCGCCGATGGTTCTCCGTTCAAGCCGCGGTAAACATCGAACGGCCTGACCCCGTTTTCTGCCTCCGGTTTCCTACCAGTCGTTCGCGGCCCCATGGCTCACTTCGCCTTGCGGGGCGCGCCCAAAAGATCAATCTGCTCCCCGATGAATCGAAACCAATCCGAAATGAAAGGACCCTTCATCATCGTCGCGAAAACCGGGGCAGTCTTCGGGGCAACCCACGTCGAAGCCACGCCGGAGGGTTACACCATTTTCCTCAAGGGCATTCAGCACCAACTCAAAGCGCGGGACTTGGAAATCGTTTACGCCGTTGACGCTCGAAAACCGGCGGCGCGGATTGATCCGGGACTCATCTCCACGTTGGTCTGGCTGGAAAACGCTCTCGTCGAATTCAATCGGAAGAATCCGCCAACCCACATCACGCTCTTTGGCGCCGGTTCCCTCGCGTTTACCATCCTGCCCGAACGCAGCACCAATGATCTCGACATGATCGTCTCGGACGAACTGGCCGCGTTTCTCAACGCCTACGACGCCAGCACGGACGTCGTAGTTGAACTGCTCGACGAGAATCTCCTCCTGCTGCTCGGTCCGTGGGCGACCCGGGCCTGCGAGGTAATCGGACCACGTGGCACCGCTTTTCGCCTCGTCCACCCACTGGACACGGCGATGCAAAAGCTCCTCCGTTACGACGAAGAACGGTTCATCGCCAAGGACCAACCCGACATCGAACAAATCATCGCCCAGCTGGAACCCAACGAAGCGTCATTGATCAACCTGCTCACCGAAAATCCGGCCCGCTATGCGCGGCTCATGGGGCGGTTCGCCGCCCAAGCCGACGCGATCGAGCGAAACACCCGATGGTTCCTTCATCGCTTCCTGCCTCAACTCACCTTTGAAGACATCATCCGCCAAACGGGAGACCGGGCCGTCGCCCCGGCCAGCAAGGCGGGGCTCCTCCCTTCGGCCCCAAAATTAACCCGCATCCAAACCGATTTGCGGCCACAACTGAACCCGCGGATGAACTTCAACCCGCCGGAACAACTATGACGCCCATCATCAAATGGCTCGATCCCAACAACCCGCTTCCGACGTTGGAGAGGAAATGGACCTCGGGCGGTGAACTTGCTCCAGACGAGCTGCAGCGTCTCGACACTAACTGGAAAACCAATCCGGACGTCCGCGTCCGCGAACACTGCCGCATCCTGCTCAACGCCATCGAGACCGAGCGGAGCGGAGTGTCCGGCGCGACGGAAACCGATCCCCACGCCCAACGGCTTCTGCGTGTCCGGCACCAAAACGTATTCACCGCCAAGACCGTCACGCAAGGGCTGTAACGGGCTTTGGGACGGGGCGGCCAGGCGATTGGCGCGCCGGATAAACCCCTCGCGGATCCGACCCCATGAAAATCCGGTTTCCTACCAGGAGTTGCCTCAGCCGCCGCCGGCGCTGGCCGACTCCGGTTGGAAGGCAGAGCGCAGCGTGGCACCGAGATAGTCGCGGTTCATGCGCGCGATGAAGTCGTGCGAGATGAGCTTGGGGCAGGCGGCACTGCACTCGTATTGATTGGTGCAATTACCGAACCCGGCCTCGTCCATCGTCTGCACCATCGCCAAGACCCGGCGGTCGCGCTCGGCCTGGCCCTGGGGAAGAAGGCCGAGATGCGAGACCTTGGCGGCCACGAAAAGCATCGCGCTGGCGTTCTTGCACGCGGCGACGCACGCGCCGCAGCCGATGCACTGCGCCGCATCCATCGCGAGTTCGGCGTCGGCCTTCGGCACGGGAATCGCGTTGGCGTCGCACGCCGAGCCGGTGCGCGCGGTGATGAAGCCGCCCGCCTGCTGGATCCGGTCGAACGCGCTGCGATCGGTGATGAGATCCTTGATGACCGGAAACGGCCGGGCGCGGAACGGCTCGATCGTGATCGTGGCGCCGTCCGCGAAGCTGCGCATATACGTCTGGCAGCTGGCGATGCCGCGGTGCGGGCCGTGGGGCTTGCCGTCGATCACGAGCGAGCAGGTGCCGCAGATGCCCTCGCGACAGTCGTGCGCAAACGCGATCGGCTCCTCGCCCCTGCGCTCGAGGTCGTCGTTGACGACATCGAGCATCTCGAGCAGCGACATGTTGGGATTCAGGTTCGCCGCCGGGTAGGCGACGAATCTGCCCGTGTGACCGGGGCCGGCCTGGCGCCAGACGCGGAGGGAAACCGAGATGAGCTTGGTGGAGGAAGTGGCGGCGACCATGGGGAAAGGAGGATTCAGGCTTTGGCTTTTGGTTTCAGCGGGCGAGTCGGACTGCGGCGAAGCGCGGCGATTCCGGTGTGAAATCCGATTTCGCCTTTTTTGCGGCAACGGGCGGGGTCATGAGTTCGCGAATGGCATCGAAGACGATCTTGAACTGCGCGTCGTACTTTCGCTCGAGCGCATCGAGTTTGCGCGCGAGATCGGCATTCGTGGCGATCATCTGCCGCAGGCGGACGAAAGCGCGCATAATCTCGATGTTGACCTGCACGGCACGCGAACTGCGCAATACGCTGGAAAGCATCGCGACTCCCTGCTCGGTGTAGGCGTTGACGTTGTTCGAAAACTTGAGATCCGAGGATATCACAATCTGTGATATCCTCGTGATCTCGTCCCGAGTCAGAGAAAACATGAAGTCCTCCGGAAAGCGTTCCGCGTTACGCCGAACCGCCTGATTGAGCGCCCGGGTCTCCACACCGTAGAGTCCAGACAAGTCACGATCCAACAAAACCTTCTGACCGCGAATCAGGAGAATTTTCCCATCGATACGCCCGGTCGGAATCAACCCCGGTGACTGGGTCGGACCGGATGACAGCGCGTTGATCAAGGATGTCACGATTTGTGATATGTTCGCGAGCAACAACCTGGTTTGCGGTCCGGATCGGTGGCTACGCGGGACCGTGCGGCCTACTTGTACGAGCGGACGCTCATCTTGACGGTCTCGTAATTCAGCGGCTCCACATGGCGGAGCGGCGGCACCCCGTCGCCCTGGAACTCCCAGGCGGCGACGTGGGCGAACTTCTCGTCGTCGCGTTTGCACTCGCCGTCGGGATACTGGTACTCCTCGCGGAAGTGGCCGCCGCAGCTCTCTTCGCGCGTGAGCGCATCGCGGCACAAAAGTTCGCCCAGTTCGAAGAAGTCGGCCAGACGGCCGGCGCGCTCGAGGGCCTGGTTCATCGTTTCGCCGGAGCCGGGCACATTGACGCCCGCCCAGAATTCCTCGCGCAGGGCCGGGATTTCCTGGAGGGCCTTCTCCAGGCCTTCCTTGTTGCGGGCCATGCCGCAGCCGTTCCACATGAGCTGGCCGAGACGTTTGTGATAGTGGTTCACGGGCTCCCGGCCCCGGGCGGAAAGGAGACGCTTCGTTATCGCGGCGACATTGTCCTCGGCCTGCTTGAACTCGGCGGCCTCCGTCGAGGGCTTCGAGGCGGGCTTCTGCTGCGCCAGATAGTCGCCGATGGTGTAGGGAATGACGAAGTAGCCGTCGGCCAGGCCCTGCATGAGGGCGGAGGCCCCGAGGCGGTTGGCGCCGTGGTCGGAGAAATTCGCCTCGCCGAGCACAAAGAGGCCGGGGACGTTGGACATCAGGTTGTAGTCCACCCAGAGGCCGCCCATGGTGTAGTGCACCGCCGGGTAGATGCGCATCGGAGTCTGGTACGCGTTTTCGTTCGTGATCTCTCGGTAGATATCGAAGAGATTGCCGTAGCGTTCGCGCACCCCCGCCTCGGTGAGGCGCTTGATGGCGTCGGCGAAATCCAGATACACGCCGAGGCCGGTCTCGCCGACGCCGCGGCCTTCGTCGCACATGCGCTTGGCCGCCCGGGAGGAAACATCGCGCGGGGCGAGGTTGCCGAAGCTTGGATAGAGGCGCTCGAGGTAGTAGTCGCGATCCGCCTCGGGAATGTCGGCGGGGTTCTTTTTGACGTCCTCCGTCTTTTTCGGGACCCAGATGCGGCCGTCGTTGCGGAGCGATTCGGACATCAACGTGAGCTTCGACTGGTAATCGCCCGTGACGGGTATGCAGGTCGGGTGGATCTGGGTGTAGCACGGGTTGGCCATGCAGGCGCCGCGCTTGTAGGCGCGCCAGATCGCGGTGGCGTTGGAACCGCGCGCATAGGTGGAGAGATTGAAGACGTTGCCGTAGCCGCCGGTGGCGAGGATGACGGCGTCGCCGGAGTGGCGCACGAGTCTGCCCGTGACAAGATCGCGGGTGATGACACCTTTGGCGTGGCCGTTGACCACGACGAGGTCGACCATCTCGTGCTGCGTGACGAGTTCGACGCCGCCGGCCCCGATCGCACGCGAGAGCGCAGAGTAGGCGCCGAGCAGGAGCTGCTGGCCGGTCTGGCCGCGGGCGTAGAACGTGCGCGACACCTGTGCGCCGCCGAAGGAGCGGTTGGCGAGCAGACCGCCGTATTCGCGGGCGCAGGGCCCGCCCTGCGCGACGCATTGGTCGATGATATTGAC
>JACQWL010000632.1 GCA_016209255.1 Verrucomicrobiota bacterium
ACGTAAACATCGCGGCCCGTTTCGCACGCCCAGATGGTCGGCAGCGAATGCCAGTACTGCATCGTCGCCACCGAGAACGCGTCCACATCCTTGCGTTCCATCAGCCTTCGAACATCCACCACGGCGTCCGGCCGATACTTGAATTTTTTCTTGATCGCATCGGCAGCGGCTTTCACCCGCAGCCGATCCGGATCGCAAACGGCCACGATCCGCACGCCCTTCTGGCTGCCGAATTGCGCGATGTGCGCCCCGCCGCGATTGCCGCAGCCGATGATGGCCAGGCGAAATTCGTCGTTCGCGCCGAGCACGCGCGGACTGGCCAGCAACGGCCAGCTCGCCGCCGCGGCCGCCGCGGAGCGTTGGATAAACTGCCGGCGCGTCAGCGTGACGGCGGATTCGGGTGATGCGTGCTTCGTTCCACGAACGTTATTCGTTTTCATTCGATTCGTCCTCCATTATGACGGCGCCGCGGTTGGGCCGGGATGGTTTAAGGCTTCGATGACTGGAAGGACACTGGATTCTCAGCGGGAGGAGCGGTTTGGCGGTTCGGGAAAAGTCAGGCGGAAAGCCGGAAATAGTCGGACAGGTGTCAACTCAGACTGCCATCATGAATATCGGCCGCGTGCGCCCAGTCGAAACGTCGAACCGTCTATCGAGTAAGGCTTGCGCTTGGCGCATCGCACGTCACCTCACCTGCCAGGCAGGCAATTCGCCCAGCAATCTCGCCTGTTCATAGGTTTTATCCCAATCGGCCACGGCGGAAGGTTTTTGCGAACGCGCGGTCTCGTAGGAATTCATCCAGAATTCGCGATCCCCGGTTTCCAGCAGGAGCTGGAGGACGACGTGCTCACTTCTGTTTTCGCCGCCGACAAATGCTCTCAACCATTTGAGCGATCTCTCCTTATCGCCGAACGCCCAGTTGACCTGAAAGCCCAGTCGCAGCAAGCTGCTCCGCCGCCGCGAACGATCGCTGAATTCGGGCGCGGGCGGCGCAGACGAGGATTTTCCCAATTCCCGGGTCAGAATCTGAAGAGCTGATTCCTTGAGTTCGGCCGTCGTGAGCAATGACAGGAAGGCACCGTGCATCTCCACGGTGGTGGATTCCGTGGACTTGACGTCGAGCATCAGCGACAAAGCCTGGGAGATCCATTCGTTTGCCGAGAGGAATTGGGCCTTTATCAAGATGAGTTGCGAAAAGAATTCCTGCCGCGGCACCCCGATGACGTGAAACGGTTCGGTACTGGAAAACATCCAGACCTCGCTCCCGTGACAGAGGATGCGATAAAGGTCTTCCAGCGCCTTGGCTGCGGCGACCTGGCTTTCCGGCTGCGCGGCCAAAAGCCACCAGTCCTGATACAGGCGTTTCGCCAGAAACCGCCAACGACTCCGCTGGCCTTTGGGAATGATTTTGTTTGGGGCAAAATACCGTTGATTGGCGGCGTTATCAAGGAACTCCTCGGTTTCGAACTCGAGCATTTCGAGATCAGGCAGTTCCGGCGGTTTCTTGACCCTGGCCGTCTGCAGGAAGCCCGCGGGATCGGCGAGCAAGCGGTCCGCCCCCTTGGTTTCCGCAGTTTTTTTCGGCAACATTTTATAAAGGTGGGCGGCCACCAGCCGCAAATCCTCGGCGTTCAGGCGGGCCAGATGTTCACGGACTTCGTCTTTTTTCATGCGTTCGGAAATCGTCCTATGGTTTTGCTTTTCGTTCTGCGTGACAAGCTCGCAGCCTGCGAAAATCACAACTTGCGATTGCATGGCAAGAGACTGTGCCCGCCCGCGGCCGCCCGCTGTAGTTTGCCGTGGCCTTCGCGCCACTTCTGTGTTCATTCGGTCGAGTCCCCCCAACCTCCTATGCCTGCTGCACGCCCATCGATTCGGTCCTCCTCCCCGGCCAGCGCCCTCGTGGTTTCCGCCACCTACGAAGATTTGCTGCGCAATGTGCGGGCCGTGCTGTTCACCGGGCGGCAGAGAATCGAGGACGCCTGGCTGATGATGTTTCATGACATCGGCCGCCTGATTCACGAGCACGTGCTGTTCCACGAGGAGCGAGCGGATCTCGGTGCGAGAGTTTTCAGCCGGTTGGCGGACGACACCGGCGTCAGCAAGCGCGTGCTCTACGAGTGGGTGCAGTTTTCCCGGTGCTTTCCAATTGTGCGGTTAACCGCACAATTGACCCGGACACATCAGCAACTACTCTGCCAGAGCACCGAGGATGTTGAAATCGCCACAGAGGCTCCGATGCCTCTTGGGTAAAGTTCCGATCAATTCATCCAAGTCGATCCTTGCCCTTCTCCGCGCCCTCCGCGTCTCCGCGTGCGGTCGATTGGTTCACGCGGAGTCGCGGAGTCGCGGAGGGAAGGGTGGTCAGGCGGCCAAAATGGGTCGGATCGAGAATCGAGACAAAACGGTTTTGAATGCGCGGGTGTCGACCGCGGCTCACTGACGAAATCGGTGCAAGCGCGAACTCACGCGTGTCGCCGCGCCCATCGGCAATCGCTCGGTCAGCCAGGCCGGCGGACGCGTCCGGCAGCCATACGATTCGCGGCGGGCGGGCGCTTTTCAGCGGCCCGCCAACTGTTTCTCGATGGAGGCGCGGAGCGAGGGCAGATGGCGCAGCGCGTTCTGGTAATAAACCTTGCGCAGCACTGCGTCGGGCAGGCCGATGCCCGAGATGTTCCACCGGCCGTGGCCGGGAGAGCCACCCTCCGTTCGGATCTGCGCGGGATGCTCGAAGTACTCGTCGTAGGTTTCCAGGTATCGCCAGTGCGGCGTCCAGAAGTCGTCGATGCCGCGGTCCGGACTTCCGTCGGACCCCATCAGCACGCGGTCCTGATACTTGATGATGAATTCGCGCCAGAGGCGCGGCGCGCGTCCGAGGTCCTGAACGGTCGCGGAGATTTCGACGTCGGCGTTCGGATAGGTGTCGAGAAACGCCGCGAGCTTTTCGGCGTCGTAGTACAGCATCGCCAGGTGCGCGTTGACGAACCGCGTCTTCGGGTGTTTGCGGTGCATGTTTTCCCGCGCGCGATCGATCTCCTCGAAGGAGGGCGATCCGTTGTTGTAATAGTTTCCTGAGGTATCACCGGGGCGGTGCCACAGCCCGGCTTCGTAGCGCTCGTTCTTCGGGCTGATGGGATAGAAGCGGCCGATGGAGTCGCCGAGGTGAATCATGATCGGGCGATCGTATTTGGCGGCCATGGCCCACACAGGGTCGAGGCGGGGATCGTCGGCCTGAATAAACGTGCCGTCCGGATTCTTCGCCGAGAGACCCAGCGCTTTGGACACCTTCATGCCGAACGCCCCGGCCTTGAACGCGCGCTCCATCTCCGCCGCAAATTTCGCAGACCAGCCGGGCTCGTTGATGCCGGCCGAACTGAACGTGATGAAGTTCGCGATCCGATCCTTGTAGGGCTCGCCCGCTTTCAACACGGCGTCCAGCTCCGCCCCGGTTCCGCCATTCAGATTGACGAAAGCGCCCATGCCGATCGCGTCCATCAGCTTGACGGCCTTCTCGTAGGCGTCCTGGGTCTTCATCGCGCGCGTGTGAACATGGAAGTCGATGGCCGGAAACCTGGCCCGGGTGATGGCCGTGCGCGGCAGGCGCAACAACGTCACCGGCATGTGTCGCACGACCGGTGCTTCGGGCTTCCAGCCTGGCGGCGCTTTGACCGAGTCCATCGAAGGGAGCGGCGGGACCGAGACCTTGGGTGTCGACGCACCCGGGGAACGACTCGTTTGAGCCGAGGAAGCGGCGACGCCCATGGCAGCGAAGAGCACCAGACATACAGGGGTAGATCGCATCGACACAGCTCGATTCAGAAATGGGACCGAGTCAAGGGCGGGCCGGGCTCAGGGCGCTGACGGTTGGAACGTCTTGCGCAGGTACGAGAGGACGTCGCGGATGGCCTGCTCCTGGAGCACGTTGCCGAACGGCGGCATCGGGAGCACTCCCGGCGGCGTGGGCAGTTTTCCGTCCGTGATGATGGCGAGCAATTCCGCGTCAGTCTTGGTGAGCGGACCGCCGGGCTTCGTATAGTCAGGCGTCCCAACTTGGGCCGAGCCCTTGCCGTCCGCTTGATGGCAGACCATGCAGTTCAACCGGAAAACTTCTTCGCCGCGGGTCGGATCGCCCGGTCGCAAGGCCTCGGGCGCCTTCGCCACCAGCCGGGAGGGGCCTGGCTTGGTCTCGCCGGACTTCAGGCGGTTCAGCGTATAGTAGCCGGTCAGGTTCAACAGCGGCCGCCCGGCGCGGCTCAACACATTCTTGCCGACGACCACCTCGTATATATAACTGGGCTGAAGCTCGAGCAACTCCAGGTCGAGCGCGCGGCCGTCGGACTGCAGCTTGGCAAGGGTGATGGGAACGTCCACCTGTTTGATGCGCAGGGAACCGTCCTGCGGGTGGTAATTGTACTGAAAACGGCGCACCTGGTAGTTTTTGGCATCGCCCGCCGAGTCGCCCATGGTCTCGGTGAATCGGATGGCGAAGCCCTTGTCCGTCAGCCGGAGTGTCTGAATCTCCGTCGGATTTTCGCCGCTCCACGCCACGCGTTGGATGCCCTCGTTGCCCTCGGTCGGCATCCAGCCCCGGACGGTTTGCGCGATATAGAGTGCGCCGTCGGGTCCGAAGGCGTTGTGCATCCCGCCGATGCGCAGGCCCTGGCCGCGCAGGAAGGGGAATGCCGCGCCTTGATAGGCTCCGGCGACCTTTTCGAGATCCACGCGCATCAGCAGGTCGGTCACATCGCCGAGAAACACCTGGCCGCTGAAGGGCCCGAATTTGCCGCCGCTCAAGTCCCAGATCGGCTGGCCGGGCGACGAGCCCATGATCCCGCGGGGCAGGTAGATGCTCGGCGGCCGCCGCAGCGCGGCCAGCTCCTCGATGGTCATCTTCTTGTCCTTGTATTGAGGATGCCATTTCAGTCCGTCGGCGTGGCCATAAAAACCGTCCTTCTCGACGTGCGTCAGGGTGGAGGTTGGCACCCACGCGCCCGGGCAATCGCTGATGAACAGCTCGTCCTGCGGGCTCACGCCGACGCCCAGCGGCTGCCGGAAGCCCGAGGCAAATGGGATCAGCCGTCCGGTGGGCGAGATCTGAAACGCCCATCCCTGATAGAGCGCGACCGAGCGATGCCCGTCGGGCACCGGCCCGGGTCCGCCCCAGGGCATGAACTGCGCCGTCTTCAGGGGGCCGCGGACCCACGGCAGCTCCACGCCCCGGCCGAAGGAGCAAAGGCCGGACGACGAATAGAGATTCCCGGCCTTGTCCCGGGCCAGACCGTAGGAAAACTCGTGATAACTGCCGGTGATGCCCCAGTCGTCTGCCACGGTCTCGTACACGTCGGCGATCCCGTCGCCATTCGTGTCGCGCAGCCGCGTCAGTTCGGGCCGCTGAATCACCATCATATCGGACTCGCCCATGGCCACGAGCCCGAAGCCTTCATACAGGCCGGAGGCGAACCGGTGCCACTGTTCACCCGGATAATTGCGGACCCACACCTCGCCCCGGCGGTTGGTCACGACGAGGCTGCCTTTCGGGGTGAACGACACGCCGGAGATTTCGCGGATGACCTGCTGCGGCAGTTTGAGCGTCTCGATGTGGTAGGGCGATCGCTGGCGCGGGCGCAGTTCAAAGTCGCGCTCGATCACGGCCCCGGGGGCGACCTCCAGCTTGATTTTCACCTCCTCGTAATCCGGCGCGGACACCCACAAATCATAGGAGCCCAGCGGCACCTGCAGCTCGTAGCGGCCCTGGAGGTTCGTTTTCTGCGATATCAGGCTGTTCTCGCGGTTGGCCAGCGTCGGGCCTTCGATTTTGACGATCGCGCGCGCGATCGGCGCATCGGAATCGGCCTTGCGCACGCGGCCCGAAATGCGGGCGTTTTGGGCGGACGCCTCAGCTGCGGTCAGGAGCAAGCCCACGGTCACGCCGCCCGCGAAACAACCCAGCCAACGTGCCGTTTGACGGATGAAGACGAAAATTCTCATGGTGTGGCTCCTCCCGTCTTGCGGTGGATTTCAATGGTGAACTCGCCCGTCGCCGAGGACGGAAAGCAGACGCGATCCCCGTCGCGCTCGAGGCCGCGCAGGGAGATCTCCGCGCCGGGCTGCGGCTCGAGGTTGAGCCAGAGAGGCCCGGCGCCGGGGCCGACGCGGAACCGCCGTAGCACGCCCGCGCCGTCCTTGCCGGGGCCGATCGTCTCGTACACATCGCGGCCGTCGATCAAGTAGTGAAACTCCGGCAGCCCATCCCTCAGCGTATAGCCGCGAAAATGGAAATCGGGCTCGCGGTTGGGGGCGCCCAGCCGGAGCGGCTGCCACGTTTTTTCCCGATAGAAGACTTCGCCGAAAATGCCGGCGGGTGCGCCCTGCTTGGTGAGCCAGCGCGGCCGGAGATCGACAAAATCGCCGTCCCAGATGTAGTTGATGCCCCCGCGGACCGGGTCGAGGCAGACGCTGGGTCCGTTGGGGAGCGTGATCGCAAACGAACCCGGATGGGCGTCCGGCATGTAGGTGCGCTGTACAAAGGGGTGGGCACCGGGAACCGGTCGGCCACAGGTCCAGAGCAGGGCGTTGCCCACCATCTTCTGGTAGTACGGATCGCTGAACAATCCGGGTTCGTCGGGCACGAGATGGCACACGCGGCCGGAGGGCCGCCGGCGTACCCACGCGAGCGGCGTGGTCTCGTCGCCCACCGTGCCTTCCATGATCATCTGGGCGTCGCTCGCGAGTTTCGTGTACTGCGTCATCGCCTGCTGCGTTTCGAATTTCGTGACGCCGGTGAAGATGGGATGCGGAAACAGGTTGATAACCGTCATCGGCGAACCGTGGGCGAAGCGGTCGCCCGGCGTGGCGCCAAGAATGTCCCCGGAAAAGCCCGCAAGCGCCGACCATGCTTCTTCCGACGCACCGATCACGACGCAGCCTTTGCCGGAGCCGATGAATTCCCGCAGGACGGCGGCATCGCCTTCCGCCAGGGTGCCAGGGCCGTGGTAGAAAACCGCGGCTTGCGCCGAGCGCAACGGATCCAGCGCCGTCCTCCCACCGCCACTGCGCATGGCGGGAGCCAGGCTGCATGCGAAACCAAACGTTTTTTCCAGTGCGCCCTTCAGTGTGTTCAGCTTTTCGACCGACTGGCGGTCAGCGCCCACGAGGCAGACGCGGAACGGCTCGGAGGCCGCGAGCGGAGCCCCGCAAATCCCGGCCAGCGAGACCAGCAAGACAGAGGTGAAGAAGTGCGGCACAGTTTTCCAGCGAGAGGAAAAAGTGCGATGGCGTGAAGTCTCGTGCATGAAGGGGAGGGAATATGGAGCGAAGGCGGATCGATAAGTTGCCGGAGTTCGGTTTGCAACCCGCGGTTCGCGGATATTTTCCCAGCCGGCGTGGGATCGCAGCAGCGTTCGTTGGGCGCAACAGGGTCGCGAGCCCGGGCTGCGTTCTTGGTTCCCGATTTTGCATTTTCCACTCGCTGGCGCTCGTGGCTACGAGCGCCAGCGAGTGGCTCATCCGATGGAACCACGGGAAATGGGTTAATGACATTGCCAGCTGCTACGCCGTTGCGACACTCACTCGCGACGGATCGATCGCCCCACAACATGAAAATTTACGTTGGTTCCTCGCTGCAATCCCCCGAACTTGCGGCGCTCGCGCGGGTCACCGCCGGCGACGACGTCTGGCATGCCGGCAACGGCGCGCCCACGGACGCCAGCCGCCGCGCCTTTCTCGACGCCGAAGTCGTCTTGGGTCCGTTTCCGGAGGACCTGCTCAACGCGGCGTCCCGGCTGCGCTGGGTCCAGCTTACTTCCGTGGGAATCGATTTTTATCGCCATATCGACTGGCTGAAACTCAGGGATCAGGTGGTCTGTACGAACGTCAGGGGCATATTTGCCGAGCCGATGGCGCAGTCGGTTCTGGCCGGCATTCTCGCGCTGAATCGCGGCCTCGATCAAGTGGTTCGCCTGCAAGCCACGCGCGACTGGCAGAAGGATTACCTCCATCCCCGGCTGTATACCCTGCGCGGGGCGCATGTCCTCCTGCTCGGCGCCGGTTCGGTGATGACGCGACTCCGCGAACTGCTGGCCCACTTCGGCTGCACTTTCACGATTTACGGGCGAACCTCGGGCGATATCCACACCCCGGCCGAACTCGACGACGCTCTGCCCAAGGCCGACATCGTGTGCGCGGCCCTGCCCGACACGCCTGGCACCCGGGGGCTGCTCGACGCGGCGCGAATCGCGCGCTTCAAGCCCGGGGCGCTGTTTCTCAACGTGGGCCGTGGCACCCTGCTGGATGAAGCCGCCCTCGTCGCCGCGCTGCGCGCCGGCCGTCTCCGCGGTGCGCTCCTGGATGTGACCGCGACCGAACCACCGGCCCCGGAGGATCCGCTCTGGAGGTGTCCGCGTCTGATCTTGACGCAGCATACGGCGGCCGCCTCGGATCGCGAACACCTCGATACGGTCAGTTTTTTCGGAGTGAACCTCGCCCGCTATCGCGCCGGCCAGCCGCTGCTAAACGTGATTGATTGGGAAAAAGGGTACTGACTGGCGAGGCACAGTCCATGAAGCCGATTTTCCAGAAGCTGACGGCGGAACCGGAGGAAGGGTTTGCGTTCAAGACCATTCGCGCCACCGGCTTCGACTGCCCATGGCACGTCCATCCGGAATATGAGCTGATTCTGGTGCTGCAGAGCGACGGCTACCGCATCGTCGGAGACAGCATCGCCCCGCTCGCAGCCGGGGATCTGGTGTTTGTCGGGCCGGGGTTGCCCCATATCTGGCAGAACGAGTCCGCGACCAAGGAGGGGCGCGGGGTACACGCGTTGTTGATCCAGTTCGAGGAAGGATTTCTCGGCGACGGATTGCTGCGCCTGCCAGCGATGGAGCCCATCCGACGCCTGCTGGACGGCGCCGCGCGCGGGCTTCACGTGGTCGGGCCGACGCGGGACGCCGCCAGCGCGCTGATGATGGATATGGCCAACTCGACCGGGTTCAGACGGGTCCTTCAGTTCCTGGAACTGCTTGGCTTGCTGGCGCATTCTTCGGACTGCCATCCGATCGCGAGCCCTACGTTTGCGGTCGAATCCCCCCTCTATGATCAGGAGCGGATGAACCACGTGTTTCAGTTCTTAAACCGCCACCTCGGCCAGGTCATCCGGCTGTCCGAGGCGGCCCGGATTGTTGGGTTGAGCGACGGGGCTTTCAGCCGGTTCTTCCGGCTGCACACCGGCAAGACCTTCCCGGAGTTTCTGAATGAACTCCGCATCGGGCGCGCCTGCCGTCTCCTGATTGAGGACGACAAACCCGTCACGGAGATTTGCTACGAATGTGGTTTCGCCAACCTCTCCAACTTCAACCGCCAGTTCCTGCGGCTGAGGTCCCTCAGCCCCGGTGCTTTTCGCAGGCAGATGCACCGCCGGCTGCCGAATCTTTCAACCCGACCGTCCCCGCGGTCCGGGAAAAGGCTCTGATGTGTAGCCCGCTGCGTGAGCGGCGGGATCGTTGGACGCTCGTGTCGCCCACCATCCCTGCGCTCACGCGCAGGGCTACGGGCGGTGGTGGACTCCTCCTCGTTTTCGTTCCTTCGTCGCAGAAGTAACGTTCGCGGGTCGCGGTTGCATCCGACCGGCTCCTTGGTCAGAAAAGTATCAGCAAATGTCGGGAAAGGAGTAGAGGCCTCGCGGCGAAACCATTAGTATCGGTGCAGAATCAGCCGAGGGCAGTTCGGCCACCCATGAAAACATCGACCACGAGACGCAAAGCGCGATCCGCGGGCGCGCAGCCCGCCAAGACCAAGTCTCACCGGGCGGACAAACTGGCGATCGCCGGCGGCACGCCGGCGGTTCGCGACAAACTCCCGCATTGGCCGTCGTTCGACGAAAAGGCGATCCAGGCGGTCGAGGACGTCCTGCGGTCCGGCAAGGTCAATTACTGGACCGGTCGCACGGGCATGTAGTTTGAGAAAAAATTTGACGCCTGGCAGGGGAGCTAGTTCGCGATTAGCACCACGA
>JACQWL010000601.1 GCA_016209255.1 Verrucomicrobiota bacterium
CGGTCCTTCAGTCTTTCAGTTTTTCCCCCCCGATGGCTGACCCGAAAATTCTCGAGACCTTCGCCAATCCCGCCCCCCGGCGCGACTACGTGATCGAACACACGCACCACGAGTTCACGTCGGTGTGTCCGCTCACGGGGCATCCGGATTTTGCGACGATCACGGTGCGCTACATCGCGGACAAGACGTGCGTCGAGCTGAAATCGCTGAAGCTTTACTTTCACGCCTATCGCAACGAGGGGATCTTCTTCGAGGCGGTGACGAACAAGATTTGCGACGACCTCGGCGCAGTACTGAAGCCGCGCCAGCTCACCATTGTCGCGGACTGGAACGGTCGCGGCGGCGTGACGTCACGGATCACGGCCGACTGGACGCTGCCGAAGCGGGCGGCGCGGCGGCGCTGAACGGCAGGAGATGAACGCCGCTGCGGCGCCGGCGCCGGCCGGGGGCGGCTTAGCCGTAACGATGCAATGGAATGTAGGGCTGCCGCTTGTCGGCAGGCCGCCTCACGAGCGAAAACGGCCCGGCGACGAGCGCCGGCCCTACACCCACCGAGTTCTCGCTGGGTCTCATTCGTGATGTGGTTCCGACTGCATGGATACGGCTTGGTATTGCTCTGGGAAGTCTGTCCCTGGAAATTCATCGTTTTTCAGAGGGGAATGTCATTTAATGGATGACAATCAGAATGAGCGCTTTTTCCCCCGAGGAACGTCACCGAGTAATATTCGCCAACGAAGCCGTCGCCAGATCTGGTTGGCCCGGCCCTCGCGGAATCCTCACGTCTTCGTGCTCGCCCAGCGCCCGCCGGGGTGGGATACTGCCCGCCCTCGACCATGAAAGCAAAACTGCTTCTCGTCGCGGTGCTCGCCGCCGCCCCGGTTTTCGCCGCGGATCAGGTTCCGCTCTTCAACGCCACGCTCAGCGTCGGCAAGGAACACCGGTTTGTGCTCGTCGACCGCGAGGGCAAGACGAGTTCGTTCCTGGCGCTGGGCGAGTCGTTTGCCGGCTACAAGCTCAAGGGCTACGACCCGAAGACCGGGGTGCTTGAACTCGAGCGCCAGGGCCGGGTGCACCGGCTGACGCTCGTGGCCGACGCCGCCACGAAGGATGCCCCTGCCGCCGCGATCCCGGCGACGATTGCCGATGCGGAGGCGGTGCTCAACAAAATGCACTTCGAGGAGATGATGGAGCGCGCCCTGGCGCTGCAGAAAAAAATGATTGCCGGGCAATTCGAACAGGTGACCAAGCGCATGACGGCGCAGGGTGCGGATCCGGCGGAAGCGGCGGCGTTTCAGAAGAAAATGACGGACGAGGTGCTGGCGGCGCTCGACGCGAAGCAACTCAAGGCGGACGTCAGCAAGATTTACATCGAGGTATTCACGAAACAGGAACTCGATCAAATCGGGGCGTTCTTCACGACGCCGCTCGGCGGGATGCTTTCGGCCAAGCAGCCGGTGGTGCAGGAAAAGCTCGGGGCGGTGGTTGCGGGGCGCATGGCGGAGGTGATGCCGCGCGTGCAAAAGATGGGAGCGGAGTTCGCCGCCGCCCAGAAGGCAAAGCGCGACGGCGCCGGCGGGACGCCGGCGTCGAAAAAGTAGGGGCCGCGCGGCAGGACCCGCGCGGCCGCGTCAAGCCGTGACGATTCTGTCGAAGTCGTCTTTCATTCGTTGCGACGGGTGCTGAGAGGTGGACGGCAACCTCCCGTCTTCGCCCTGCGGGCTACGACGTGGCGAGGGACTTGTGGCGCGCCGAAGCTTGGCGAAGGCGGCCGGGCGCCGCTGAAGTGTCCTCCACAGGAAAAACGTGCCCGGATGCGCCGGAGGCGCACAGGGGCTTGTCCGCCTCTGGCGGATCGCGCTCCACCTCGAGCCAGGTGAATCGCTGGCTATGGGTTCAGCGCCGCGATGATCTGCGCGTGCAGCCCCGGCCCGGCCGCAACCGTAGAACTGGCCGGAAAAGGCGCGCTGCCGTGCCAGTCGGTGATCGCGCCGCCGGCGCCGCGAATCACCGGCACGAGCGCGGCGATGTCCCACGGATTCATGATCGGGTCGAGCATCGCGTCGGCCCAGCCGGCGGCGACAAGGAGGTAGCCATAGCAGTCGCCCCACGTGCGCACGAGTTTCGCGCGGCGCGCGAACGCATCGAACGCGGAGCCGTCCTGGTGGCGCGCGGGCGTGAGCGGGTCGCTGTAGAGCACCGTCGCATCCTCGACCCCCGCGCACGCGCGGCAGCGGACCGGGCGGCCGTTGAGCGTCGTCGCCGCGCCGTCGCCGAGCATGAGCTGGCCGAGGACGGGCTGGTGAATGCAGCCCAGCACGGGCTGGCCGCAGTGCAGCAGCGCGATGAGCGTGCCCCAGAGCGGCACGCCGGTGATGAACGCCTTGGTGCCGTCGATCGGATCGAGCATCCAGACGAATTCCGCGTCGGCGTGCGCGCTGCCGAATTCCTCGCCGATGATGCCGTGGCCGGGAAACCGCTGCGCGATTCGGTCCCGCATCAATTCCTCCGCGCCGCGATCGGCCGCCGTGACGGGGGACTGGTCGGCCTTGGATTCGACCACGAGGCCCGGCTGCCCGAAAAACGGCCGGATGAGCTCGCCGCTTTCGCGGGCGAGATCGGTCATGAAGGTGCGATACGGCGTCAGATCCACGCCGGGAGAATTGCCCACGGAGCCCACGGAATACACGGAAAAAAGGTTCGGATTTCGGTCCTTCTGTGTGTTCCGTGTGTTCCGTGGGCCACGCGTGGATCGATCAACCGATTTTCTTCGTCGATTTCGAGGGCAGTCGCGCCTCGGGGATTCTCGAGTTCGGCGTGGCGGAGGTGCACGGGGGCGGAATCGTGAACGCCCGCACCCGCTTGTGCCGCGCGACGGGGCCGGTGCGCGTCGAGGACACCGCGGTGCATGGCTTGCGCGAGGCCGCGCTGTCCGCGCTCGCGCCGTTTGCCGGGGAGTGGGCGTATTTCTCGAGTTTGCGCGAACTCGGCCCGCTCGCGGCCCACTACGCGGGCGTCGAGAACGCGCTGCTCAAATCGGTCTGGCCCTATCCGCGCAGCTCGCCCGATTTTGCGCGTCCGGGAAAACGCATCGTCGACTGGGGCCCATGGGTCGATTCCGCGCGTCTCTACGCGCAATTTTATCCGCAGTTCGATTCCGGCCGGCTGGAGTCGCTCGTCGCGTCGTGCGGCCTGCAGGCGGAACTCGACCGGCTGGCGCTGCAACACTGCCCGCCCGAACGCCGGCACTACCACGCCGCGCTTTACGATGCGCTTGCCGGTGCGCTGTTGCTCGGCTCGCTCGCGCGCGAGCCGCAGCTCGCGGCGCTCACGACGATGCAGCTCCTGGCGCTGAGCACGCTCGACGGCGAAAAACGCGACGCGCTGCTGCAGGGAAAACTTTTTGAGGAACGCTAACTTCACTCTGATAAGTATTCCTTAAAATCCGCGAGGGACTTCATGGGTCGAGTAACCCAATAGGTTACTCTTTAATTTCGCGGTTTTGGCGCGGACAAGTGACAGAGTAGTGCGTAATCTGCGCTTTTCCTCGCCGATCGATTCAGTCCGTCAGCAAAGTCTACCCATCTTTGGCGGTGCCGAAGGCGATCAGGGATGCGCGGAGATTAACGTTCCAAACTGTATTTCTTCAGGCCCAGCCGCTGCGCGAGCACGCGCAGCGCGAAGAGCGGGTTCGTTTTCAGGTAGCGCGGTCCGAGCCGCCGCGGTTCCGTGCCGAGCCGGAACAGCCACTCGAATCCACTGCGCTGCATCCACCGCGGCGCCTGGCGCACGCGGCCCGAGTGAAAATCGAACGCCGCGCCCACGCCAATGAGCACGCCCGCGTCGAGTTCGCGCCAGTGCTGGGCCATGAAGCGTTCCTGCTTCGGCGTGCCCAAGCCGACCCAAATGACGTCGGGCCGCACGCGCGCCACGTCGGCCTGCAGCGCCGCGATTTCCCCGGGGTCGAGCGGTCGAAACGGTGGCGTGAACGTGCCGGCAACGTTCAGCCCCGGGAAGCGCGCACGGAGTTTCGACCGCAGCTCCTCCGCGACGCCGGGCGCGCCGCCGTAGAAATAGTGCGTGAGCCCGCTCGCGCGCCCCTGGTCACAGACCGCCAGCATGAGATCGGGGCCGTAGACGCGCTCGATTGCTCGAGCGGGAACGCGACTCGCCGAAGGACGAGCAAGCCCTCGTGCGCCTCCGGCGCATCCGGGCGCGTTCGGGTCGTTAGCGGCGGCTCCACGGGGCCCGGCCGCCTTCGCCAAGGCTTCGGCGCGCCACGAGTCCCTCGCCACGTCGTAGCCCGCAGGGCGAAGACGGGCGGTCGCCGTCCATCGCTGGGCTTCCCATCGCCCGAGCCACACCAGTGGCATCCCGTCCGGCGTGGTGAGCCAGGACGCGTTGAAAATGTTCCGCAGTTCCGGGTCAGCCCGCGCTTCGGTGAGCCCGTGCGCCGTGCCACAGCAGATGTAGCCGCGGCGAAGCTGCCCGCGCACACCGGCGATCAAGTCACAGGCCTGCGCAAACGTGAGCGCGGAAACGCCGACGCCAAGGACGTTGAAGCGCGGCACGATGGGCGAAGACATGCTTTCGAAACCGTGCCGGGCCTGTCTCGCATGGCAAGGCTGGGCGCGGGCCTGGGCGCATCCCCGTTTCCTGCCTCGCGAAGAGTCTTCGTGGTGGGCCGTGCGCTCCGCGCGCGGCTTGTCCGCCTCCGGCGGGCTGGGCAGTTGCGGCGTTCACTCGCGATCTGCCGCCCGCGGAGCGGCCGGCCCACCCCAGAACCCCGGTCTTGCGCTGGGGGGCGTATGTCGTCCACGTTGGCGGGTTCCCATGGCCCTTGTCAGTCTTCTCGATGTCAGCCTGAGCTTCGGTGGTGCGCCGTTGCTCGATCGCGTCAATCTCCAGCTTGATCGCGGGGAACGCGTGTGTCTCGTCGGCCGCAACGGCGCCGGCAAGTCCACCTTGATGAAGGTGATCGCGGGCGAGCTGAACCCCGACGACGGCCAGGTGTTTCGCCAGGCCGGCGCGGTCTTTTCGACCCTGCGGCAGGAAGTGCCGGCGGGGCTGACCGGCACGGTGCAAACGGTCGTCGAGGGCGAGGGCGGCAGCTACGACGAGCACAACGACTGGGAGCGGCACGACCGCGTCGAGCGGCTGCTGGAGCAGATGGGTCTGCCGCCCGGCCACGAGTTTGCCGCGCTGTCGGCGGGCCAAAAGCGCCGCGTGCTCCTCGCGCGCGGGCTGGTGGAGGACCCGCAACTGCTGCTGCTCGACGAGCCGACCAACCATCTCGACCTCGAATCGATCCAGTGGCTGGAGGAGTTTCTGCTCGCCTGGGGCGGCGCGCTGCTTTTCGTGACCCATGATCGCACGTTCCTGCGGAAACTCTCCACGCGGATTGTCGAGATCGACCGCGGCAAGCTCGTGGGCTGGGCGTGCGACTACGACACGTTTCTCGTGCGCAAGGAGGCGGTGCTCGAGGCCGAGGAGGTCGAGCGCGCGCAGTTCGACAAGAAGCTGGCGCAGGAGGAAGTGTGGATCCGGCGGGGGGTGAAGGCGCAGCGATCGCGGGCGAACAACCGCATCCACGCGCTGGAGAAAATGCGGGCCGAGCGCGCCGCCCGTCGCGATCGCACGGGCAAGGCCACGATCACGGCGCAGGAGGCCGACCGCAGCGGCTTCAAGGTCATCGCCTGCGAGGCCGCGGGCTTCCGTTACCAGCCAGGTAGCAGCCGAGGGGACGAGGCGGTGGCGCGAGGTTCAACGACCGACAGCCTCCTTGCGTCGGCTGCTACGGGAAAGTCCGAGCGCTGGATCGTGCGCGACCTCACCACGCGGATCGAGCGCGGCGACAAGATCGGCATCGTCGGCCCCAACGGCGCGGGCAAGACCACCCTGCTCCGCCTGCTCCTCGGCCAGCTCGCGCCGCAGGCGGGCACGGTCGAGCAGGGCACGCGCCTCGAGATCGTGTACTTCGACCAGCTACGCGCGCAGCTCGACGAGACGATGCGGGTGCAGGACGCCGTCGCCGATGGCAACGCGACGGTGACAATCAATGGCCGCACCCGGCACGTGATTTCGTATCTGGAGGATTTTCTTTTTGAGCCGGCGCGCGCGCGCACGCCGGTGAAGGCCCTTTCGGGCGGCGAGCGCAACCGCCTGCTGCTCGCGCGGCTGTTCACCAAGCCGGCGAACGTGCTCGTGCTCGACGAGCCGACCAACGATCTCGACGCCGAGACCCTGGAGCTGCTGGAGGATCTGCTCGTCGAGTTCGGCGGCACCGTGCTGCTCGTGAGCCACGATCGCGCATTCCTGAACGAGGTCTGCACCAGCCTGCTGGTCCTGGAGGGCGGCGGGAAAATTTCCGAGTACATCGGCGGCTACGACGACTGGCAGCGCGAGGCCGCCGCGGTCGCGGCGGCCACGCCGGCTGGCAGTGAAGAAGCGAGTCGTGGCCCTGCGCGTGAGCGCGGGGAGAGTCCCGCCGCTCACGCGGCGGGCTACGTCAAACCCCGGAAACCGACCAACCGGGAGCGGATGGAATTGGAGGCGCTGCCGAAGAAGATCGAAGCCTTGGAGGCGGAGCAGGTGGAGCTGACGAAAAGGCTCGCCGATCCACTATTTTTTAGAAAACCCGCCGTCGAGGTTACCCGGGCGACGGCGCGACTGCACGAGATCGAGGCCGAGGTGGCGACCGCGTATGCGCGTTGGGCGGAGCTCGGCGCATAGAGCGGATATTTCGCACGGCAGCAAGCCGCAGTAGTAAGTTTCCCATACCCGAACCGCGCGGCCTTATTCGCTCTTGTTTTTTCTTTTCCCGCCGCCCTTTTTCTGCGCGCCGGCGGGCGCGATGGTGTCGGGGGCGTCCGATTTCGGCAGGAACTTCGCGAGCTCGGTTTTCTTCGCCGCAAACTCCGGCTTCGCCGCGAGATTGCTCCACTCGTTCGGATCCTTCGTCTCGTCGTAGAGCTCCTCGTCGCCGTTTTCGTAGCGGATGTACCGCCAGCCGGCGCTGCGAACGGCGTGGTTCTTGTAGCGGTAGGTCGTCAACGCCGGGAGATCCCACGCGGCCCTCGGGTTGGCGAGGAGCGGGCGGATGCTGACGCCCTCGTTGTGCTTCGGCGTCGGGATGCCGCAGAGATCCGTGAGGGTCGGGAAAATGCTCATGAAGTCGACGGTGCGATCGCAGATCGTGCCCGGCTTCGTCACGCCGGGAACGACCCACATGTAGGGCGAGCGGGTGGCCTCCTCCCAGAGCGCAAACTTCCGCCAGTGGTGTTTCTCGCCGAGGTGCCAGCCATGATCGCCCCAGAGGCAGATAATCGTGTTGTCCTTGTAGGCGGATTTGTCGAACGCATCGAGCAGCCGGCCGAGGTTCATGTCGCAGTACGCGATGGTGGCAAGGTAGGCCTGCACGGCCTCCTTCCAGCGGCCGGATTTCACCATCGGATCGTGATCCGTGTTTGGGTGCGCCATGCGGACGCCGGCGGGCGGGATGTCATCGAGATCGTTTTCCAGGTACGGCGGCAGCTTGATGCTTTCGAGCGGAAACAGGTCGAAGTACTTGCGCGGGACGTTCCAGGGCATGTGCGGCTTGTGGAAGCCGACGGCCAGGAAAAACGGCTTGTCGTGTTTCTTGCCGAGCGAGGCGATGCCGTAATCGGCGATGGGCCAGTCGGGAATCTCGTCGTCGCGGCAGTCGAGCGGGGCGAACTTGATGCCACCGACGCCGTCGCTCTGGCCGGCGGGCACGCGCGGGTAACTGCCTTCGCGCTCGAGGTAGTGATCCCATTCGCTGGGGCGGCGGTAGGACTCATGATAGATTTTACCCGCGCCATGCACGTAGTAGCCGGCGTTGCGGAACGCAGTCGTCAGCATCTTCTCGGGCGGAATCAGCGGGCGGAAATCGACGTTGTTCTCGTAGACGGCCGTGGTGGACGCGCGCATGCCCGACATCAGCGCGGCGCGCGAGGGATTGCACACCGGCGAGGCGCAGTAGGCGCGGGTGAACGACGTGCCCATCTTTGCGAGCCGGTCGTAGTTGGGCGTCTTCGATTGCGGGTTGTGGCCGAAATAGCCGACCCAGTCGCGCAAATCGTCGACCGCGATGAAGAGGACGTTGGGCGTGCCCGCGGCAGCCGCGCGCACGCCCGTGGAACTGACGAGCGCGAGGACGATTGCAAGGGCGGGAATAAAAAGGGTTGGTCTTGGCTTCATGAGCAGGGATTTTTCCGGGCCGGGCTTCATTGACCGGGCAGGGCGAGGTTAGCCGCGGGTGCGGGGCGCGCACGCCAAAAATCGCGCCGCAACGGCCGCAACGTGCCTAAAATCAACATCGCCACAAAAGCGGAGCCAGGTATGATCCCTCACATTTCCTCGACCGCAGACAGCGATCGTGAAGCCACCCGAGAATCTCCCTTGACGAGTTGCCAAAAAGACAACTATGCGAATCATCTCCAAACCGCGACTCACGCTCTACGCTCAGGAACATCCCGCTGCCAAAAGTGCCCTCGAACATTGGCATAACATCACGAAGCATGCCCACTGGCGCGACCTCGCGCAGGTGCGGGCCGTTTTTCCCAATACCGATTCTGTCAAGGTTAAGAGCGGCAAGACGGTCCATGTCTTCAACCTCAAGGGCAATGCCTACCGACTTATCGCCGCAATCCACTACAACCGCGGGAAGATCTACGTCCTGCAGTTCCTGCCCCACGCCGATTACAGCAAGGATCGGTGGAAAGAGTCCCTATGAAACCCAAAACTGATTCTCCTCCCACTGCGTTCGCCCGGATCCCGACGACCTACCCCGGGTTGATTGCCTGGCATGTGCCCAGACCACTTCACGACCAGGCCGATTATGAGAATGCCGTGGAAATCGTGGACCAGTTGGCCGGGCACGAACTCAATGCCGATCAAGACGACTACCTCGATTTGTTGTCCGACCTTGTCGCGGCCTACGAGGAGCAGCAGGCCAAACCGCTGCGGCGCATCAGCGGGCTGGAGGCGCTGCGATTTATCCTTTCGGAAAACAATCTGACGGGTGATGACCTCGCCAAGCTGCTCAAGGTCGAACGCTCCGTGGCGTACCGCATCCTGAAAGGCTCGCGGAACCTGACCGCGGATCACATTCGCACCCTGTCCCGCCGGTTGTCGGTCAGCAGCGATTTGTTCTTGCGCTGAAGCGCCGGGGCAAACCCACGGGGGCCGGTAACAATTCACCGGCACCCGCGGCGAGACCCAGAAGATGCCGCCCCTCCGGGGGGGCTTGAAAACGGAAAAATGTAAAGCTGACCCCGTTGGATCGCCCCGGCGAGCGAGGGGCGATCACGGGGTCGGGTTGCTTTTTGTTGATTGGCTCTCGATGGCGAGGGTTTGAGCCGCCACTGCCGGCTGGTGGCGGGAAAAATGGGCGTCCGAAACGGAGTACCCGAAATGGTCAGGTCGCGGAAAGTGATATCTTGGTCGGAGCAGAGCAGGCAGGGGTCAAGCTCTGCACCTTGCACGCGCCGAGTCAGGGCGGGTTGGGCGCGAGGGTTGCGCGGCCCGGAAACGACGACGGAAGTAAGAGGGGCCGGTCAATCACGTGATCAGTCGCGGGAATTCTCCGCGCCGCGACAGGCTCACGGCTTCAGCGGATTCCAGACCTTGGCAAACCCCAACCCCTCGAAGTCCTTCACGTTCACGGTGGCGAAGTCGGTCACGCCTTGGCGGAGCATGGAGAGGGCGGCACGCCAGTCGTAGGCGCGGCGGCGGGCAAAATCTTTCTCGCGCAACCGTGGCCACCGGAGGTCGTGAAAGGCGCGACTGTCGGGCGGGAAGCCAATGACCTGCCAGCGAGGGTGTTTTCGGAAGGCGGTGCAGACCTCCACTGCGACGGAGACGGAGAGTGGCTTGGGGAGGCCGTAGGGGGTCAGGTTACGGAAATTGATGGCCGTGTCGTCCCTGCCGAATCCCGTTCACGGAAATTCAATACACTTCGTCGTGCGTTCCGACGGCCTCGAGCAAAATGGCCTCGTACGTTTCATGCCGAACGAATTGAAACACGATGTGCAAATCGTAGCCGGCGGAACAGGCCCAAGACTTCGCGAGTTTCCCCTTCAGCTTATGGGTGCGCAGCGCCGGATGATGCGCATCTTCGGATAGCAGTTCCAACGCGGTTTGAAGGTCGTCTGCGGTTTCCGGCTGGCGTTTGGCCAGGCGTCGCGCCGAGCGCAAAAACGCGCTGCTGGGCAGCAACACGCGTTTCACGACCGAACGCGTTGCATGATCGCCCCAACGCCCGCCGGCTTGCAACGCCCCTTGGCAAACTCAGTCCGCGCTTCTTTCACTGCGACGACAAGTTCCGCCCTTCTCTTTTCCGCAATCCGCCGACGAAGCGTCGCAGCGAGTTCTTCCTGCTCCTCGAGCGAAAGCCGATCGGCCGCATCCAGCGTGGTCGCATATAAGGTCATGATCGAAAATTGAACAACCTTCGGCGGGTTTTCAACCTCCCTCTCGGCCTCACTTCGTCTCCTGCCACTTCCTGAACTCCGCCAGCACCTCCTCGCGCGAGCAGCGCGGGCGCAGCACAGAGCGCACCCGGAAGCCGTATTCCTTGCCCACTTCTGGTTTGGGTACGAGGAACTGGAAATCCCACGCGGGGTTCGTCGTTTGCAGCTCCGCGTTCACGCCGCCGCCGCTCGGCGAGTGGGTGAGCCGGATCCCCTCGGTGCGGTCGAACATCACCAGCCACATCAAGTCGTCGAAGTGGCCATAGAAGAACGGCTGATCGAAGCGGAAGCGCGAGAGGCTCTTGAACAGCGCGTCGCGGCCGCCTGGCGGAAAGGTCATCTCGAACGTGTCATCGCGGTGGCGCACGGTGCTCTGGTCGTTGTGCCACTGCGTGCAGAACTGCGTCCAGAGGTTCTTTTGCCCGTCACCCCCGCCGAGGAAATACATGGACTTGTCCGCGGGTGCATTGATGTAGCTGGCCCAGAACAGCGCAAGGTAGCCGCGCGGAAACACGGGCTGGTGCGCAACGCAGTGAAAATCCATGTCGAGGTAGTGCGGCGCGACCAGGCGAAATCGCGTCCAGCTTTCGACCTGAAAGGTTGGCGTTGGGGGCTGATGCAGTTCCGCCTCGCTCTCGCTGATCTGCCGGCAGCGCATGGACGCGCGGCGGGGCTCGAAGAAAATGTTGGTGTCCTCGAGTTTCTCGCCGGTGACGATGTGTTCCAGGTTCAACCCCGCCACGGCGGGCACAAACACGCTGCGTTTCGCGGCCGAATGGCGCAGGCTCCACACGCCGTTGTAGCCGGCCCGGTGCGCACCGTCGGCCGAGTTGTCGCCGATGACAGCCGTGAGATCGCCGGCCCTGAGCGCGGCGTGGCCCGGCGTGCCGGCCGGTGCCGCCGCGCGCAGGATGGAAGAAAACGCCAGGGGTGCGCCGAGGGCGGTCGCGGTCGAGGCACGGAGAAAGTCGCGGCGGCTGATGGGGCAGGTCGGGGAGGGGAGGGAGGGCGGTTTCATAAAGACACGCCCATTTTCGTGGTGCGTTTGGACGAGACGTCAATCCCAGGTCCCCGATGATTTCGCGCCCGGCGCGAAATCAGCAAAATCACTTTCCCCCGTACCACACCCCGCGGCGCCAGTTGTGGCGGTGGAGCTTCTGTACAAGCGCGGGGGGCATCTCGGGCAGATCGCTCACCGCGCAATTGGCCTCGGCCTGGGCAACATTGCGGATGCCGGGGATCACGGTCGTCACGGCGGGGTGGGCGAGGACGAACTTCAGCGCGGCCTGCGGCATCGTGTAGCCGGTGCCGGCGAGATCCTTCTTGATTTCGTTGGCGTGTACGACGGCGCGCTTGAGGCGGTCGCCCTCGAAATATTTGGCGCGAAAATCGTCGGGTCCAAATTTCGTGCGGGCGGTGAACTTGCCCGTTAGTACGCCCTCGTCGAAGGCGACCCGCACGATGACGGCCACGCCGCATTCTTTCGCAACGTCGAGCAGCTCGGCGGCGGGTTCCTGCTCGAAAAGATTATAGATGACCTGGATCGCATCGACCCAGCCGCTGCGCATGAGTTCGATGACGGAGTTTTGGTCCTGCTCGGGCGTAGAGATGCCGACGAGGCCGACGAGGCCGTCGCGCTGGAGGGTGCGCAGGATTTTGAACGGCGTGGGGTCGCGGTTCCACGCGCGCGTCCAGGTATGGAGTTGGAGCAGATCGATCTTGTTCGTGCCGAGATTGCTCAGGCGCTCGGCGACGCTCTCACGCAAGTAGCTTTCGCTGTAACGTGCTTCGGCGCGGTCATAGGGCGACGGGGGCCACGCCCCGGGAGCGGGCGGGGTCTTGGTGGCGACGAAGACCTGCTCCTTGTTGCCGGCGGCGGCGACAAGTGCGTCAGCCTTGGCGGCCCGGTCGCGGAGGACCTGGCCGATCAGTTTTTCGCTGTGGCCGTTGCCGTAGCCGGCGGCGGTGTCGACGAAATTACAGCCGAGATCGAGGGCGCGGTGCAGCGCGGCGAGCGAGTCGGCGTCGGACTGCGCACCCCAGGAGCCGCCGATGGCCCAGGCGCCGAAACCGATTTCGGAGCAGTTAAAGGCGTGTTTGCCAAACGGGCGCAGTTTCATGGCCGAAACGTTGGACGGCAAACGCGGGGAGGACACGGAGAAAATCACGCGCGACGGCCCGGCAAACCGCGCGCAGTGTCGGCCAAGCAATGCGATGCGTCCGCGGCGCCCCAGGGCTATAATCCCACCAAAGAAACCACGGCACGGCCGGGCATCCTCCGACCCGCCCGGGCTGCGCCGCCACCGCAATCCAATGGTGACATGTACACGCTTCCATCCTCCCGGCCCAGGCCTTTCCTGGAGCCGGCCTACTGCAAGGGCTGCCTCCGCTGCATCGAGGCCTGCCCGAAACACTGCATCACGCGCGGCACCGCGATAAACCCGGCCACGGGCCTGGTGCCCGTCGAGTTGCACCTCGAAGACTGCAACGGCTGCGCGTTGTGCGTGCAGGCGTGCCCCGAGCCGTTTGGCCTGCAGATCGACGCCGAACACGCGCACCACGAGGGCGGCTTCCGGCTCGAAGATCCGACCAAGCTGTTTGGCCGGAAGATTGTCGAGACCGTCGCGGCGGCCGATCAGCCCGGCGAAGAGGTGCCGTTGCCGCCGTGCGAACCGATGGTGCTCAAGGGCACCTACGCATCCGCCATCGGCGCGGTGCTCGCCGGCTGCCGCCATGTGTTTGGCTATCCGATTACGCCCAGCACCGAGGGCGCGGAACTCATGGCGAAGATTCTGCCGCAACTTGACGGCACGTGGGTGCAGGCGGTGAGCGAGGTCGCCGCGGTCAACATGATGTATGGTGCCGGGGGTGCGGGCGTGCCGGCCATGACCTTCACCAGTGGCCCCGGTTTCAGCCTCATGCTCGAGGGCATCAGCTACCTGATCGGCTCCGAAGTGCCCGGCGTATTCGTCAACATCATGCGGGGCGGCCCGGGCCTGGGCAACATCGCGCCGGAGCAGGCCGACATCAAGCTGGCCTGCCGCGGCCTGGGGCACGGCAACACGCATGCCATCGTGCTCGCGCCGAGCACGCCGCAGGAGATGCTCGACCTGACGATGGCGGCGTTTGGACTGAGCTTCCGTTATCGCAACCCGGTCGTGCTCCTCGGCGACGGCTATCACGGCCAGATGACCGGCGTGGTGCGGCTGCCGGGGTTTCTGCGCAAGCCCGGGCTGCCCGCCTGGGCGGC
>JACQWL010000586.1 GCA_016209255.1 Verrucomicrobiota bacterium
CGGGCCTCGCAGACTCGGCGCTTGCTCATGGCAGGCCATTTCAAGCGAGGCCGGCGGCGAATGCCCTGAGCAAGCGCAGCGCGTCGAAGGGCTTTCGACCTCCGTCCAATACCATGATTTGGGGCTTGGAACGGCTTGTCGGCGGATACTTGACGCGCTCTTCTCGGCGCGAAATGAAGCTGCCGGAAGTTGAATGCCCACAAACCGTCCCAAGCCTGGCTTGGGTCTACATTCTGCAATCAGACGACGACTGCTTTTATGTGGGGTATTCCCGCGATGTGGGTGAACGGCTCAGAAAGCACCGCTACGGAATCGGCAGTAAACACACTCGCGACCACCGGGGAGCGCGTTTGGTGTTCGTTGAAGGTCGCTCCTGGCCTTCTTCCCCATTTGACCGTCCAGCCGATGGCAGGGAACGCTGGATGCCTGCGAGAAGAACGCCTGCTGAAGCCGGTCCAGATAAGCTTTGCGATCAGCCAGCACGAGCGGTGAACGCCCCGCCGCCGCGCACGACACCAAGTCGGTGACAATCGCCCTGATCCGACTTTCATCCTGCACCAACGCTTCCCATACGATGTGGATCGGCGGTCGTGGGCCGGCATCGGATGGCAGCGCGACAGTGGTGCGCCGAACTTTGGCCAATTCGGTTACGCTGGCTGGGGGCGACGCCGGCGCGGCACGAACCGACCTTCAACGCGGCGTTCTACCGCAGCGGCAATGCGATTGAGCATGGCGAGAGAATGGCCTTCGTAGTCGGCATCCTCCAGCCGCGAAATAACGGACTGAGTGGTGCCGACGCGCCTGGCCAACTCGGTTTGGGTGAGGCCGGCGCGTTGCCGCAGTTCGTAGATCCTTTGGGCAACCTCGCGGTTGGCGACTTCGGATTCCTTGGTCAGGCCATGGTCGACGACCGAAACGGTCCGCCCGTGAAAAAAGTAAAGGAGGCGGTAATTGACCGATCCCAATCGAACACGTAGCTCATAAATGCCGTCGCGCAGGTAGTCGGCTTCAGGTCGGCGAAGCTCATGGCCGAGGAGTGCGAGGCGGGCGATGGCCGCGCGGCATTTGTCGTAGGCCCTGGGGTTGGTCGCATTGAGTGTCCGCAGCCAATCAACCACAGGGGAGTCTCCTGGCCGTCGTCAGGGGACTTCAAAGACCTCGACCAAACCAACCCCCGTCGTGCTGTTCACCCCGCTGACTTGGGCGGTGTAGCTGCCGGGGGCAAGGGTGACGACGAGGGCGGCGTCCCGGCTGGCCCCGCTGCCGAGGGCGAACGCGCCGACCTGGGAAAAGGCGGAGACGAGTTCGGAAGCGCCACCCCAGTTGTCGTTCTCGCCCAGTTGCGCGATGCCGCGATAAAGGGCCAGCTTCGGATCAGTGAGGGCGCCGGCGACACCGAAGGCGGTGAGCGCCGGACCGATGGCGCGGATGACTACGGTCTTTGGCACGTTGCCGGATATGGTGAAGCCCCCGATGAGGACGTCGCCGCCGGTGCCGACCTGGCCACGCGCGGAGAAGTTGGCCAGGCGGGCTCCGCCCGAGGGCGCGGTATCGTAGAGTTCGGCCAGCGCAACGCCCGGACCTCCGGCGGCCGCCAGCCCAGAGCCGGTCGAAGCGGTCTGCCCGAAGCCGGCTGCCGGGGCCTGCGCTGAGCTGGTTGAAGGCGTGATCTGGACGGTGTAGCTGCCGGTGTTCAACACGGGGACCAGCGCCGCGTCCTTTGCCGCCGGATCGAGCGGGAAGGCCCCGGCTGCGGTGAATGCGTTCGCGGTGGCGGCGACGCCATCCCCACTGGCCGACGAGGCCCAGTCGTCGTTGGCGGCGAGCACGGCGCCCGCCGAGAAGAGTTGCAGCTGCGGATTGTCCAGAACACCGGATACGCCGAACTGGACGAGCGCCGGGCCGATGGCGCGGATGAGCACCGGCTTGGCGGGTGAACCGGCGACGTAAAATCCGAGGATGAACGTCTGCGCGCCGGCGCCGGCCGTCATCCGAACGGAGAAATTGGCAAGGCGGGCCGGTGTCACTTTTTCGCCGGGCGCGAGCACGGCCACCGGCGCCAAGGGGCTGGTGAGCGAGCCCTGCGCGTCGGTGATGGTGACGGCATAGTTGCCCGCCTGGGCGGAAGACACCGCGGGGAGCGCGAGCACAGCGCTGGTGGCGCCGGCGACCGGCGTGCCGTCGTTGAACCACTGATACCTAAACGGACCGGCGCCCGTCGCCACGACCCTGAGTTCCACTCGTTCGCCCGCGACGGCGATCTGGGCCTGCGGCGCGACGGCGATGGCGAGCGGCTCGGCGATGGCCCGGCCGAGACGCCGGACGTTGTGGCGATATTGCGGCCACGGGCCGGTGGCCGCGCCGGCGCCGATGTCGAACGCGTAGAGTTTGTTATCGTTGCTGCCGACATAGAGCGTCGTGCCAGAGATGGCGGGGCTGGACCGAATCCAATCGCCGGTGTCCCAGGTGCGTTTGAGCGTGCCGTCGGCGTTGATGGCGTAGAGCCTGAAATCGTAGCAACCGATGTAAATGACGCCATTGGCATCGACGGCGGGAGAGCTGGCGCGAACCTCGGCGTCGAGCGGGAACACCCAGCGCGCAGCGCCGCTCGCGGTGTTGACGGCGTGAAGCCTGGCATCGTAGCCGGCGAAGTAGGCGGTGCTCCCGTCCGCGCTCAGCGCCGGGGATGAACTCGAGCCGAGCGAGGCGCCGGCATAGGTCCACCGCAAAGTGCCGGCGGGCGAGACGCAGTAGAGTTTTCCGCTGTTGAGGACGGTGAAGTAGATGTTGCCAGCCGCGTCGATGGCGGGAACGGCATAGATTTCGTTTTCGCCGGCAAAGGTCCACTTGAGCGTGCCATCGGGATTGATGGCATAGAGATTCTTGTCCTCCGAACCCTGATAGATCGTGCCATCGGGGGCGACAGACGGGCTGGCGTAGGTTTCGGGAGCATGGACGTCGCGACGCCACACGATCGCGCCGTTAGCCGGGTTGAGCGCGTAAAGGAATCCGTCGCGCGGCTTGACGTAAATGGTGCCGTTTGCCGCGAGCGCAGGGCTGTTGGAGACGGGCGCCGTGAGGCCGAAATTGCGCGTCCACTTCAGGGTGCCGGAGGCGGTGAAGGCATAGAACCGGCCGTCGTTGGACCCGACGTAGACGGTCCCGTCGTCCGCGATGGCGGGCGAACAGGTGTCGATGATTCCGTTGGTGGGGTAGCTCCACCGCGGGCTGCCGTCGGGGGCGTAGGCATAGATCGAATTGTCGGTGCTGCCAACGTACAACGTGCCGTCGCGGCCGACGGCGGGCGCGCCGGTGATGTTGCTGCCCGTCGTGGCCTGCCAGCGGGAATCGGTCAGGCTGAGGGTGAACTGGCCGACGGCGCCGGCGAACTTGGTGTCGACAACAATCGAATACGTCGTGCCCGCCGCCGCGTCGAACGTGCAAAGGCTGGCGGTGCCGGCGCCGGCATTGTCGCTTTCGGCCACCTTGGTGAGCCCGTCCGAAAAGCCCGGGACGGGCGCGGCGGGCGCCGGCGCGGTGAAGATCGCGAGCAGCGGGTCGAAGTCGCTGCTGACCGCGGCGACCTGGAAGCGGCCGCTGCGCGGCGCGGTCCAACGATACCAGAGCGAGGCGCCGCCCGGAAACCCGAGGATGCGCGGCTCGCCCGCTTCGCGGCTGCCATTGGCATTCGTGCCGGTGACGTGCAGGCTCTGGCCCGCGAGCGTGACGGGCGACGCGAACAGGTCGTTGGCGGGCGTGGTGCCGAGATTGAGCAGCGTGAGGCCGGTCTGGCCAGGCTTGCCGTCGACGGCGATCTGATAGGTGACGCCGGACTGCGCCGTGAACGAGAGGCGGCTCGACGTCGCGCCGGCGTTGTCGTCGTTGGCTGCGACCGCGGTGAGCCCGCCCGGTGCAGCCGGGGCGGACGGGCCGGGCGACGTATAAACGGCGAGCACGGTGTCGTAGGTGCTGCCGGTCGTGTTGACGCTGACGGTGCCGCTGGCGGGTGCCGTCCATTCCCACCAGATCGAAGCGCCGGGAGTGCCGCCGGCGTGGGCGGGTTCGCCGGGCTCGGCGGTGGCGCCGGTGTTGCTGGCGCGGAGGGCGAGGTTGGCGCCGGTGAGGTGCGGGCGATCGGCGAAACGGTCGTTGAACGGGCGATTCCCGTCGGGGTCGTTCGCGGTCAGCAGCGCGTTCAGCACGTTCAGGCGGCCGTTGGTCTGGGACTTCCCGGCCAGGCTCCCGCCGGGCTCGCTGCTGCGCAGAATCCGGTTGATGAGCTGCCGGTAATTATCGGACGGAAAGCGCGCCTTCAGCAACGCGAGCGCGCCGGTGACGTGGGGCGCGGCCATCGAGGTGCCGCTGCGCGTGGCCGTGGCGGTGTTGCTGGTGTAAGTGAGCGAAACAATTTCCGAACCCGGCGCGAACAGGTCGACGGCCGACCCGTAATTCGAAAAAAGCGCGGCCTCATCGCGGCGCCCCGATGCGCCGACGGTCACGATGTTGTCGAGGGCGTGACTCGCCGGGTAGAAGCGGGAGACGTCCATGTTGGCGGCGGCGTTGCCGGCCGCGGCGACAAAGATCACCCCGGCATCGCGGGCGGCCGTGATCGCGGCGAACTCGGCCAGTGAGAAACCGGTGCTGCCCGTTTCGCCGTAGCTGGCGTTGATGATATGCGCGCCATGGGCCACGGCGTAGTTGATTCCGCGCGCGATGTCGGACACGGTGCCGCGCCCGCTCGCCGGAAACACTTTGATTGCCATGATCTGCACCCGCCAGGCGACGCCAGTGACGCCGAGGTTGTTGTCCCCGATCGCACCGATCGTGCCGGCGACATGCGTGCCATGGCCGTTGTCGTCCGCCGGATTGCCGCTTTGGATCCCGTTGAGAAAACGCGCGCCGTTCACGTCGCCGAAGGTGGGGGCCGGATTGGTCCACAGGTTGGCGGCGAGGTCCAGGTGGGTGAGATTCACTCCGGAGTCGACGACGGCGACGATGACATTGGGCGCCTCGCGGATGATGTCCCATGCGGCCGTCGCCTGGATGTCGGAGCCCGGGATGCCGTTGTTCAGACCGGTGTTTTTCAGGGCCCAGAGCGAACCGTCGGTGAAGCGCGGGTCGTTGGGCTCGACTGCAAGATGGCGGATGTAATCGGGCTCGACGAATTCATAGCGGCCGGTGGCGCGAAGCCGGGCGATCGCGCGGTCAGCGTTGTCGGACTGATCCAGTTCGATGATGCGCAGTTCACGAAAGCGGAGGAACTTTTCGCGGACGCGGATGCCATCGCGCGCCTCCTCGGCGTCGGCGGTCGCGCGGCGGGAAGCGTGCGGGCGGGCGAGGATCACGCGCTCGCGAAACCCCTGGGCCAGTTCCTTGGCGGTAAACGGAACGGGTTCGGGATCCGGGGTGGGGGCGGCGTGGCCGAATGCGGCCAGCGTGGCCACCAGGAGGTGGGAAATGAGCGTTTTCAACAACCGGGGCAGAATGGTGGGGACCGGCGGGGAGACAAGCGACCTCATTGCGGGTTCCGTGCCGGATCGGGCCTGTTTGGATCGAAACCCGTGACGTCGTCAGCAAACATGCCCCGATTAAAGGCAGCGACGGACCGCAGGGCAACCCGTGAACGGGCCGGAATTCCCGAACGGCCCGCGCGGACTTCAGACCCTGCGGCAGGCGTTCAAGCATCTTGTTCAGGACAATGGTGTCGCCGGGCTTCGTTGAGCGCCAGCCGCTCGTTCTGCCAGCCGCCGAACACCATCGCGCCGAGCCGGCCGTTGCCCACCGGAAGGGCTTCGACCCATTTCTGCGCGGGCGAGGCATAGCGCAGGATGGTCTCCGGCGCCGCGAAGGCGATAGCGGCGGATGACGCGGCGAGGATGGCCCCGAAGAGGGTGACGAATGGACGCATCGTGAAAAACGTCTGGCCGCAGGCAGCGACCGCCAAAGGACGGGCAGGGCCTTGTCCGCCTCTGGCGGATTGTCCATTCGGCAGGCTCAGGACCCCGAGCCCGTCGAGGGGCTCGCGCTCTGAGAAGCGCCCGCCAGCGGGCTGCCTACCGCTTCACTCTTCTGCTTTCGAAACCTCAAGGACATTCGCGGCCAAATGCAGAGATACGGCTCAGGGTTCTTTCAGGAACTTCCGATCGGCGAGCCATTCGCGAAAGCGGGCGGGCCAGGCGCCGGCGGGCGATTTGTCGGTGTCGCGCACGCCGAAGCCGTGGCCGGCGCCGGCGTAGACGTGGAGTTCGGCGCTCGCGCCGGCGCGTTTGCACTTGAGGTAAAATTCCGCGAGGCCCTCGGCGATATTCTGCCGATCGCCGTACCCGCAGACGAGAAACGCGGGCGGCGTGTCCTTGGTGACCACAATGTCGGTGCGCGGCAGGCCGCCGGGATAGACGAGCGAGTAGAAATTTGCGCGCGCATTTTGGCGCTCGATCGGATCCGTGGCGTCGGGTCTGCCGTCGGCGCCGCGGGTCGCAGCGAGGAGAGCGACTTCGCCACCGGCGGAGAAACCGATGATCCCGACCGCGTCAGGATTGACGCCCCACTCCGGGGCGCGGGCGCGGACCAGCCGGATCGCGCGCTGGGCGTCGGCCAGTGCGTCGCGGTCGACGGTATACGGTTGCGGCGTGCTGGCGGGGTTGGCGTCGTCCCTGGCCAGTCGATACTTGAGCACGAAGGCCGCGATGCCGTGGCGGGCGAGCCATTCGCCCACGTTGTATCCCTCGTGTTGAATCGCGTGGCGGGCGTGACCGCCCCCAGGGGCGACGATCACGGCGCAGCCGGAGGCCTTGTCCTTGGGTGGCAGGTAAACGAGGAGGGAGGGATGGTGGATATTCGATACGCTGGTGCCCGCGACTTTTTCCGGTTCGTGCTGGCGCGCCTCGGAGCCCGGAGCGCCGTTGGGCCAGAGCGGAACGACCGGGCGCTGCCCGGCAGCGTGAGAGAACGTGAAGGTGAGCGCGAGGCAAAGGCCGGTGTGGCGGAGGTGCGATTTCACGGGTTCAAGGGAATTTGGGCGTAAAGGAAAAACCATACTCTCCGATGCGGATGCTGAAGGTCTGGTTGGGGAGCGTGATGACGGTGGGGGCCGAGAGGCGATCAATACGGTTTTCCGCGATCTGCTGCTCTATGACGATGCGGTACATGAGCGTGCCGTCGGGACGACGGGTGGGGGTAATGCGGTAGATGATGCCGTCTTTCAGCGGGAAGACGTTCTCTTGATCGAAGAGCAGTGTGGCGCGCTCGATTTCGATTATCTCTCCGGTGCCAAACGTAATCGTGCCGGTGAGTTCGAAACGCAATGATTGGACCTTTGCGTCGTCCTTCAGTCGCACGCGGGTCGCGGTGCCGTTGCGCAAGAGCGTGAGGGTGTCGGTCGGGCGGTCGTAGCTCGTGACGACAAATCCCGCAAAGCGGTCGTGAAGGGCAACCCACTCAGTCTTGGACGTGGCGGTGTTGGTCAGCGCGAAGAGCGTCTTGCCGGGCATCGCGAGTATGCCGGAAAACTCGACCTGGGCCCGCACGGCGGTCGCGAGCAGGAGCAGGGCGAAAACGGTGAAGGGGAAACGATTCATTCTTGCCGGGACGATGTCGCATTTCCTCCGGCTTTCGCAATCTCGACCGCGTAGGTGTGTGTCGTGGCGCGACCGTTGACCCGTGGGCTGTGAAAATTGCCGCTGAAGA
>JACQWL010000587.1 GCA_016209255.1 Verrucomicrobiota bacterium
CCGCTCTCAACGGCTGCAGCGGCCCGGCGGCCGGTCGCGATTCGACGGCGATCCGGAGACCCGCGATGCCGACCGTGGCCCCGGCGCCGCCGGCGGCGCAGGTGAGGATGCCGGAAAGCGAAATCCTGGCC
This sequence comes from Verrucomicrobiota bacterium, assembly GCA_016209255.1. Taxonomy (GTDB): domain Bacteria; phylum Verrucomicrobiota; class Verrucomicrobiia; order Opitutales; family Opitutaceae; genus ER46. Next base: position 132 of record JACQWL010000587.1, read on the forward strand.
ACGGCGCTGCGGGCCGCGCAGCACAACGACATTCCGGCGGCGCTGCGAACGCTCGAAACCGTCCGGGACCTGAGCAACCGCGCGCGACTGGCCACCCAAGTAGCGACGATGCTGGCGGAGCGCGATCCGCTGGCGGCGGCGGCTTTCGCGACGGCGTTGCCCGCTGGACCTGCACAAACGTCGGGCATCGAAGCCGCCGCACACGAGATGGCACGACGCGATCCCGACGCCGCGTTGCGCTGGGCGGTCGAGCTTTCCGACCCGACCACGGCGAACATCGCCCGCCGCGCCGTGGCGACCGGGTTGGTCCAGGCCAGTCCGCGTTCGACGGTCGATCGGATCATGGCCCTGCCGTCCGGCCCGGCTCGCGATTCGGCGCTTGGTTTCGCCGCCGCGGAATGGGCCCGCCAGGATCCGGACAACGCGGTCTCCTGGCTGCGGGAACGGCCCGACGACGCCCTGCGACAGCACGTGACATCGAGCGTCGGCTTCGCGCTCGCCCAGACGAAACCGCCGCGGGCGGTCGCCGTTGCCGCGATGCTGCCCCCCGGGCGCGATCGCTCGCTGATCGTCGCGGCCATTGCCGAAACGTGGGTTGCGATCGACCCGATTGCCGCCCTCGCGTGGATCAAAGAGCTTCCGGCGGGTGAACTTCGCGCCGCGGCCCTCGCGGGCTTCGATTCCGGCCTTGGGGCGTCGACGTCGCGGCGAATTGCCGCCGCACCGGGCCAGCGCCGCTCCGGCGCCCGCATTCGTGGCGGCACGTCGTCGGCGGCATCCTGGCTGGACCTCGATTCACCGGCGTTTGCCGCGTGGCTCGCGATGCAGTCGCCGGGGCTGTCGCGGGACGAGGCCATCCTGGAGTATGTTCGCCAACGCGGTGGGCTGGAACCCGCCGCGATTGGCCAGTGGGTCGCCGCGCTGCCGGGTGGTTCGACCCGCGATCGGGCGATGGAGATTTATTTCGACGGCCTGCTTCAGGGGTCGGCGTCGCAGGCAGCGAACTGGCTGCAAGCGCTGCCGCGCGCAGACCGGAGCGACGAGCGAATCGAAAAGACGGCGCGACAATGGCTGCTGACGAATCCCGACGCGGCGGCGGCCTGGCTCCAGGAAACCACCCTGCCGCCCGAGCGCAAAGAGTGGCTCTTGCGCCAGGCCGGGCGGTAAGCGCCGACGCGAAGATGGTGGCGCTCGCGCCCGGTTATTCGATAATGCGCGAAGCTTTCGGCATCCGATTGAACCCCGAGGAGCAGGCGGAACTCGCATCCTTGGTGCGCGCCAATTCGATCCTTGGTGTTCTGAAAATCGAAGCGCGCTGTTTTGGCCAAGCCGTAACGATTCAGTTGGCTCGAGGTGGAACGCGACCTCCGGGCGCGTTTTTCCTGCGGACACGGCCTCAACGGCGCCCGGAGGTCGCCGTCCACCTTTCAGTTCTCGTCGTTACGAATGAAAAGTGCGTTCGACTGCATCGTTACGGCTCGGGCTCAGGCCGGTTCTTCGCTTCGCTGGCTGGCGAGGCGGTCGCACACAAAGGTGTGTGCCTGATCGGCCAGCTTGCCGAGCAGCAGCAGATCGTCGCGCCCAAAACTGTCGGTGTCGTGAAACTGCTTGGCCTCGTCCATGTACGTGCGGGCAAACGTGACATTGTAGAAGGGCCGCTGGTCGGCGTTGTTTTCCCAGATTGCCGCCTTGATGCGGCCAAGCCGGAGCGTTTTGACGGGGGCGGAACCGCTGGCGGGAGCCTGCCGGTTCTGGGGGGCGGTGGGCGGGTATTTGGAGGGCATGGTTTTCATTTTGTTGGCGCTGGGCCGCGCGGCTTCCGGAGTGGAGTCCCGCGCGGCTGGCGGCGATCGCCGTGTTTGCGGGAGCGAGGATTGCGGAAGCGGTCGCGCCGCCAAGCCCCGCGACCACCAAATTCATGGGTGATTCCGGGCTTGCTTGTCCGCGGACGCCACAGATCAAGCCGAGGTGAACCGCTAATCTACGCTAATATTCCGGAAGCAAAAGGCGGGTGGGAGACGTGCGTGCTTCGCCTAATCGGCGAAGCGCGAAAACGGTGCGTGGGTTCTGAGAATCCATGAGCGCGGATTAGCGAAGTTTACCCGCCTCCGGCGGCGCCGAAGGCGACCAGGGATGAGCGGTTAAAAACTGCCTTGGTCGATCGCCTTGGTTGGGGCTGCGCCTCGTTGGGTGCCCTGCGTTTCGATCTGCCACTTGCTTTTATTGCTTCCGCGGCGACCGTCCCGCCATGAAAATCGGAATCCTTGGCTCGGGGGAGGTGGCGTAGACCCTTGGCGGCGGCTTTTTGAAACACGGGTACGATGTCATGCCGGGCACGCGCGACGCGGCCAAGAAGACGGTGACGGCCATTCTCGATCGGTTCGGCTGGGAGACGGCGGACATGGGCAAGGTGGAGGCGGCGCGGGCCATCGAGCCGCTTTGCATGCTCTGGTGCATTCCCGGTTTCCCGCAGAACGACTGGGTGCACGCGTTCAAGCTGCTGACGTGAAAGCCAACGCGGCGCAGCCTCATGCCGTTCTGCACGCCGAGGCAATGGGGGATCCGTGACGAGCGGCGGGCAGGATGCCCGCCCTCCCTTGTTCGATCTTCTCGCTGCGATCATTCCGCACCAAGGGGGCGCGGGCGTCCCGCCCGCGGGGCAGAGACGCAGGGCAAGAGCAGACAGGGCCTGGACTTGATTGCCGCGCCATGACGCAGCGACGGCAGCGTCAACTCATTCCTCCGCTTTGCCCTTTTGCCCCGGCAGACGGCGGCCGAGGTCCCTGGCCCAGCGTTCGTACGCGGCGCTGAGTTCCTTCACCAACGCGGGATTTTGCGCGGCCTCGTCATTCAGCTCCGTGCGGTCGGCCTCGATATCGTAGAGCTGCCATTTCTTCGCCTTGTTGAGCGTGTCCCAGACGAGCTTCCATTGCCCGCGGCGGACGGCGCAATTGCCCGACCATTCCCAAAACAGGATTTCGGGCGCGGGGCGCTGGCCGCCGCGCAGGATCGGCGCGAGGCTGCGGCCTTCGAGCGGCGGGGCTTTCTGGCCGTTGATTTCCGCGAGCGGTCGCCCACCCGCGAACTCGAGGCAGGTCGGCAGCACGTCGATGATGTGGCCGATCTGGCCGGTCATCGTGCCGGGCTTCACCTGGCCGGGCCAGCGGACGATGAACGGCGTGCCGATCCCGCCCTCGTTCGTCCAGCTCTTGTAGCGGCGAAACGGCGTGTTCTGCGCCGCGCCCCACGCCGGACCGACGGCGGTGTAGGTGCGGCGCGCATCGATTCGGCGATGGTCGGGAGGTCGCGCGGGATCGCGTTGCCATTCTTGCGCGGATACATGCCGGAGAGCAGCGAGGCGCGGGTGGTGGTGCACTTGGCGTTGTTGTAGAACTGGGAAAAACGCACGCCCTCGGTGGCGAGCCGGTCGATGTGCGGCGTGCGAATCTCGCCGCCGTAACAGCCGATGTCGGAGAAGCCCATGTCGTCGGCCATGATGAGGACGATGTTGGGCCGGGCCGCGGCGGCCCGGGCCGGGAGGCTCAGGCTGCACGACAGCGCGAGAAAAAACAAAGCGATGCGGAGGTTCATGGGATCACTCTCTTACCCAAGAAGTCCGGTCCAAAAAAAGCGAGAAATTCAGTTCACCGCAAAGACACCCATGGTCTTTTCTTCTGAAGCCGTAAGTGCATGTGGCCGTTGAGGGTTCTTTTTCGATAAACAAAAACCGCGCTTGCTGTTCCGCTGGGATGGGATGAACTGTACCCTGGAATGTGAAACGAGCTCAATTACCGCGGCGGCTGACCGGTCCGACGTGGTCGTGCAAGTGGTGGCCTCGCCCGACTTCGGCTGGTTCGACCAGCAACTGGCCGATCACCATTTCCTCGGCGCCGGCCGCCCCGTGGGCGATTACCTGCGGCAGATCGTGACGGTGCGCGGCCGCCGCGTGGCGTTGCTCCTCTGGGGTCCGGCCTGTTACGCGTTGAAGGACCGCGACCGCTGGCTGGGGTGGAGTGCGACCCAGCGGGTGGAGCGGCTCAAGCTCATCGTGCAAAACCGCCGGTTCCTCTTGCTTTCGTCCAAGGGTGAAGCGCCCAATCTGGCTTCGCAAACGCTGGCCGCCGCCGTGCGCGCCCTGCCCGAACACTGGCAGCAAGCCTTCGGCTACCGTCCACTCCTGGCGGAGAGTTTCACCGATCCGGAAGCGCATGAAGGCACCTGTTACCGGGCGAGCAACTGGGAACCGGTCGGCTGGAGCGCCGGCTACAGCCGCCACCGGGCCGACTTCTACGTGCCCAACGAGCGGCCTAAGCGCCTCTGGCTGCGTGAACTCGACCCGCAGGCCCGCCGGCACCTCCGCGCGGAGCAACTGCCCGCCGACTGTCAGCCCGGCGTGATCGCGCCGCCCTCCGGGGTGCTGCCCCTCGACCAGTCCCAAATGCTCTCTTTGTTCGAAGTTTTGCAACGCGCCCCCGATCCCCGCGCCACGAACGTCCGCTTCCGCATCGGCCCGGTTCTGACCTTGATCGCCCTGGCGCTGCTGGCCGGCCGGCGGGAGATTGCCGAAATCGCGCGTTTCGCCACGACACTGCAACCCCAACAGCGCCGCCTGCTCGGCCTGCCGCGCAAGCCCGGCACGCAGGCCTTTTACGAAGTGCCCACCTACTCGGTGTTCTACGCGGTGCTCACGCGTTTGGACAGCGCCGCGTTCGCCGCGCTCGTCCATGACTGGCTGCAAGCCCACGCTGGCACGCTCCCCCAAGCTCTCGCCCTCGATGGCAAGATGATCCGCGACCACATCGGCCTGCTCACGCTCGCGCAACATGAGGACGGCGCCCCGCAAGCGGTGGCCGTTTACGACCAGAAGGAAGGCACGCCGCGCTGCGAGCAGACCGTCGCCACCGCGCTGCTCGCCGCGCTTCCCGCGCTGGACGGCAAGACCGTCACCGCCAACGCCCTGCACTGCCAGAAAGCCACCGCGCGCGTCATCGTGGGAAAAGGCGGCGATTTTCTGCTTCAGATCAAAAAGAACCCGCCTGGACTGCTCGCGCAGGCGCAGGCGTTCGACGCGCTGCCGGGCCCCCTTTTTTTCCGCAGACCACGATCGGTCACGGGCGAGTAGAAGTCCGCCAACTCGCCGCCTTTGCCTTCGAAGCCTTCGCGGCCGCCTTTCCCTACGCGCGCAGCGTCATCGTGGTGCGGAGCGAGGTCACCGTAAAAAAGACCAAGAAGACCAGCACCGAGACGCGCTACTATCTGTCCAGCCAGGAACCGCAAGAGCGCACGCCCGCGCACTGGCAGCAGCTGCTACGCGGCCACTGGGGCGGCGTCGAGATCCGCAACCACTGGCGCCGCGATGCCGTTTGGGGCGAGGACCGTTCGCGCACGCGCAACGGCACCGCCCTGGCCAACCTCGCCCTGCTGCGCAACGCGCTCTTCGCCCTGTTGCCAGAACATTATCCGGATGTCCCTCACCCCGAAATCCACGAGCGGCTCCACTCCAACCCCGCGGGCTGCCTACGCGTCATCCGGTCCCGGTGAAGTCAAAACAAAAGACCATGCCGTGGTCACGCGCAGGGCTACAAATATTCTCGGGCAACCGCGGAATTCGGTCTAAATCAGCTGGGCGTCCGCTTTGCCGCTGCGCTCCGGGCCTTGTTCGCGCAAACTTCCTCTCGCACCATCGACGGCGGTGCATTTATGTGAATCGATGGAAGCGCGCGTGTTTCTTGATTTTGAAATCGAAAAATGAACCCCACGACTGAATCTCCCGATTCGTTCAAGGCACCTCCACCAGGGGCTGAATTCGCCACGCCTGGATTCATGTCGAATGACGAAGTGATCCGCCTGAACGCGCTGCCGGTCGAACTCCTGCGCCAACGCGCCCGGCTCCCGTTCCGCGTCCTGCCGGATATTCCGGCGGTCCTCGACGATTTCGCGAACTCGCTCCTCGACGAAATCCGCACCCGCAACCGCCGCGGCGAGCCCACGCGCCTGATCCTTCCCGTCGGCCCGGTGGCGCAGTACCGCAAGGTCGTCGAGATTTCGAACCGGGAGCGCCTGAGTTGGAGGAATGTCCACGCCTTCAACATGGATGAGTTCCTCGACTGGCAGGGGCGGCCGATTCCCACGTCGCATCCGCTCAGCTTCGAAGGCTTCATGCGCCGGCAGGTGTTCGAGCGGCTGGATCCCGAAATCCGGATTCCCGACGGCAACGCCCTTTTCCCGCATCCGTTCCGGATCGACGAAATCGGCGAAAGAATCGCGGCGGTCGGCGGCATCGACTGCTGCTACGGCGGCATCGGCTATCACGGGCATGTCGCCTTCAACGAACCGCCGCTGTCGCGCTGGCATCGCATTTCCGTCGGGGAAATGCGCAATTCGCTGACGCGGGTCGTCGTGCTCGGCGACGATTCGATTGTGGTGCAGAGCATCAACTCCGCCGGCGGGTGTTCGGCGGCCATCCCGCCGATGGCGGTCACCCTCGGGATGAAGGACATCCTGGCCGCGCGCAGAATCCGGCTCTATTGCGCGGGCGGGGAGCGCCATCGCGCGATCTTTCGCCTCAGCGTCGCCGGCGAGGTCACGGTCGATTACCCCAGCACGCTGGTGCAGGGGCATCCCGACGCCGAGGTCGTCACCGACACGGCGACGGCCCAGCCCATCCAGGTCGGCCTTCGGTAGGCGGGCGCACCAGCGGGCGTTTTTTCTTTAGTGCGGGGTTTAAACGTGGTTTGAAAACACGCCCTGATGCGCCGAGTGCAGGTTACCCCAATATGAAAAAGTATAATATTGCCGTCATCGGCTACGGCAACGTGGCCAATGCCCACATTGCCGCAATCAACGCCACCGCCCTCGCGCAGGTGACGACAATCTGCTCTTCGCGTGCCCACGACCCCGCCGCCCTCAGCGCCCGGCATGGGTGCACCCTCGAAGTCGTTGCTGATCTGGCGACGGTGCTCGCGCGGAAGGACATCCACGCGGTTTCCATCTGCAGCTATCCCTACCAGCACGCGGATCACGTGGTGGCCGCGGCGCGGGCGGGCAAGCACGTGATTGTGGAGAAACCGATCGCGCTCTCATGGGGGGACGTGCACCGGGCGGCCGAGGCGGTCGACACCGCCGGAGTCCGGGGCTGCGTCTGTTTTGAAGCGCGGTTTTCGAGTCAAATGCTCGCCACCAAAGCGCTGCTCGACAGCGGGCTGCTCGGATCGATCCACTATGGGGAGGTCGATTATTTCCACGGCATTGGACCCTGGTCCCGCCAGTTTCGCTGGAACCCCCGCACGCACGGCGGCGGGAGCAGCCTGTTGTCGGCCGGTTGCCATGCCCTCGACGCGCTGCTCCTCTGCATGGGCGGCGAGGTGGAGTCGGTCACCAGCCACGCCACCCGTTCGCAGAGCGAGCTTTTCGCCCCCTATGAATATCCGACGACTTCGGTGACCCTTCTCAAGTTCAAGGACGGCCGGATTGGGAAAGTCGCCTCCGTGATCGACTGCCTCCAGCCTTATTACTTTCACACCCACCTGGTGGGCAGCGAGGGCTCGTTGCTCGACGATCGGTTTCATAGCCAGCGCATCGCGGGTCTGAACCGCCACCAATGGAGCAAGCTGTCGATGAAGCTCCTGGGGTCGGGCGATGTACTGGACCATCCGTACCAGGCGCAATTCGAGGCGTTCTTCGCCGCGATCAGCCGGGGCGAGGACATGCCGTTGACCAGCCTGCGCGAGGCGGCGCGCTCGCATCGCGTGATTTTCGCGGCCGATCTCTCTGCGGGGCAGGGCCGGAGCGTTCGGGTGGAGGAGATCGCGTAGAAGTCCGGGAACATTCTTCAAAATAGATTCCGAGCCGACGCGATGCCAAATGTAGGAGCCTGCTTGCAGGCGATGTGGGAGGGGCTTCATGCCCCGACTCGTCGCGGGATAAACCCGCTCCCACAGTGAATCGCCTGCAAGCAGGCTCCGACAAAAACATGACCATAAGCACCCCTCTCAAGCCAGCCGCCTGGTGGCACGGCGTCACCCGCTACGAGTGGCTCGTGCTCATCATCGCGTCGGCGGGCTGGGTGTTCGACACGTTCGAGGGCCAGATTTTCAACCTCACCCGCGGCCAGATGCTCGCCGAGATTCTCGGCGCGGGGGCGACGCGCGAGGCCATCAGCCGCTGGGGGGATGTTTTTCTCGGCGTCTTCCTCGTGGGCGGGACATTTGGCGGAATTCTTTTCGGCTGGCTGGGCGATCGCTGGGGGCGGAAGCCCACGATGATCGTGACCATCCTGATGTATTCGATTTTCTCCGGCCTCACTTACTTTGCGACGAATTTGTGGCAGGTGGGCGTGTTGCGGTTTTTCGTGGCGATGGGCGTTGGCGGCGAATGGGCGGTGGCGGCGGCGCTGGTGGCGGAGGTTTTCCCGCTGCGGGCGCGAGCGCATGCCGGCGGCATCTTCCACTCGACGAGCGTCCTGGGCACGTGGCTGGCCGCGCTCGCGGGTCTGGCCGTGGGGGCGAACTGGCGCTACGCTTATCTCCTCGGCGTGTTGCCCGCCCTCCTCATCCTCTGGGTGCGCGCCAGCGTGAAGGAGCCGGAAGCCTGGCAGGAGGCCAAGAAAAAGGCGGCGACCGGCGCAGGCGTGCAGCTCGGCAGCTTTCGCGATCTGCTGCTCAACCCGCGCTGGGCCTCGCGGGCGATTCTCGGCATGCTCCTCGCCGCCGTCGGACTCGGCACGTTTTGGGGCGTCGTCGTCGCCGGACAGGACTTGGCGCGGGAGATGTTGCTCCGCAGCGGCACCGACCCCGCCGCCGCCGCGCAGAAGGCGAAGTTCGCCTACGGCATCCTCCAGGCGGCGGGCGGCGGACTGGGGCTGCTGGCGTTCGGGCCGATTTGCGTGCGCATCGGCCGCCGGCGCGCCTTCATCGCCTTTCAAATCGCCGCGCTCGCGATCGTGCCTGCCACGTGCTACCTGCCGCGCGACTACGCGACGCTGCTCGCCCTGCTGCCGTTCTTCGGGTTCTTCACCCTCGGCATTCACGCGGGCTACGCGGTGTACTTTCCCGAACTGTTTCCCAACCACCTCCGCTCCACGGGCACGGGATTCTGCTTCAACGCCGGCCGCCTGGTGGCCGCTTCGATCCTGGTGTTCTCCGGCTGGCTGAAATCCCAGCCGGGCATGGACCTCCGGCTGGCGGTCTCGCTGCTCAGTCTGATTTTCGTTTTCGGCATTGTCGTCGTGCTCTTCCTGCCGGAGACGAAGGACCAGCCGCTGCCCGAGTAGAAATCCGCCGCCAATGAAAATCTATCCCGCCGTCCTTTCCTTCCTGGCGCTTTCGGCCGCCCTGCGGAGCGAAAGCGGCCGCGACTGGCGGGCCTATCTGGGCGACGAAGGGCGCAGCCATTACTCGACCCTGGCGCAAATCGACGCGCAGAACGTCCAGCGGCTCGCGCCGGCCTGGACTTTTCGGACCGGCGAGGCGCGCCCGGATCTCCGCAGCGAAATGCAGTGCAATCCCCTCGTGATCGACGGCGTGATGTTCGCCACCACCCCGTCCGCCCGGGTGGTCGCGCTCGACGCCGCCACCGGCCGGGAACTCTGGCGCTTCGATGCGCAAGCCGACGCGGCCGCGCGGCCGGACGGCCGCCCGAAGGCGGAACTCAGCACCAACCGGAACCGCGGCGTGACGTATTGGGCCAATGGTGACGACCGGCGCATCCTGCACACGGCCGGTCATTTCCTCTTTGCCCTCGACGCCCGCACCGGCCGGCCGATCGCGACCTTCGGCGAGGGCGGGCGGGTCGATTTCAACCAGGGCCTGGGCCGGGACCCGGCCCGGATGTCGCTGCACTCGTCGACCACGCCGGGCGCGCTGTTCGAAAACCTTTTCGTCCTGTCCATCCGGACCAATGAGGGGCCGGGGCCGTCGGCGCCGGGGCACATCCGGGCGTTCGACGTGCGCACCGGCCAGGTGGCCTGGATGTTTCACACGATTCCGCAGCCGGGAGAATTTGGCTACGAGACGTGGCCGCCCGACGCGTGGAAGTTCGCCGGCGGAGCCAACTGCTGGGGCGGCATGGCGGTGGACGCGGAGCGCGGGCTGCTGTTCGTGCCGACCGGTTCGCCGACGTATGATTTCTGGGGCGGCAACCGGCCCGGGCAGAACCTGTTTGGCAATTCGCTGATCTGCCTTGACGCGCGGACCGGCCGCCGCGTCTGGCATTTCCAAACGACGCACCACGACGTCTGGGATCGCGATCTCCCGGCGCCGCCGAATCTCCTCACCGTCCGGCGCGGGGGAAAGAACATCCCGGCCGTGGC
>JACQWL010000592.1 GCA_016209255.1 Verrucomicrobiota bacterium
CTATGGACGCCCAACGGCTCGATCATCCGCCAGGAGCTGCAGACCTTCATCAGCGGGGAGCTGCGCAAGCAGGGCTACTCGCAGGTGTTCACGCCGCATATCGGCAAGCTCGAACTCTACAAGACCTCCGGCCACTTCCCCTATTACAAGGAGTCGCAGTTCACGCCCGTGGTCGAAAACGAATCGCTCGCGGCCATTCTCCGCGAGGGTTGCTCCTGCGCCGACATGATGGCGCGGCTCGACGCCGTCTCGCCCCACCTGCGCGATCAAATCAACGCCCGCACCGGCCGGGAAACGATCGCGCCGGAGCGCGTGCGCCCGAGCGAGCAACTCCTCGACGGCTTCCTGCTCAAGCCGATGAACTGCCCGCACCATATCAAGATTTTCGCGTCGCAGCCCCACTCCTATCGCGACCTGCCGGTGCGGCTCGCGGAGTTCGGCACAGTGTACCGCTGGGAGCAGAGCGGCGAGCTCAGCGGCCTGACGCGCGTGCGCGGCTTCACCCAGGACGACGCGCATCTTTTCTGCACCGAGGAACAGGTGGGGCCGGAGATGATCGGCTGCCTTGCGTTGGTGAAGATCATCCTCACCACGCTCGGCATGGAAGATTACCGCGTGCGCGTCGGGCTGCGCGACCCCGACTCGAACAAGTACGCCGGCGACTCCGCCAACTGGGACAAAGCCGAAACCGCCTGCCGCGAGGCGGCAAAGACGCTCGGCGTGCCGTTCACCGAGGAGCCGGGCGAGGCCGCGTTCTACGGTCCGAAGATCGACTTCGTCGTGCGCGATGTGATCGGCCGCGAGTGGCAGCTCGGCACCGTGCAGGTGGACTACAACCTGCCCGTGCGCTTCGATCTGTCCTACATTGGCGCCGACAACCAGGCGCACCGGCCCGTCATGATCCACCGCGCGCCATTCGGGTCGATGGAGCGTTTCTGCGGCGTGCTGATCGAGCACTTTGCCGGGGACTTTCCCGCGTGGCTCGCCCCCGAGCAGGTGCGGATCGTCCCGATCAGCGACAAGGTCGGCGACTACGGCGCCAGCCTCCTCGCGCAACTCAAGGCGGCGGACATCCGCGTCACGCTTGACGGGCATAGCGACAAGCTCGGCGCGAAGATTCGCCGCGCCGAGCTCGACAAGGTGCCCTACACGCTGGTCATCGGCCAGAAGGAGGCCGAGACGCAGTCCGTCAGCGTGCGCTCGCGCGCGCGCGGCGACGAAGGGGTGCAGCCCTTGGCGCAGTATCTCGAGCGGCTGAAGGCCGAAATCGCGAGCCGCGCGCTGCCGGACCGGAAAAAAGCGACACCGTAAGCGCGTTCGTCCACTCGCAATCCCTTTCGGCCGCCGGCCGGAAGGGCACACCCTCCATGGCGGGCGGCGGAGTGTGCATGCCGCCAACGACCAGTAGCAATCCTCGGCGCAGGCCCCGAGGTCGGCCGTCCGATGGTAGGAGCCTGCTTGCAGGCGATTTTCGACGCGCGCCAACCGACAGCGTTCTTTATCGCCTGCAAGCAGGCTCCTACCTCCCGCCCAGCCCCAAAAGAAAAGCCGGCGTTGGGGCGAACGCCGGCTGCAAGGGCGGCGGCGCTCAGCGCCGTCCCATCGCAAGGGATGACGTGGTCAGACCGCAGCTTCGCCGCGTTCGTCGGTCCGGATTCGGACCACCTCCTCGAGCGGTTGGACGAACACCTTGCCGTCTCCGATTTTTCCAGTCTTGGCCGCAGCCACGATCGCGTCGATCGCCTTGGCCGCGATTTCGTCGGTCACGGCGATCTCGATTTTTGCCTTGGGCAGGAAATCGACGGTATATTCGCTGCCGCGGTAGATTTCGGTGTGGCCCTTCTGGCGGCCGAAGCCCTTGACCTCGGTGACGGTCATGCCTTCGACGCCGATCTCGGCGAGGGCGGATTTAACTTCCTCAAGTTTGAACGGCTTGATGATGGCAATGATGAGTTTCATGGGGATGAATATTCTGGGCTGGATGGGACGCTCAGGACTTGGGTTCGTAGATGTAGCCTTCTTCACCGTGGTCACCGAGGTCCAGGCCCTCCTGCTCCGACTCGACCGTGGGCCGCAGACCGAGGAGGGCCTTGATTAAAAGCGCGAGGATGGCGGTGGCAACGATGGCGAGGATGACGGTGAATCCCATCGCCTTGAGCTGCTCGATCCAAAGCGACTTGCCGACGATGTCCTTGAGGTTGGTGCTGAGATTGCCGTTGACCGAGGCGGTCGCGAACAGGCCGGTGAGGAAGGCGCCGAGCGTGCCACCGACGGCATGGATGCCAAACGTGTCGAGGGCGTCGTCATATTTGAGCAGACCCTTCAGCTTCGTGCAGGCGAAGTACGGCAGCGCGCCGGCGAGAACGCCGAGCGGCACGGCCGCGCTGCTGGTGATGAAGCCGCACGCCGGCGTCACGACGACGAGACCGGCGACGGCGCCCGAGCAGAAGCCCAGCACGCTCGCCTTCCGGCGCATGAGGTATTCGAGCGCGGCCCAGGTGCAGGAGGCGACCGCAGTCGCAAGGGTCGTGGTGGTGAAGGCATTCGCCGCCACGCCATCGGCCGCCACCGCCGAGCCGGCGTTGAATCCGTACCAGCCGACCCAGAGCATGCCGGTGCCCACCATGCAGAGCACGAGGCTGTGCGGAGGCATCGGGGTCTTTCCGAAGCCGAGCCGCGGGCCGACGATCAAGCTGAGGACAATCGCGGAC
>JACQWL010000593.1 GCA_016209255.1 Verrucomicrobiota bacterium
AACAGGTAAACGGGGTTCTACTGCATGGATACGGCTCAGCGAAAGCGGAGCGAATAGAGGTCGGCGTCCTTCATCGCCACGCGCAGCCGCAGCGTCTTGCCGGCGAGAGCGGCCACGTTCGTTCCCCCCGCCCAAGAAACGATCCGCTCGATCTGGTCGCCAATAATCTCGCGCGCGTCGTTGAGCGAATAGCCCGGCAGCGCCCGGCCCGTTTCGTCCTGGAGTTCGAAGCGGATGCTTCCGGCCGCGGAGGTCGCATAGTTGATCTCGAGCTCGGAGCCCGCGAAACGGAAAGGCTTGGACCGCATCTCGCCCCCCGCGTAACCCGCGTGCAGGGAGGCGAACCCATCCAGCCGCAGCGAATAGCGCGCCAGATGGTGCCCCGGTTGGCCGTAGCCTTTTTGCACAAAAAACGACATCTCGGCGGGTCCGGTCTGAATCACGTTCAAAGCCGGATAGTTGGTCCGGGATGTCCAGTTTTCCAGGCCGAGGCCCGGGCGCACAAAGCTTTCAAGGAACGTGCGGTCATAGACGGTGCCGCCCCGGGTCGTCATGACGATGCTGTCCGAAATGTCGTTGTAGTAGGCGGCATCCACCTGGATGGCGCGGGCTTCCTCGGCCGTCAAAACCCGGCGCTTGGGCTGGAACCGCGCGGCAATCGAAACATAGAGGTGCGGCGCCCGCATATACGGGCTCGTCTGGTTGGTATATAGATGTTCGGGCGGAGCGACACCCCCGTCGGCGCTGCGAAAACTCATTTCGCCATCAAAGCTCCAGACGCGAAAATCGGGGCTCGACGCGCGCGAAATCCAGCGGACTCCGCCCTTGCCCGGCACGTCCTTGAAGCTGCGAAAATAGCAGACATACCGTTCCTCGGACTCCGACCAGAACGCGAGATTCTGCGAATCATAGCGATACTCCCTGGCCGGAGGCAGCATGGGTGCATCTCCCATGAATTTGCGCCAGGCGATGCCATCGGCCGAAACAAAGCGAATCAGCCCGGTCTTGATCGTTCCGCCCGTGCCCTTCCATCGCTCGTCGGCGGGCACGCCGGGCCGCGGGTCGATGAAGACCGAAAAGTTGTGCGTCACCGGTGCGGCATTGCGCAGCACGATGTTCTCGGCGGGTTTGGTCCAGCGGATGCCGTCCGTGGATTCGGCGAAGGCACACACTTCGTTGGTGGAGCCATCCGGCCCCGCCTTCGCGAGTCCGCGATAATACGCGCGAAAACCGCCGGCGGGCAAAGTGACGATGGACACGTAGCCGCAGAACGCGCCCTCGTGCGGACGGTCGAAAAGAAACGCGGTTCCACGGTCGAGCGGCACGTGGAGCCGGAGCTCGGTCCCCTCCATGCGCTCCACGAGGTGCCGATCCAGAAACAGCTCGCGGCGGGAGGCGAGGTCGAGCGGCTGGGCCAGAGCGGAAAGGAGAAGCGCGGGAAAGAGAATTAAGTATTTCATCATCGCCCCGCCGGGTGGGACGGCAGGCATATCAGATGCGATGCGGTGCGGAAGTAGAGGGTGCCCGCCGCAACGGCCGGCGTGGCGAACGCCGGTTCACCCAGCGGGACGCTGGCGATCAGTTCGTCTTTGTCGGTGGCGGCAAGCACGTAGACGATGCCGGTCCTCGAGACACAATACAGCCGCTCGCCGGCGCAAATGGGCGAGCTGTAAAACCGGTCGGAGATCTTCCGCTGCCAAACGCGCTCGCCGGTCGCGGCGCGGAGGCAGACAACCAGTCCGTTATCGCCCCACAGGAATACCAGCCCGGACCGGTAGATCGGCGAGGGCACATACGGAATCGAGCTCTTCATCTCGTAAACCAGTTCGGGCCCGCGATCGCCGGCGGGCGGCCGCACGCCGACGACGCGCCGGCCGATCCCGCCCTCTCCGCACGCGCCCACGATCAGGCCCTCAGCCAGAACAAGCGATCCGACAACCCGGAACGGAAACGCGCCGGACAGTTCCCAATTCGTCCTGCCGGTCTGTGGATCGACGCCGGTGATGCCGTGGCCCGAACTCGCGAAGAGAAGCTCGAGCTTCCCTGCCTCGGTCTGGCGCACGCACGGGGTTGAATAGGCCGCCCGGTCGGTCCGCCGGTCCACCTTCCACCGCGTTGCACCCGTCTTGGCGTCGAGTGCCAGCAGAGAGCTGGGCCCTTCCTGATCGTTGTTCACGATCACGAGATCCTGAAACACGATTGGCGATGTGCCGCTGCCGTGCTGGCTCTTGTAGGGTCCGAGGTTCCGACGCCAGACCTGCTGCCCGGCGTGGTCCAGGGCCAGCACGGTCACTTCCTCCTCCGTGGTCCAGTAGAAGTAAACCCGATCCCGATCGACGGCCGCGGTTGACGACGCATAGCTGTTGTCCCGGTTCTTGCTGAACTCCGCCGATTCGTATTCGCGCCGCCAGACCGGGCGGCCATCGGAGGTGTTCAGGCAGATGAGAATGCGCTTTGCCGTCGCATTATCGCCGCAGGCCAGGAAGATTTTTTCGTCCCAAATCACCGGCGAGGCATGGCCGGTCCCGGGCAGCCGGACTTTCCAACGGTAGTCCTTTTCGCTCCAGGTGGTGGGGAGATCGGTCGCGGAACTGTGCCCCGAACCGTTCGGCCCGCGAAACCGCGCCCACTCGGAAGCGGCCGGAGGCTCCCCCGAACCCGCGGCGCAGACGCGGGCGGAAATCATGATGACGCAGACGCTCAATACCGGCGGCCAAACAGATCGGGTGGACTGCGGCATAGGAAATAATTGGGGTTCGCGGTTGCGGTGGGACCAAGCAGTAACTTTTGAGAGGAAACCGGATTTTCCGGGCGGGGGAAGATTATTTGCCCGCAAATCACATGAATCGGCGCGAACGAGGATCGCCCGCTTGCTCCGAGGATTGTCATCCGGCCCGGGTTCAGTGTCCCAAGCGCGACGTCATCGCATAGATGATCAGCACCAGCAGAACGAGCCCGGTGCCGAAGAAAATGAAGCCAATAGATTTGGCGATGTTCTTGCGGCCCTCCCAGTCGTCGGCCTTGACCCGGTAGTCGTCCAGGCGGCCCGCTGCGAGCAGGCGGTCGTACCAGCGCTTCCGCTCGTGCAGCATCTCGGTCTTCGAGATCCGACCGGAGAAAATGACCGTGTCCATCGGGAATTTTTCGATCCGGAAATGCGTATTGAAAAAATGGAACGAGAAGATGAAGCCGGCGGCGAGCAGCGCTTCGTCGGAGTGCACGACGAGCGCGATGTTGATGACCCAGCCGGGCATGAAGCGGGTGAAAAAGATCGGGAACCACATGACCAGCCCGGAGAACCCGATGATCGCCACGCCCCAGAACACCGCGAAATAGTCGAAACGCTCCCAATAGGTCCAGCGGTCGAACTGCGGGCGGGGCCCCTTGCCGAAGAACCACTTTTGATGGGCGACGAATTCGCGCCAGTCCTGAACCGAGGGCACCATCGAGTCGGGACCGAAGACGATTGACCAGGCGCGGCGCAGGGTGAAGCGGCCGGTGACCGGATCGCACAGGCTGCGGCGAGCGCGCCAGAAAGTCCCGGTGAGGCTGCCGAGGTGCAGGATGAAATAGGCGAAGGTCACGACGGCGGCGTAGTGATGCAGCGTGCGCGCGACCTCGGCGTTGCCCAGCAGGTCGAACATCACCCGCGCCCAGTCCGTGTAATAGAATTTCAGCGGCATGCCGGTGATCACGAGCGCGAGGAAGCTCGTCACCACCATCAGATGGAGGAACCGCTCGAAGGGGGTGAAACGCGTAAACGTGTCGTCATCCCGATGCGCCTGGACCTTGGCCTCGCGGAACGACTTCGTGTCGTGCAGATACACGTAGATCGAGCGGAAGAGCCAGGCCGCGGTGTGCAGGCCGAAGAACCCAAACACGCCCACCAGCAGCGAGGTCATGAAGAGGAAAACCTTGTTGAGGACCGGGTAGTTGACCTTGTCGAGCGGGTTGGCGTGGGGCTGGTATTCGGTGAACTTCGGGCCGGCGCCGGGGTGACATTGCTGGCAGGTGCCGAGGATCTTGTCCTTGGAGAGCCGCGACCGCGGATCGCTGACCGGAAACATATCGTGGTGCCCGTGGCAGTCGTAGCAGGCGGCGACTTCCGAGGCGACGTTGGGCTGGCCGAGCGCCATTGCCTTGCCGTGATAGGTCTCGCGGTAATGCGTGAGCCGGTCCTCGTGACACTTGCCGCAACTCCGGTCGCTGTTGGCCTTGAAGTGCGCGGTGGCGGGTTTCTCGATATCGTGGGCGGTGTGGCAATCCGAACAGACCGGGCCCTTCTTGTCGCCTTTCAGCAGGAGTTTGCCGTGTACGCTTTCGTTGTACGTTTCCTCAATGCCGAGGTGGCACACGCCGCAGGACCTGGCGATGTTGGCGTGGTTGGAGTGCGAATCCTTGTCGATGCTGCGTTTGATGTCGTGGACGCCGTGGCAGTCGTTGCACGAGGGCGCCACCACCAGGCCCATTTTCACCAGCGCGCGACCGTGGATGCTGTCGAGGTAATGGCCCGCGGCCTTGGACTGGCCCAGGCGGTAGTCCTTGGTCAGCTCGGGGTCGTCGTGGCACGTGCCGCAGGTTTTCGCGAGGTTGAACTTGAAAACGGGGGAGTCCAATTGCTTGACCGGCACCATGTCGTGGGTGCCGTGGCAACTGGCGCACGAGGCGGCATCCGAGTCTCCCATGGTGTGGCTGATGCCATGGATGCTCTTGGCGAATTGCTCCGATGCCTTTTCGTGACACGAGGCGCATTGCGCGGGCGGCAGCTTTGAGGCGTGCTCCGCCTCCTTCAGGGTGTTGTGGCAGTCGACACAGTTGGTTTTGCCGTGGACGGATTTGGCGAAAAGTTCGGGGCGGATGCCGATCCACTCCGGCTTCATCCCCGCCTTGCGGGGCTTGAACTCGGCCTCGTGGCATTCCATGCACTCGCTGTTCGGCACGGCGGGCTTCGCGGCGCCGTTTGCAGTAACCGCCGGCGCGTCGGCCGCACGACCAAGCGCAGCGCAAGCAACCAGCAGGATGAGCGGCGGGACTGAGGATCTACGCAGATTCACCCGCGGCACTTTCATGCCTGCAGTATGCGAAAATAACCCGCCCCGGCGCTACGCAGGCATTGACCGTTCGTGCGCAGCGATTGGCCTCAACACGAGAATCCCGGCAGGCGCCACCGGGGCCGCGCTCACTTCTGAATTCCGCCGTTGTGGCAGTCGGCGCAGGTCAGCTCGGCATCGGGCGTGCTGCCCGGATGCACGAACTCCAGGCCTTTGGCCGAGAGCGTCTCGAGCTCGCTGCCCGTGCCCTGCGCCAGGATCGTGTGGCACGACATGCAATCGCTGGAGCGCACGGTCTGCCCGAGCGTGGTCTTGTGCTTGTCATCGTGGCAGCGGAAGCAGCCGGGCCAGTCCTTGTGGCCGATGTTGTTGGGGTAAACCCGCCAGTCGGCATTGCGTTCGGGGAAAATCGTGGCGGCGAAGATTCGCTGCACCTCCGAAATAGCGCCGGGAACTTCTGCCGCGTTGGCGGGATCGGCGTATTTCGCCCGCACGAAATCAGCGATCTTCTGGGGCGCCTGCGCAGCGGTCGATATCTCCTTTTGCGTCAGCGCCTGGACGGCGACGCGCTTGATGTTCGGCAGCCTGGTGCTGAGCGTGCCCGCCGCCATCGCCTTCTCGACGGCGTCGTTGGCGGTCGGAAACACATGCGCGGGCCGGTTGTGGCAATCCATGCAGTCCATGACGCGAATCTGGCCGGGCGGCGGCTCGCCCTTGAACGATTCGATCCGAAACACGCGGGCGGTGCCGTCCTTCAGGTTGATCACGCGCATCCACGGGATGTCCTGGCGCTTTTCGTCGACGGCGTAGTATTCGACACGCTCCGTGGCGCTGACATGCCAGTGGATGCCCCCGAGCGGACTCCCGGGTGCGCTCTTGTTCACATGCATCAGCATGCGGGCGGTGTAGGCGGTGTTCTTCCGGTCGGAGAGAAAGTGCTCGAAATTCATCTCGACGTTGCCGTGGAATTTCTCCGGCCAGTGGCATTTTTCGCAGATGTCCTGCGCCGGACGCAGGTTTTTCAGCGGCGTCTCGATCGGCCGTTTGTAGTTGTTCAACACGTAAGCGACGAGCTGGTGGGTGCCGTTGATTTTGGCCTTCACGAACCACTCCGCGCCCGAACCGATGTGGCAGTCGACA
The DNA here is from genome assembly GCA_016209255.1 of Verrucomicrobiota bacterium. Classification (GTDB taxonomy): domain Bacteria; phylum Verrucomicrobiota; class Verrucomicrobiia; order Opitutales; family Opitutaceae; genus ER46. Next base: position 6,192 of record JACQWL010000593.1, read on the forward strand.
CAGTCCACGCGCGCGTGCGAGCCACGCTTGTACGTGGAGAACTCGGGAGACATGGCCTGGTGGCAGACTTCGCCGCAAAACTGGTTCGACTCGGAATAGTGGTAGGACTCGTAGCTGCCAAACGCGCTGAGCATGACGAAAACCAGCGCGCCGGAGCCAAAAATCAGCATGTAACGCCGATGCCGTTGGTCGTAGAAATCGATCCGCCAGCGGTCGGGCGTCGCGGTGTGCTTGATGGCCCAGCGGCGCTGCGCCCAGGCGCCGAAAAATATCGTGGCCAAGCCCGCGATCAAGAACAGCGGCGCGACGATATAGGTGAAGATGCCGAGATACGGATTCTTTTCGCCCTGCGTGAAATCCATCCAGACGAGCAGCGCGAAGGAAAACAGCGCGGCCGCGCTCAGGACACCGCCGGCGGCGCTAATCCAGTTGTTGAAATTCGAGCGGTTTTTGCTGCGCGAAAACCGGGTTCCGCCTTCGGCGGCCTCGGGGCCCAAACCGCTGTCATTAGTCGTCGGCAAGAGAGCTTTCGGTTCTTACTGCGCGCCAGCGCAATTTAGTTTTCGCGGTGCGCGAAAAACTTATTTCTTGAACTTGCGGATGTAGGCAACGAATTCCTTGATCTCGGCCGCGGAAAGTTCGTCTTTGTAGGCCTTCATCTTCTCCTTGCCCTTGTCGAAGACGCCCTCCGCGGTGGCCTTGATGATCTCCTCATCCTTCATTTCGGCCTGCACCTTGGCGTCCGTGTAGTCCTTGACCTTGAGTTTCTTTCCCGCCTTGGTCTGGCCCTTGCCGTCGGCACCATGGCACTTGGCGCAGTGGTTTTCCCAATTCTCGGCGACGGGCGCGGCGTAGCCGAGCGCAGCGGCAAGGCAGATGACGACACCGACCCCGGCGCCGGTAAGCGCGAGGTTGTTCGTGATTAAAGAAGTTCTTTTCATGTTTTTCAGTGGTCGTGTTAGAAACGGCTCTTTCCACGCCCCAACCATGCCCATTTCTGCGTAATCTGGCTGCGCATTGCTTGGCAAGCTCGGTGCAAAGCTTGCCCTCCGGCAAGAGAAACGTGGCCCGGCGTGGCGCCGGGCCGGCGCGCCGTTGTTCGACACAAGTATTGCCCACAGCTCCGCAAGAAATGCGGAGCAGGCGCGTTGCCATGTGTGGCAGACTAGAAAACATCCTAATCGCAAACACAATAAACGCCGAATGAAACCCTGCACCCACCTTTGCGCGCTCGGGCTTTTCCCGCTCCTCATCGCCGGCTGTCGCGACCGGGAAATCACATCCTATCGCGTGCCCAAGGAGCGCGACGCACCTCCTGCCGCCGCTTCCACCGCCCATGCCGACGCGACCGCGGCAACTCCGGCCGCACCGTCGGGCGGGTCCGGTGGCGCCATGGCGGACACCGCGGTCGCCACCGCCGGTGGCGCCAACCTCACGTGGGTCGCACCGGCGCACTGGCAGGCCAAACCCGGCAGCGCGATGCGCAAGGGAACCTATGCGGTGACGGGCGATGGTGGTGCCGCCGCCGAACTTGCGATCACGGCCTTCCCCGGTGACGTCGGCGGCGACGTCGCCAACGTCAACCGGTGGCGCGGCCAGATTCAGCTGCCGCCGCTGCCGGACGCCGAGGCGACCCGCTCCATCACTCGTTTCGACTACAACAGCCTGAAAATTGGGTTCGTCGAAATGGCGGGCACCTCCGGAGGCCAACCGACGCGCATCACCGGCGCGATCGTGCCTTATCAGGGCGCCACGTGGTTTTTCAAGTTCCTCGGGCCTGATGCGCTGGTCGCAAAGGAAAAAGCCGCCTTTCTCGAGTTCCTCAAGACCATCAAGCCTCCCACTTCGACGCCATGAACGCCACGCTGCGCTCGCTCCGCGACCTTTTCGTGTCGCCCCAACTCTCGGTCGTGCTGCTCGTGCTCGGCATGCTGCTGATATTCGCCGCGACCCTCGACCAGGTGAACCTCGGCATCTGGGCGGTGCAGGAAAAGTACTTTCGCTCCTTCGTCATCTACACGCGGCTCGGCAGCGTCGCCGTGCCCGTGTTTCCGGGCGGCTACACGATCGGCGGACTGTTGCTGATCAACCTGGTCGCGGCGCACGTGTACCGGTTCAGTTTCACCGCGCGGAAGGCCGGCATCCAGCTCACCCATGCCGGCCTCATCCTGCTGCTGGTGGGCGAACTGCTCACCGGCTTGTGGCAGGAGGACTACAACCTGCGGCTCACCGAGGGCGAGACCAGGAACTACGCCGAAAGCTATCGCGACAACGAACTGGTGGTCGTCGACACCACCGATGCGCAATTTGACGACGTCGTCACAATTCCCGAAAGACGTCTCGCCGGCCAGGCGCCGCTCCAGCACCCGAAGCTGCCGTTCCGCGTCGTGCCAAAGGCCTATTATCCGAACTCGGTCTTGCAGGCGCGTCCGGCCGACGCCACTCACCGCCCCGGCGGGCAGGTTTCGCTGGCGACGACGGGGCTGGGCGAACGCGTCCTCGCCGCACCGCAGCCGATCACGTACCGCCAGGACGAGCGCAACCTGCCGTCGGCCTACGTCGAACTCGTCGCCGCGGACCGCTCGCTCGGCACCTATCTGGTATCGACCGGGCTCGTGATGCCACAGGTGTTTGAATACGGCGGCCGGCAGTGGAAGATCGCCCTGCGGGTGAAGCGCGCCTACAAGCCCTACGCGCTCACGCTGCTGAAGTTCACCTTCGATCGTTACGCCGGCACGGAGATCCCGAAGAATTTTTCCAGCCGCATCCGCCTGAAAACGCCCGATGGCCGCGACGATCGCGAGGTGCTCATCTACATGAACAACCCGCTGCGCTACGCCGGACTCACCTTCTACCAGTCGGGCTTCGAACGGGACGAACGCACCACCATCCTCCAGGTCGTGCGCAATCCCTCGTGGCTGCTGCCCTACATCGCCTGTGCCCTGATGACGCTCGGACTGATCGTTCAATTTTGCTTCCACCTCGTCGGTTTCGTCGGCAAGCGCCGCCCGGTTGCCGCCATCAAGACCACCCCCGCATGAAAAACGCGTTTTCCACCCTCGCCGTCCTCGCCGCGCTCGCCGCCGTTGCCTTCACCCTCCGTACGCCGCGCAACCCCGGCGATTACGACGTCATCGGCTTCGGCCGGCTGCCCACCCTCGTCAACGGCCGGGTCAAGCCCAACGACACCGTCGCCCGCACGTCCCTGCTCATGATGCAGGGCCGGCAGCGGGTGACGGCGCCGGACGGCCGCGCGCTGTCGCCCAACGAGTGGCTGCTCGACGTGCTGTTCACGCCGGGTGCGGCCGACCACTACGCGACGTTTGAGGTGGTGCATCCCGATGTGCTCGCGCTGCTGGATCTCACTCCCGCGGCCGGCGCCGGCAAGAAACGCTTCGCCCAACACCAGTTCGCGAAGAAACTGGGCGAACTCGACCGGCAGGCGAAGCTCGCCGACGGCACCGAGAGCGCGGTGCGCACGCCCTTTCAACGCGCCGTCGTGCAGCTGCGCAACAACGTCATCCTGTACCAGCGGCTGCAGAGCAGCCTGGCGCCCGCGGACACCGCGGACTTTTTTGACCAGCTCGCGCGATTCGAACAAACGCTGCCCGCGGGAGGAGCCGCCGCGCAGGCGGCGCACGCCGTTCCGCCGCGCGATGACCCCGCGGCGAAATTCACGCTCGAGATGGCCCGCATTTTCTCCGTCATGGAGACCTACGGCTACCTGCTCCCGATTCCGCCTGCCACCGGCACGGCCGACGGCACCGGCTGGAAAACCGCCGGCGGGGCGTGGAGCGAGACCCTGGCGAGCGGAAAAGTCAATCCAGTGGCGGGCGCTTATGCCGAACTCGGTCGCGCCTGGCGGCTGCACCAACCGGAGAAATTCAACCAGGCCGTGCAAAAGCTGCGGCAGCGCTTCGACGAGACCATGCCGGGGGTGATGCGAAAGTGCGATGTCGAGGCGCGGTTTAATTCGGCGCAGCCGTTCTACACGAGCACGACGCTCTACGTGATCGCGTTTCTGCTGGCCGTGGTTTCTTGGCTGAAGTGGCCGGAACCGCTCGGGCGCTCCGCGTTTGGCTTCGTGGTCATCGCGTTTGCGGTGGCCACCGCCGGCATCGCCACCCGCATGTGGCTCGAAGGCCGGCCGCCGGTCACGAACCTCTATTCCTCGGCGCTCTTCGTCGGGTGGGGCGCCGTCGCCCTGTGTCTCGTCCTCGAATGGTTTTACCGCAACGCGATCGGCAGCGTGGCCGCGGGGTTGACCGGTTTCGCGACCTTGCTCATCGCGCACCACCTGGCGCTCGGCGGCGACACCCTCGAAATGATGCGCGCCGTGCTCGATTCGAATTTCTGGCTCGCGACCCACGTCGTGACCGTGACGGTCGGTTACTCGGCCACGTTCCTCGCCGGCTTCCTCGCGCTCATCTACGTGCTGCGCGGGGTGCTGACGCGCTCCCTCGACCAGGCCACCGGCGACGCGCTCGCCCGCATGATTTACGGAGTCGTTTGCTTTGCGACGCTCTTCAGTTTCGTCGGCACCGTGCTCGGCGGCATCTGGGCGGATCAGTCGTGGGGCCGGTTCTGGGGCTGGGATCCGAAGGAAAACGGCGCCCTGCTCATCGTGATGTGGAATGCGGTCATCCTGCACGCGCGCTGGGGCGGCCTGGTGAGACAGCGCGGTCTGGCGGCGCTGGCCATTTTCGGTAACATTGTCACGGCGTGGAGCTGGTTTGGCGTGAACATGCTCGGCGTCGGCCTGCACAGCTACGGATTCATGGACGCCGCGTTTTGGTGGCTCGTCGCGTTTGTCGTGAGCCAGCTCGCCGTCATCGCCGTGGCGGGCCTGCCGCTGGCGAAATGGCGGAGCTTCGGCGTCGCCGCAGCC